>NZ_CP083539.1:1412010-1718138 GCF_025144335.1 Jannaschia sp. W003
GAAGTCGCCCGTGGTGGAGCAGGACGAGATCTCGCGGTACTTCGCCTGGCCCGGCAGCCAGACCTCGATGTCGTGGGTGCGCCGCGCGCCGAAGCCCATGTCGCCGGTGCACAGCACGACGGTGCGGAACGGCAGGCCGAGGCGGCGCAGGAGGTCCTCTGCCAGCCCGGTCATGCGGTCCAGCTCCTCGCGGCTCCGGTCGGGATGCGTGACCGAGACCATCTCCACCTTCTCGAACTGGTGCTGGCGCAGCATTCCGGCCGTGTCGCGCCCCGCCGAGCCGGCCTCGGAGCGGAAGCACAAGGTGTGCGCGGTCATGCGGCGGGGCAGGGCGGCCTCGTCGAGCACCTCGCCCGCCACCGAGTAGGTGAGCGTGACCTCGGAGGTGGGGATCAGCCAGTAGCCCTCGCGGGTGAGGAAGCTGTCGCCGCCGAACTTCGGCAGCTTGTCGGTGCCGAGCATGGCGTCGTCGCGCACCAGCACGGGGGTCGCCGTCTCCTCCAGCCCGTTCTCGTTCACGTGCACGTCCAGCATCCACTGGGCCAGCGCGCGGTGGAGGCGGGCCACCGCGCCGCGCAGCACCACGAAGCGCGAGCCCGACAGCTTGGCGGCGGTCTCGAAGTCCATGCCGGGCACCACGCCCGGGATCGCGAAGTGCTCGCGCGGCGCGAAGTCCATCTCGCGGGGCGTGCCGTCGCGGCGCAGCTCCACGTTGTCGTCCTCGGAGGCGCCGTCGGGCACGTCGGCGTCGGGAAGGTTGGGCAGCTCCAGAAGGCGCTGCCCGAGGGCGGCGTCGGCCTCGCGGGCCTTCTCCTCGAGGGCGGCGATCTCGTCCTTCTTGGCGGCGACCAGCGCGCGCAGGCGCTCGAACTCGGCGTCGTCGCCGCGGGCCTTGGCGGCGCCCACCTCCTTGGAGGCGGCGTTGCGCTCCGCCTGCGCCTCCTCGGCGGCCCCGATGTGGGCGCGGCGCGCGGCATCGAGCGCCATCAGCTCGGGCGAGACCGCCGCGATGCCGCGGCGCGCGAGGGCGGCGTCGAACGCGTCGGGGTTCTCGCGGATCTGGCGGATGTCGTGCATTGGGGCCTCCGGCGTTGTCGCGCGCCTCTTGCCACGGGCGGGGGGCTGCGACCAGACCGCCGCGCCCCGCCTCGCGGGCCGCCCGCCTGCTTGCGCCGCCCGGGGGGCGCGCATAGGTTGCCGCCGATTTTCCGACCGGCCCCCCGCGGCCGCGCGGGGCGCCCGCCCCGCCCCAACAGCAAGGCCCGACATGTTCGCATCCCCCGCCTACGCGCAGACCGCCGGTGGCGCCGCCTCCACCCTCGGCAGCTTCATCCCGCTGATCCTGATCTTCGCGATCATGTACTTCCTGCTGATCCGTCCCCAGCAGAAGAAGGTGAAGGAGCACCGCGCCATGGTCGACGCCCTGCGCCGGGGCGACCAGATCGTCACCCAGGGCGGGCTGATCGGCAAGGTCGTGAAGGTGCGCGACGACAACGAGGTCGAGGTGGAGCTGGCCGAGAACGTGAAGGTGCGCGTCGTGCGCTCCACCATCGCGCAGGTGGTGTCCAAGACCGAACCGGCCGCCTGACATGATCCAGATCGACGCCTGGAAGCGGGTCCTGATCCTCGGGGTCTGCCTGCTCGGCCTCCTGTGGGCCCTGCCGAACCTGTTCTACAGCCGCGTCGAGCCGTACAACGACGCCGCCGCCGCCGTGGAGGCGGGGGCGGTGTCCACGCCCGAGATCGAGGCCGCGCTCGCGCGCTGGCCCGGGTTCCTGCCCTCGGGGCTGGTGAACCTCGGGCTGGACCTGCGGGGCGGCGCGCACCTGCTCGCCGAGGTGCAGCTCGAGGACGTCTATGCCGCGCGCGTCGAGGGCCTGTGGCCCGAGGTGCGCGACGCGCTGCGCGACGTGCGCGGCGAGGTCGGCACGATCCGCCGCCAGGACGCGCCCCCGGGCGAGCTGCGGGTGCGCATCTCGCAGCCCGAAGGCCTGCAGGCCGCCGTGGACGCGGTGCGCGCGCTGGCCTCGCCGGTGGTCTCCGTTACCGGCGTGGGCGAGAGCGACCTGGCCGTCACCGGCGCGGGCGACGTGGTGTCGGTGACCCTGGGCGAGGCCGAGCGCCGCGCCACCGACGACCGCACCATGCAGCAGTCCCTGGAGATCATCCGCCGCCGCGTCGACGAGGCCGGCACCCGCGAGCCGACGATCCAGCGCCAGGGCGCCGACCGCATCCTGATCCAGGTGCCGGGCATCGGCTCGGCCTCGGAGCTGAAGGCGCTGATCGGCACCACCGCGAAGCTGACCTTCCACGCTGTCTCGGGCCGCACCGCCGACCCCGAGACGCGGGTGGACGCGGACGAGCTGCTCCGGCCCTCGCTCGACGAGGAGGGCGTGTTCTACGTGCTGGAGCGCGCGCCCGTCGTATCCGGCGACGACCTGACCGACAGCCAGCCGGCCTTCGACCAGAACGGCCTGCCGAGCGTGACCTTCCGCTTCAACCCCTCGGGCGCGCGCGCCTTCGGGCAGTTCACCGGCGCCAACGTGGGCGCGCCCTTCGCGATCGTGCTGGACGAGGAGGTGGTGACCGCGCCCACGATCCGCGAGGCGATCACCGGCGGCTCGGGGCAGATCACCGGCAACTTCGACGTGGAGGAGGCGAACCGGCTGGCGATCCTCCTGCGCGCCGGCGCGCTGCCCGCCGAGATGACCTTCCTGGAGGAGCGCACCGTGGGCCCCGAGCTGGGGCAGGACTCCATCGACGCGGGCAAGGTGGCCTCGCTGGTGGCGCTGGCGGCGGTCGTCGTGTTCATGGTGGCGGCCTACGGGCTGTTCGGGGTGTTCGCGATGGCGGCGCTGGGCATCAACATCGCGCTGATCTTCGCGGTCCTCTCGACCATCGGCGGCACGCTGACGCTGCCGGGCATCGCGGGCATCGTGCTGACCATCGGCATGGCGGTCGACGCCAACGTGCTGGTGTTCGAGCGCATCCGCGAGGAGCTGCGCACCGCGCGTGGCCCGGCGCGCGCCATCGAGCTGGGCTACGAGCGCGCGCTGTCGGCGATCGTGGACGCCAACATCACCACGTTCATCATCGCCGCGATCCTGTTCACCCTGGGCTCGGGGCCGGTGCGCGGCTTCGCGGTGACCCTGGGCATCGGGATCCTGACGTCCGTGTTCACGGCGATCTTCGTGACGCGCCTGTTCATCGTGCTGTGGTTCGAGCGCCGCCGCCCCAAGACGATCGAGGTCTGAGATGCGCCTGAAGCTGGTTCCCGACGAGACGAATTGGGACTTCATGCGCTGGCGCCACTGGACCTTCGGGGCCTCGGTGGTGGCGATGGTGCTGGCGCTGGTGGTGTGGGCCGTCATGGGCCTGAACTTCGGCATCGACTTCCTGGGCGGCACCACGATCCGCACCGAGTCGACGGCCGCCGTGGACGTGGGCGCCTACCGCGACGCCATCGCGCCCCTCGGCCTCGGCGACGTGTCGATCACGGAGGTGTTCGACCCGACCTTCGAGGCGGGGCGCAACGTGGCGCAGATCCGCATCCAGGCGCAGGACGGGGCCGAGGCCGTGACCGCCGAGACCATCGCGCAGGTCGAGGCGGCGCTGGCCTCGGTGGACCCGTCGGTGACGTTCCCGTCCGTGGAGTCGGTCGGGCCGAAGGTGTCGGGCGAGCTGATCCAGACCGCGGTGATCGCGGTGCTGGCCTCGCTGGCGGCGATCCTAGTCTACATCTGGCTGCGCTTCGAGTGGCAGTTCTCGGTGGGCGCCATCGCCGCCCTCGTCCACGACGTGGTGCTGACGATCGGGGTCTTCGCGCTGTTCCAGATCCGCTTCGACCTGGCCACCATCGCGGCGATCCTGACCATCATCGGCTACTCGATCAACGATACCGTGGTGATCTTCGACCGCCTTCGCGAGAACCTCGTGAAGTACAAGAAGACACCGCTGATCGAGGTCATGAACCGCTCCGTGAACGAGACCCTGAGCCGGACGCTGATGACCTCGGGCACTACGCTGCTGGCGCTGATCGCGCTCCTGGTGCTCGGCGGCGACGTGATCCGGGGCTTCGTGTTCGCGATCACCTGGGGCATCGTGGTGGGCACCTACTCGTCGGTCTACGTGGCCAAGAACGTGGTGCTGATGCTGGGCGTGGAGCGCGACCCCAAGGCGCCCTCGGACGCCGGGACGCAGTTCGCCGGGCCCGGCGCCTGAGGGGGGGGGCAGGGGGACCGGTCGTCGGGGCGGGGGTGATTCCCCCCGTCCGCGCGCCCTCGTGACCCCGCGCGCCGATCGGCCGTCTCCGCGACGGAGCCGAAGCCCCGTCGATCGCCGATCCGTATCGCGGGCGGAAACGCGTCTCGACGGGCCGGCACCGAAAGCCCGCGAAACGGCCGCATTTCCGCCCTGATCCGTCGACGCCACGGTTCCCCCCGGTTACAAGGAACGACCGGCCGCCGATCCCGGCGCCGGACGCGAGGGGTGGGGATGGACCTATGCTGAAGACGATTGCCGCCGGCCTGCTGGGTGCCGCGCTGAGCGCGGGCGCCGCGAACGCCGCCGTGTTGTGGGACTTCCAGGAGACGGGGGGCGACGTCGTCGGCATCTTCGCCGGGTCGCTCGACCTGAGCGGTGCGGGCTCCGCGGGCGCGGGCGGCCTGCCCTTCGACCTGTTCTCGGCCAGCGACGCCGCGGCGATACAATCCGATTCCACCGGCTCGTTCGATACCTACGAGTTCGACGCCGCCCCTGCGAACTTCGGGACCGACGGGCTGACCCTCGCGACCTCCGGAACGGGCGACGCGTTCGCGGTCCTAGGGGCCAATTCCGGAAACGAGGTGGGCGTTCCCACCGGCTACGCCAGTGGCCAAGCGCTGGCCGGCACGCTGACGTTCGCGAACCAGACCTTCGCCGCGCTCGGGGTCACCCCCGGAAGCTACGTGTTCTCGCTGCCGAACGACACGATCACCGTGCGCTTCGGCCCCACGGCCCCCGTCCCGCTGCCGGCCACCCTGCCGCTGCTGCTCGCCGGGTTCGGCGGCCTCGCGCTGCTGCGCCGCCGCCGGGCGGGCTGAGCCTGCGCCGGTCGCTCGCGCGGGTCAGGCGGGCATGAGCGCCGCGATCTCGCGGTGGCTCAGACCCATGGAGCCCAGCGCGTGCCCGATCCGCGCGGTGTCGATGCGGGTGTGCGTGGGCCGCACGAGGCCGCGGGCGGCGTAGGCGGCGTCCACCGCGGCCACGAACTCGGCGAGCGTGGCAGCGCCCTCGTCGTCCATGTCGGGCACGCCCGCGGCCCAGAGGCGGTTGGCATAGCCCGCCAGCGCGTCGAGCTCGGCCACGTCCAGCGCGTCCAGCCCCTCGACGTAGGTGTCGAACAGATCCGCGTCGGCGGGCAGGTAGCCCAGCGCCCGGTCGGCCAGGCCGCCCGCCTCGCGCAGCGCGAGCTCGCGGACGTTGTACTCGGTGAACCCGTTCGTCGCCACGGTCAGCAGCCCCGCGGCCGTGAGCGCCATGACCCCGGCGGCGGCGGTGAGGAACGACCAGTCCACGGTGACGGTGCCGGTCTGGTCCTGGAGGAAGTGTGTCATCCGCATGGTGGCCTCCGTGGGGTTCGTGTCGTGTTCGGGGCCGAAATGCGCTCCGAATGGGGCGGAAAATATGACCGTCGCGGCGCCGATTGCCCCTCTCGGGTGGGACGGTGGGTCGGCGTGCCACGCACCGTCGCCCGGGCGCGGACGATCGCCCTGATCGGGGGCGGAATCGGGGCCGCGAAACGGGGCGGGGGCGGGGCGCGTGCCCCGGTTCCGCCACGGTGCGGGGTTGGCGCCGCGCGGGGCCCGCCCTAGGTCGGGGGCGCACAGGCGGGAGGGAGACCGGCATGGACCTCAGGGACGTGGACTACGGCGGCGGGCGCCCCTTCGACGGCTACGGCGACGGGTTCTTCCGCATCGGCGGGGCGCGCCACGAGGGCGCGCTGATCCTCCACCCCGGCGGGCTGGAGCGGTGGGAGGGGCTGGCGGATGCGGGGCCGCTCCTCGCGCTCGCGGGGGCGGTGGACGTGATCCTCCTGGGCATGGGCGGCGCCATCGCCCATCCGCCCGCCTCGCTGCGCGTTGCGGTCGAGGAGGCGGGGATCGGGCTGGAGGTGATGGCCACGCCGCCCGCCTGCCGCACCTACAACGTGCTCTTGGGCGAAGGGCGGCGGGTGGCGGCGGCGGTGCTGCCGGTGGCGGGCGCCGCGCGGCGCCGGTAGCGGCCCCCCGCGAACGCGAACGCGCGCCCGGAGGGGCGCGCGTTTCGATCAGGGGGCGATGCGCCCGCGGCGGGGCCTAGTAGGCGTAGGTCTGGCCGTCCCCCTGGTAGGACTGCGCGATGGGGTGGTACTCGTCGCGGTAAAGGCGGTCGAACCGCTCCTGCTCGTAGGTGGTCTCCGAGGAGCGCACGGCGCGCATCTCGGCGTAGTGGGCCGCGATCGAGGCGTCGAAGTCGTCGAACATGTTGCGGGTGGCCTCGTCCCAGGCCTCGTAGTCCTCGGTGCCGCGGTAGCTGTTCGCGTAGCCGTTCACGGTGGCGAGGTCGACGTCCTCCAGGGTGGCGGCGACCTCGTACATCGCCATGAAACCGTCCTGCTGGTGGGCCGCGTAGGCCTCCTTGGCGTGCTCGCCCTTCCGCCAGACCTCGGTCTGGGTGACGAAGGCGTTGGAGCGGGTCTCGGCGCCGACGCTGACCACGGTGACCACGGCGATGCCGAGGCCGGCCACGGCCGCGGACAGGACCACCCAGTCGATCGAGACGGCGCCGCTCTCGCAGCGCAGGAAGGGAATCGGCATCGGAACCTCCTGGTATCGATGATCTGGCGGAGATCGCACCGCTTCGTGGCGAAATCGGGGCAGACCCCGTCCAAGCCGATGGAAACGACGCGTTTCCGCGAAGGCGCTCCTGCCGATCCGCGGGGCCGCCGCTACCAGTGGCCGGTGTTCTCCATCGAGGCCCAGGGCTCGGCGGGCGCCTTGGCGTCGCCGCGCTGGAGCAGCTCCACCGAGGCGTTGTCGGGCGAGCGCACGAAGGCCATGTGCCCGTCGCGCGGGGGGCGGTTGATGACGACGCCCGCATCCTGGAGCGCGGCGCAGGTCTCGTAGATGTCGTCCACGCGGTAGGCGAGGTGGCCGAAGTGGCGCGAGTCGGAGGGCAGGGCGTCGTCGCCGTCCCAGTTGTAGGTCAGCTCCACGTCCGCATGGCCGTCGTCCTGGTCGGGCGGGCAGAGGAACACCAGCGTGAAGCGCCCGCCCTCGTTGTCGATGCGGCGGCGCTCGCGCAGGCCGAGCAGCTCGAAGAAGCGGATCGTGGCGTCCAGGTCCTTCACGCGCAGCATGGTGTGGAGGTATTCGATGCCCATGGGTGGCTCCCCTGTGTGTGGCCCGCCGCGACCCTAGCGGCGCGGGGGCCACAGGCAACCGGGGGCGGGCGGCACCCGCGGTTGCGGGACGGGCGGGGGAGACTACGGTTCCCGGCGACCCGAGCCATGCGAGAGCCCCGATGCCCCTCACCCCCGAGCAGCAAGCCGAGATCGACGAGACCCGCAGCACCCCGCGCCCCACGCTGCGCGCCGTGTCCGAGGGCATGGAGCGGCACCTCTACGTTGCCAAACCGGTCCTCGACCACGGCTTCGTGCGCGTGGTCGACTACATGGGCGACGACGAGGCCATCTGCCAGGCGGCGCGCGTCTCCTACGGGCGCGGCACCAAGGCGGTGTCGAACGACGAGGGGTTGATCCGCTACCTCATGCGCCACTGGCACTCGACGCCGTTCGAGATGTGCGAGGTGAAGCTCCACGTGAAGCTGCCCGTGTTCGTGGCCCGCCAGTGGATCCGGCACCGGACCGCCAACGTGAACGAGTACTCCGCGCGCTACTCCATCCTGGACCGCGAGTTCTACGTGCCCGAGGCGCGGCACCTCGCGGCGCAGGCGACGCAGAACAACCAGGGGCGGGGGGCCGCCTTGGAGGGCGAGGAGGCCGAGCGCGTGCTGCGCTGGCTGCGCGAGGACGCGGACCGGGCCTACGACCACTACGAGGCGATGATCTCCCAGGACGGCCAGCAGGGCCTGGCGCGGGAGCTGGCGCGCATGAACCTGCCGGCGAACGTCTACACCCAGTGGTACTGGAAGGTGGACCTCCACAACCTCCTCCACTTCCTCCGCCTACGTTCGGATGCCCACGCCCAGTGGGAGATCCGCGTCTATGCGGACGCCATCGCGGAGTCGGTGCGCGACTGGGTCCCGATGGCCTGGCGGGCCTTCGAGGACTACCGGGTCGGGGGCGCGCAGCTCTCGGCGAAGGGGGTGGAGTGCGTGCGGCGGATGGCGCGGGGCGAGGAGGTGACGCAGGAGACAAGCGGGATGAGCAAGGGGGAGTGGCGGGAGTTTCGGGGGTTGTTGGGGTGATAGTGAAACGAGCTAGCTCCATCGCGCCAGATAACTTCGACGCATTCTGCATCCGCGGCCTGAAACAGTTCCTCAATTTGGAATACGCATCGAAGCGCTTAATAGACCGGCAAAATGTACCGGTGCGCCATCACCGAAATGCTAGAAAGCAAGCCAAGCAAATCGGATTCTGCCTAGCCTTGGGCTTGGAGTATATGGAGAATTCCAAAGTTGCAACACTGGCAACAAAGCCGGTTTTGTTGTATTATTCGGCAATGAACTTTGCGCTTGCAGAGTTGTTGATGAAGCAGAGCGGCGACTCGAGCCTCACGTTAGCGAGAGCTGAGCATTCACATCACGGTTTAAGCTTTGGTGCGCCATCTAATGTCTCTCGAGATGCAACAACTTTGCAACAAATGAGCGCCTGCAAGGCTAAGCCGATGGTGTCATCAGGTAAGAGAAGAGGAACGTTTGAGCTTTGGCATCGAACTGCTCGTGAACATCCAGTCATCGGCGTCCATAGCGATCAGGACGGTAAAACCTCAGGGCCTATTCCTTTAATGATAGGCGGTGACGAACGATTCGAATTGCTCGACGAAGGTGGTGTTTCCTTGCTCGAGTGCATAAAGCTCATTCCAAGCCTATCAGAAGAACTGGCGCGTTATGGAGCATACTCGAGTTACGCACGGGGGATAATTTCTTCGACGAAGAGTGGCGAATGCCATTCAATTTCTGTGCTTGTTCATCCGGGTCCCGAAGAGATAATAAGCGGTGTATCTGAAAACATATTGGTATCTCCTGCGCTAGTTCCGGGCATAGAGATCGAGGAGTTTCAGAGCGGCTTTGCTTTGACGGCGAACATCTATCGCGGCCAAAAAGTGAATCTAAGTTTGCCAATGGTCACTTCGCTAACTTCCGGGGAGGTGAGGATCTGCGGAGTTAAGACGTCAATCAACGAATTTGGCGCTTTTCTCGCCGCTCTCTTCATACTTAGCAATCTGTGTCGCTACTATGCTGACTTTTGGATGGAACGCATTTCCGCGCATGCAGGAATTGCAATGATAGCGGAAAGTTTGTGCAGCGAGTACTTTAAAAGAGTCCCAGCATTGGTGCTTGCAGAGTTAGAGGGAACACTGTTCGTAAGGAGATAAATTCGCTATTCGCAATGCTGCCCAAGACTCGCCCTTGGTTTAGTCATTCGGTAATTGACTCTTCTCAATAATCTAAACTGTGATGGTGATGTGTGAGCGTTATTGCATAATTCTACGGAACTCCGCCTATGCTTCTCTCGCCAAGCTATCCTTCACCCATAACCCCCGCGCCGCCGAGGACGCGGCCTCGGCTGACACGCGCATGCCCTTGCGCTCGATCAGCAGGCCGTCGGGTGGCTCTCCCGGATGGATGCGCTTCAGAACCAGGCCATGGCGCAGGCGCAAGAGAGACGGCCGAGCGCCGAGCGGGCGCGCCTCCTCGCCGCGCTCAAACGGCTGGAGGCGGGGGAGTACGGCTCCTGCACCGAATGCGGCGAGACCATCGAGCCCGCGCGGCTGGAGGCCGACACCGCCATCCCGCGCTGCCGCGACTGCACGCGGGGATAGGCCCCCTCAGATCAGCACGATGTCGTCCGCCAGCCCCGCCGTCGTCGTGATCCCCGCGAGCACGATCTCGCCCGCCGCGCCGAGGTCGATCACCACGCGGCCGCCCTCGAGGGCGGCGAAGCGGTCGACGAGCTGGGCTCCGCCCGCGGCGCCTCCGGCGAGGGCGCGGGCGATGTGGATCTCGTCGGCGCGGGTGTCGTAGTTCTGGATCACGTCGCGCCCGAAGCCGCGGGCGTCGAACACGAAGCGGTCCGCGCCGCCGTCGCCGCGCATCGTGTCGCGCCCGCCGCCGCCGTGGATCGTGTCGTCCCCCGGGCCGCCGTAGAGGCTGTCCTCGCCCGCGCCGCCCCAGAGCCGGTCCCGGCCGCTGCCGCCGAACAGGCGGTCCGCGCCGTGCTCGCCGCGCATCTGGTCGTCGCCGCCGTAGCCGAACATGCGGTCGTCATGGTTGCCGCCGAACATGCGGTCGACGTCGACGTGGCCGCGCATGATGTCGCGCCCGCCCTCGCCGAACATCGTGTCGCGGCCCCGGCCCGCGTAGAGCGTGTCATCGCCCGCGCCGCCGCGCAGCACGTCGTTGCCCGCCACGCCGCGCAGGTCGTCATCGCCCGCCCCGCCGCCGATGGTGTCGTTGCCGTTCTCGCCCACCAGCAGGTCGGCCCCGGCGTTGCCGTGGATGCGGTCGTGGCCGTTGTGCCCGCGCAGCACGTCGTCGCCGCCGTGGCCCAGCAGCCAGTCGTTGCCCGGGCCGGCCTTCACGGTGTCCGCGCCCTCGCCGCCGTAGAGCGAGTCGTTGCCCGCCTGGCCGAAGAGGCGGTCGTCGCCGGCGCGCCCGTACAGCTTGTCGTGGCCGCCGCGGCCGAGGAAGTGGTCCGCGCCCGCGCCGCCGTCGAGCCAGTCGGCGGACGCGCCGCCGCCGAGGCGGTCGGCGCCGTCGCCGCCGTAGATCCGTCCGCCGCCCGAGCCGGCCTCGAGCGTGTCGTCACCGGCGCCGCCCACGAGCGTGTCGCGGCCCGCGCCGCCCTCGACCCGGTCGGCGCCGCCGCCGCCGTCGATGCTGTCGTGACCGTCCTCGCCGCGCAGCGTGTCGCGGTCGTCGCCGCCGAGGAGGCGGTCGTTGCCGCTGCCGCCCTGGATGCGGTCGCGCCCGGCGTTGCCCCAGACCGAGTCGGCGCCCGAGCCGCCCCAGATCCGGTCGTCGCCGCCGCCGCCCCAGAGCGCGTCGTCGCCGCTGGCGCCGAGCAGGGAGTCGTCGCCGTCGTCGCCCCAGACCCGGTCGCGCCCGCCGCCCGCGATGAGGCTGTCGTCGCCGTGCTCGCCGCGGATCGAGTCGCGCCCCGATCCGGCGGTGATGCGGTCGTCGTGGCGCCCCCCGAGAAGGCGGTTCGAGCCGCCCGCGGCCTCGATCGTGTCGCGCCCGTCGCCGCCGCTGGCGCGGTCGGTGCCGCGGCCCAGCGCGATGCGGTCGTCGCCGGCCTCGCCCCAGACGTGGTTGCTGCCCTCGCCGGCGAGGATGCGGTCGTCGCCGGCCTCGCCGTGGATCGTGTCGGCGCCCCCGCCGGTGTCGATGCGATCATCGCCCGCGCCGCCCCAAGCGCGGTCGCGGCCCGAGCCGCCGTGGAGCCGGTCGTGGCCCGAGCCGCCGTGCAGGTGGTCGGTGCCGCCGTCGCCGCGCAGCACGTCGGCGCCGGGGCCGCCGTCCAGGGTCTCGGAATCGGCGGAGCCGACGAGGGAGTCGTCGCCCTCGCCGCCGCGCGCGAGGCCGCCGCCGGTGCCCGCGCGCAGGGTGTCGTTGCCGGCGTCGCCGTCGAGCGTGTCGCGCCCCGTGCCGCCCTCGATCCAGTCGTCGCCGTCGCCGCCCGACGCCCGGTCGCCGCCGCTGCCGCCCACGATCCGGTCGTTGCCGAGCCCGCCCGCCAGCGTGTCGGCGCCGCCATCGCCGCCGAGCGTGTCGTTGCCCTCGTCGGCGAGGATGCTGTCGCGGCCCTCGCCGCCGAGGATCACGTCGTCGCCGAGGCCGCCCCGGGCCACGTCGTCGCCGGTGCCGAGCTGGATCACGTCGCGGCCGTCCGCGCCCGAGACGGTGTCGTCGCCCGCGCCGCTCTCGATCCAGTCGTCGCCGCCGTAGCCGCGCATGGTGTCGGCGTCGTCGGTGCCGGTGAGGCTGTCGCGCTCGCCGCTGCCGTGGACGCGGTTGCCGCGGATCGCGTCGCGGGGGTCGGGCAGGACCTGCAGGTCGCGGGCGAGGCCGAGCATGTCGACCGCGTCGAAGTCGTCGCGGGCGATGGGGGCGCCGTTCCGGGTCACGAGGCGCAGGGTCTCGGCGCCGTGGCGCAGGACGGCGCCGCCTTCGGTGGTCTCGATGCGGAGCTGCGAGACCGCGTAGAGGCCGTCCCAGGCCGAAAGGTCGATGCGGTCCACGCCGACTTCGAAGTCGGCGACCGTGTCGGCGGCGCCGTCGGCATCCATCACGAAGCGGTCGGCGCCCGCACCTCCGCGAAGGGTGTCGGCGCCGGCGCCGTCCCATAGCACGTCGTCGCCCGCGCCGCCCGCGAGGGACTCGGCGCGGTCGCCGCCCGCGACGACGCGGGTGCCGGAGACGTCGAGCGAGAGGTGGGTGACGCCGCCCTCGGTCTCGGAGGTGGCGAAGACGTGGAGCCGTCCGCCCGCCACGTGGAGGGCGAGGGCGTTCGGGTTAGCAAGCGCGGCGCCCGCGCTGTCGGCGACCGTCGAGAGCGCGACCAGCCGTCCCGTGGGCAGGAGCGCGAAGGCCGTCAGGCCGTCGTCGCCGCCGCCCGCAACCACGTAGTGGATGCCGCCCGCCTCGGTGGTCTCCAGTACGGAGGCGGTGGCGAAGCGGGTGGTGCGGTCGTCGAGCACGTGGTCGAGCACGTGGATCGTGCCGGCGGCATCCAGCTCCAGCACCGAGAGGCTGCCGGTGCCCGCGGCGCCCACGAGGGCGACGGTGCGGCCCTCCAGCTCCAAGACGCGCAGCACGGAGGGGGCGTTGATGCCGAAGGCTTCGTTGGCGCCGAGGCTGTCCCTGGCATGGAGGCGCCCGGCGGCGTCCAACTCCCAGACGGTGACGCCGTGCTCGGCGCCGTCCGCCGTCACCACGAAGTCGCGGCCGCCGGCGGTGTAGCCCGCCATGGCGGTGGGCAGCGCGGCGTAGGTGTCGGTGCCGTCGCGGCGGAAGTAGGCCTGCTGCCAGCCGCCTGCGCCGTCGGCGGCGAGGGTGTAGAAGCCGCCCTCGCCGGGCACCGCGGCCAGGAGCGCGGGGGCGCCGCGGTGGGTGGCGGCTGCGAGCAGGAGCGCGTCGCCGGTGAAGCCGCCCCCGCCCCCCAGGATGCGGGCGCCGTGGCCGTCGTCGATCCGCGCCAGCATGTCGGCGCGCAGGGAGAAGGTGCGGCCCGCGACGGCGACGTCCACCGTAGCGCCGGGTGCCGCGGCGGTGCCCTGCAGCGAGAGGTCGCCGTCCCGAAGGCGGTGGCTCTGCACGGTGGCGCCGGAGAGGGACTGGAGCTTGACCGTCGCGGCCCCGCCCGCGGTCTCGACCCAGAGGTCGGGCGCGGTGGCGTCGCGGGCGGCGCCGGTGCCGCTGGTGCCGTGAAGGGTGAACCGCATCGCCCGCGCTCCCGTGCCGTGGCTTCGGGCACGGTGTCGGGGCGGGGGGCGTCGCGGTGCGGTGCGCGACGGTGGCCGGGGCGCGGCGGATGCGCCGGAGTCGCGACGATGTTTCCGCGATTTGGAGCGGACGCGCGGCCCTAGCGCTGGCGGATGCGGTCGCCCAGGGCCGCGGCGGCCAGCCCCGCGGTGGCGGCGAGCCCGCCGATCCAGCGCCCGCCGGGCAGGGCGGGCACGGGCAGGGCGGCCATGGCGCGGAAACGCTCGCGTTCGCCCTCCAGCGCCTCGGCGACGAGCTTGCCGAAGAGGGCCGACAGGGCCAGCCCGTGGCCCGAGTAGCCGCCCGCCGCGAAGAGGCCGGGCGAGATCTCGGCGAGGTAGGGCAGGCGCGTCGCGGTGACCGCGAGGGTGCCGCCCCAGTGGAAGGGCAGGGGCGCGTCCCGCAAGCTGGGATAGACCCGCGCGAGGTTCGAGCGCACGCGCCCCTCGATGTCGCGCGGGAAGCGGCGGCCGTAGCTCTCGCCGCCGCCGTAGACGAGCGTGCCGTCGACGGTCTGGTGGAAATAGTTCACCACGAAGCGCCCGTCGGCCACGGCGAGGGGGCGGCGCATGGGGGCCGCATCCCCGAGCGGCTCGGTGGCGGCGATGTAGTTGTTGATGGGCAGCGCGCGCCGGGCGAGGCGGCCCACGGCGTGGGCGCTGTAGCCGTTGGTGGCGTGGAGCACCGCGCCCGCGCGCACCGTGGCCGCGCCGGTGCGCACGCGGTGGGGGCCGACGGCGTGGACCTCGGAGCCTTCGTGGATCGTGACGCCCGCCGCCACGCAGGCCCGCGCGAGGCCGAGCACGTAGGCGAGCGGGTTGCAGAAGCCCCCGTCCTCGTGGAGCACGCCGCCCGCGTAGGCCTCCGAGCCGATCAGGTCGGCGAGGGCGCCCCGGTCCAGGACGGCGTTCACGGCGCCGTAGTGGTCGCGCAGGTAGGCGGCCATGTCGCCGGCCTCGGCGAACTCGGCGGCGGTGAGGTCGGCGTGGACGAGGCCGGGGGTGTAGCCGGCCTCGGGGGCGTGGGCGGCGATCAGCGCGCGGGTGAGGTCGCCGGCCTCGGCGCAGAGATCCCAGACCCGGCGGGCGGCGGCGTGCCCCAGCCGCCGCTCGAGCCGGGGCTGGTCCCAGTTGAGGCCCCAGCCGATCTGTCCGCCGTTGCGCCCCGAGGCGCCCCAGCCGACGCGGTGCGCCTCGAGCACCACGACGCGGCGTCCCGCCTGCGCCGCGTGGAGCGCCGCCGAGAGGCCGGTCAGCCCCGCGCCCACCACGCAGAGGTCCGCCTCCGTGTCCTCGCGCAGGGGCGCGAGGCGGGCGAGGGGGCGGGCGCGCGACGCGTAGAAGCTGGCGGGGTACTCGCCCCGCTCGCCGTTCGCGTGCAGCCAGCTCATACGTTCAGGAGCAGGTGCTCGCGCTCCCAGGGCGAGATGACCTGCAGGAAGGCCCCGTATTCCAGCCGCTTCACGGCGGCGTAGATCGAGGCGAAGCGGGGGTGTAGCACCTCGTGGATCTCGCTCGCGGCCTCGAAGCGGTCGAGTGCCTCGGACAGGTCGCGGGGGATGCCCTCCTGGCTCTCGTAGGCGTCGCCCGTGAACTGGGGCGCGGGGTCGATGCGGTTCACGAGGCCGAGGTAGCCGCAGGCGAGCGAGGCGGCGATGCCGAGGTAGGGGTTGCAGTCCATGCCGGCGATGCGGTTCTCGACGCGGCGCGCGAAGGGCTCGGACACCGGCACGCGCAGGCCGGTGGTTCGGTTGTCGCGGCCCCATTCGAGGTTGATGGGCGCCGCGAAGTCCGGGACGTAGCGGCGGTAGCTGTTCACGTAAGGGGCGAGGAGGGCGATCACCTCCGGAAGGTGCCGCTGCATGCCGCCGATGAAGTGGAGGAAGCGCTCGGTCTCGAGGCCCTTCTCGTCCACGAAGATGTTGCGGCCCGTGGCGATGTCGACGACCGAGTGGTGGATGTGCATGGCCGAGCCCGGCTCGTCCTGGATCGGCTTGGCCATGAAGGTCGCGTAGCAGTCGTGGCGCAGCGCGGCCTCGCGGATCATGCGCTTGTAGCAGAAGATCTCGTCGGCTAGGCGCACCGGGTCGCCGTGGCGCAGGTTCAGCTCGACCTGGCCCGAGCCGCCCTCCTGCAGGATGCCGTCGATCTCCAGGCCCATGGCCTCGGCGAAGTCGTAGATGTCGTCGATCACGCGGCCGTACTCGTCGATCGCGGACATCGAGTAGGCCTGCCGCCCCGCGGCCCTCCGCCCCGAGCGGCCCATGGGCGGCTCGACCGGCTTGGCAGGGTCGATGTTGCGGGCCACGAGGTAGAATTCCATCTCGGGCGCCACCACGGGCTTCCAGCCGCGCGCCTCGTAGAGGCCGACCACGCGCTTGAGCACGTTGCGGGGGGCGGCGGGCACGGGCTCGCCGGACTGGTCGAACATGTCGTGGATGACCTGCACGGTCCAGTCGGCGGTCCAGGGGGCGGCGCGGGTGGCGGCCCAGTCGGGGCGCAGGATCATGTCGGGCTCGGTGAAGGCGGCGTCGCCGTCGTCGGCCCAGTCCCCGGTGATGGTCTGCTGGAAGATCGAGTTGGGCAGGTAGAAGTAGGGCTGCGTGGCGAACTTGGCGGCCGGCATGGCCTTGCCGCGGGCGATGCCCGAGAGGTCGGCCACCACGCACTCCACCTCGTCGAGGCGGCGCCCGTCCACGTAGTCGCGGGCGTGCTGGGGGGCGTGCTCCAGCCAGTCAGAGTGCGGCATGGAGCGACCTGTCGCGGAAGAACGCGGCGATGGCGCGCGCCACCCGGGGGGCGTCGGTGCCCTCGCCGGCGGCGGCGGTGCGCCGGGCGGCGTCCATCAGCTCGTCGGGGTAGGTGCCGGTGCCGGCGCGCGCGTCCACGTAGGCGCCGATCAGGGCGTCGCCGAACTCGGGGTGGGGCTGCGTGGTCCAGGCGGCACGGCCGTAGCCCAGGAAGGCGGTGGGGCAGTGGGCGTTGCCGCCCAGCACCTCGGCGCCCTCGGGCAGCTCCACCACCTGGTCCTGGTGCCAAGCGTTGAGGCGCAGGGGGCCGTCGCGGGTCTCGTAGGTCTGCTTGCCGATGGCCCAGCCGTGGGCGACCTTCTCGACCCGCCCGCCCAAGGCCTGGGCGACGATCTGGTGGCCGAAGCAGATGCCCACCACGGGCACGTCCGCCTCCACCACGCCCCGGATCAGCGCTTCCAGGGGCGGGATGAAGGGATGGTCCTCGTAGGCGCCGTGCTTCGAACCGGTGATGAGCCAGCCGTCGCATTCGGTGGGGCCCGCGGGCAGCTCCATGCCCTCCACGTCGTAGCGCTGGAACGCGAAGCCTTGGCCGGCGAGCAGGCGCTCGAACATCTGGGCGAAGTCGCCGTGCTGGGGCTGCACGGCGTCGGGTGCGTGGCCGGCCTCGAGGATGCCGATGCGCATGGAACCTCCGGAGAATGGAACCGGAGGACCGTATTCCCGGCACCTTCCCGCCGCAAGGCGGCCCCGGATGCGGGCGAGCCAGGAACCGATCCCGTTCCCGAGCCGTGCAGGAGCCGCCATGACCCGTCTCGCCTTCGCCCCCCTCGCCATCGCCGCCGCGCTCGCGCTGTCGGCCTGCGGCGCGCCGCCCCCCCCTGGTCGTCACGATGGACGGCTCCACCGTGACCAGCGCCTCGCGCGGTCCCGTGGCGCCCGCCGCCCGTCCCGACGCCGCGAAGGCGCTGCGGCTGGCCTCGGAGGCGAGGCAGCGCCACGGCATGCCCGCGCTGCGCCACGACCCGCTGCTCGCGCGCGCGGCCGAGGGGCACGCCCGCTGGATGGCACGCGCCAACGTCACGAAGCACCGCGGCGCGGGCGGCACCGGCATGCGCGAGCGCATCCTCGCCACCGGCTACGACGCCTGCTGGGGCGCCGAGAACGTGGCCTCGGGGCAGTTCTCGGCCCCCGAGGTGGTCGCGGACTGGATGGGGTCGCCCGGCCACCGCCGCAACGTGCTCGACGCCAACCTCGCGGAGGCCGCGGTGGGCGTGGCGGAGGGGCCGAACGGCCTGCTCTACTGGGCGATGGTGATGGCGCGGCCCTGTGGCGATGCGGGCTAGGCAGCGGGAAACCGCCGGGATCCGGGCGGGGCCGCCGCCGCGGTTCCGGACCCGGCTCCGGTGCGTACGATCCGCCGTGCCGCAAGAGCACCGAGCAGAACACGAGCAGGCAGGACCATCCCGATGAACACCGTGATCGCCGCGGCCCTCGCGGCCGCGACCGTCCTGGGCGGCTGCGCCAGCGTGTCCTACAGCGTCCGCACCGTGCCGCCCGTGGGCAAGGGCGACGTCTCGGCGGTCCGGATCGCGCCGGCGCGGGCCGACGAGGCCGAGCGGCGCGCGCTGGCGATGGTCAACGACCGGCGGCGGCGCGCGGGCCTTCCCCCCGTGGCGGCGAACCGGAAGCTGCAGGCGGCCGCCGAGTCCCACGCGCGGTGGATGGCGCGGACGGGCACGATGTCCCACCGCGGGGCGGGCGGATCGGACATGCTGACGCGGATGCGGGCCGCGGGCTACAGGCCCTGCGACGCCAACGAGAACGTGGCCTACGGACAGCGCACCGCGGACCGCGTGGTCGCGGGCTGGACCGCCTCGCCGGGCCACCGCCGCAACATCCTGGAGGACGGCATGCAGCACGGCGCCGTGGCGAAGGTGCGCGACCGCGAGGGCACGATCTGGTGGGCGATGGTGCTGGGCAAGCGCTGCGGCGGCTGACGGCCGCGCGGGTCAGACCACGTCGAGATACAGCTCGGTGCGCTGGGCGGCGTCCAGCTCCGCGATGTCTCGCAGCTCCTGGCGCTTGGTGCGCACGAGGTTGTCGATCAGCGCGCCGGGCAGGATGCGCGCGGTCCAGGGGTCGGCCTCGAAGCGGTCGATGGCCTCCTCCCAGGTGGCGGGGATCTGCGGCAGGTCCATGGCGTAGGCGTTGCCCCGCACGGGCGGCGGCGGCTCTGCGGCGTCCTCAATGCCACGGAGGGCCGCGCCCAGGATCGCCGCGAGCGCGAGGTAGGGGTTGATGTCGCCGCCCGCGACGCGGTGCTCGATGCGGCGCGCGGCCGGCGGGCCCGAGGGGATGCGCACGGCGGTGGTGCGGTTGTCGTAGGCCCAGGCGAGGCCGGTGGGGGCGTGGGCCTCGGGCACCAGCCGCGCGTAGCTGTTGGCGTGGGGCGCGAAGCAGAGGGTGGTGGCGGGAGCGGCGGCCAGGCAGCCGGCGACCGCGTGGCGCAAGGCATCGGTGCCGTGGGGGCCGCCGTCGTCGAACACGTTGCGGCCCTCGGCGTCCAGCACCGAGAAGTGCACGTGGAAGCCGTTGCCCGCGTAGTCCGGGTAGGGCTTGGCCATGAACGAAGCGGCGAAGCGGTGGGCGCGGGCCAGACCGTGCAGGAGCAGCTTGAACAGCCAAGCGTCGTCCGCGGCCTTCAGGGCGTCCGCCTGATGCATCATGTTGATCTCGAACTGCCCCAGCCCGGCCTCGGAGATCGCGGTGTCGGCCGGGATGTCCATGGCTTCGCAGGCATCGTAGACGCCGGTGAAGAAGCGGTCGAAGCTGTCGAGCTGGCGCAGGGCCAGCGTCTCGGCCCCGAGCCGCCGCTTGCCGGAGCGGGGCGAGGGGGGCTGGCGCAGCACCTGCGTGGAGTCGTCGATCAGGTAGAACTCCAGCTCCGTCGCCACCACGGGGGTGAGGCCGCGCGCGCGGTAGCGCTCCAGCACCGAGGCCAAGGCGTGGCGCGGGTCGCCCGCGAAGGGGCGGCCGTCGTCATGGAACATCCAGTGCTGCAGGAGCGCGGTTGGCGTCTCCAGCCAAGGCATCGGCACGTAGCCCCGATCCGTGGGCAGCAGCACGCCGTCGGGGTCGCCGGTCTCGAACACGAGCGGCGAGTCCTCGACGTCCTCGCCCCAGATGTCGAGGTTCAGGACCGAGAAGGGCATGCGCGTGCCCTCGGTCTCCAGCTTGCCGGCGTAGCGGCGGGGGATGCGCTTGCCGCGGGCCTGGGCGTTCAGGTCGCAGGCGACCGCGCGCACGGAGTGGATCGCGGGGTTCGCCTCGAGCCAGCTCATCGCAGGAAGGCGGGGCGCAGGCGCATCGGCGCGCGGCGCTCGGCGGGCAGGTGCCGGTTGAGGCGGCGATTGATGGTGCCCATGAGCGCGATGATCCCGAGGGTGAGCAGGATGAAGTAGCCTGCGAGGATGGGGTAGGGGACGAAGGGGTTGAACGTCTTGTCCGCGAAGTAGCTGGCGTAATACAGCGCGTCGCCCCGCTGCTGGCGCGCCGGGAAGCCGGTGAAGAACACCAGCGTGGTGGCGTGGAACAGGAAGATCGCCTCGTTGGTGTAGGCGGGCCAGGCCAGCCGCAGCATCGTGGGCCAGGTGATGCGGCGGAACCGGCGCCAGCCCGTGAGCCCGTAGGCCGAGGCCGCCTCCAGGTCGCCGCGCGGCACCGACTGGAGCGCGCCGAAGAAGATCTCGCCCGAGTAGGCGGCGGTGTTGCAGAACAGGACGACCAGCGCGCCGGCCCAGGCCGAGGTGAAGGGCGTGAAGACCGGCAGCGGGCCCTTCAGGGCCAGGAACGCGAAGTAGGCGAAGAAGAACTGGATGAAGAGCGGCGAGCCGCGGAACAGGAACACGAACCACTCCGCGGGCTTGCGGGCCCAGGGGTGCGGGCTGGCCTTGCCCACGGCCAGCAGCGTGGCAAGGGCGAAGCCCGCGAGCAGGGCAAGGGCGCCGAAGTAGACGTTCCAGATCATGCCCGAGCCGATCAGCACGAACTGCTCGCACAAGGTGAAGTCGGAGCGGGGCAGCAGGCGCTCGCCGTAGCCCAGCGAGCGCAGGGCGTAGGACTGGACCGTCTCCCAGCAGCTCATGCCGCCGGCCCCGCGGGCGCGGCCCGGCGCAGTGCCTCGCCGCCCGCCGTGGCCTGCCCATGGCTGAGGCGGCGGGTGAGGCGGGCGAGCACGATCTCGGACAGCTTCGTGAAGGCGAGGTAGAAGACCAGCAGGGCCAGGAAGTACCAGATGGTCCAGTCGCCGTGGGGGTAGTCCGAGAAGCGCGCGGTCTTGGAGGCGCCCAGCTCGCGCGCCCAGTAGACGATATCCTCGACGCCGAGCAGGAACAGGAGCGGCGTGGCCTTCACGAGGATCATCCACAGGTTGCCGAGGCCCGGCAGCGCGTAGATCCACATCTGCGGCACCACCACCCGGCGGAAGGCCTGGCGCGGCGTCATGCCGTAGGCCTCGGCGGTCTCCACCTGCGCGCGGGGCACGGCGCGCATGGCGCCGAAGAGGACGTTGGCCGCAAAGGCGCCGAACACGATCGCGAAGGTGAGGACGGCGAGCGCGAAGCCGTAGACCTCGTGGACCCACTGGGGCGCGTTGCCCAGGGGAAGCTTGGCTGCGGCGCAGACGATGAAGTCGTTGCCCTGGCGCACGGGCTGGTCCCAGTCGGGGCACAGGGCGTGGTGGCGCAGCCACTCGAAGCCCTGGTCGAGGGCGATCACGAAGAACAGGAAGAAGGCGATGTCGGGCACGCCGCGCACGATGGCGATGTAGCCCCGGCCCAGCCACGCGAGGGGCGGGAGCGGCGAGCGCGCCGCCATGGCGCCCCCCATGCCGAAGGCCAGCGCCGTGGGGGCGGTCACGGCCAGCAGCACCAGCACGGTGCCGAAGGCGGCGTAGAAGCTCAGGTGCTTGCCGGTCGTGAGGTAGCAGGCGAGCCAGCCGAGGCCCTCGAGGGTGGAAGGGTCGGCGCAGGCGGCGAACACGCCTCAGGCCCCCACGCGCCGTCGTCCGCCCGGGCGGGCGGGGCCGCACGAAAGCGCGGTGACGTAGGGGTGGGCAGTGGATCCAGACACCGGGAGCCGCGTTACCTCTGCACGACGTCGAACCGCGTCGACTGTTTGAGTTCGTTGGTTCACGAGTGCCGGGGGCGGATCCGTAGATCCGCCCCCTTTTGCCGAAGCGCTCAGTCGAAGGTCTTGGCGTCCTCGCCGAACCACTTCACGATCAGCTCGTTGAGCGTGCCGTCGTCCTTCATCGACTGGATCGCGGCGTCGAACTTTTCGCGCAGTTCCGAGTCGCTCTCGCGCAGGCCGAGGCCGATGCCGCCGCCCAGGGGAACGTCGTCGCCCACGAACATCAGCTCGCCGCCCGACTCCTCGACCGTGGGCGCCAGCGCGTCCTTGTCGGCGAACACCGCATCGGCCTCTCCGTTGCGCACGGCCGCGACCGTCTCGTCGTAGGTGGCGAACTCCAGGAGGGTGGCGCCCGACTCGGCTACGTGGCCGGCCTGGATGGTGTTGGTCTGCGCCGCGACCACGCCGCCCGAGAGGTCCGCGCCCTCGTCCATGGCGACGTAGGCCGAGGCGGCGGGCGGGAAGTAGTTCTGGGTGAAGTCGATCACCTCGTCGCGCTCGTCGGTGATCGACATGCCGGCGATGATCGTGTCGTAGTTGCCCGAGGTGAGGTTCGGGATGATCGAGTCCCACTCGTTGGTGACCCACTCGCAGGTCAGTTCGGCGCGGGCGCACAACTCGTCGCCGACCTCGCGCTCGAAGCCGTCGACCTCGCCTGCGTCATTGAGGAAGTTGTACGGAGGGTAGGCGCCCTCGGTGCCCATGCGGACCACCGAGTGGGCGTCGGCTAGGGCGGCGCCGGTGGTGACGGCCAGGGCGGCCGCGGCGACGATCAGGTTCTTCATGGTCGGTCTCCCGTTGGTATCCTCAGGCGGCGGTCGCGCTGAGGAATTGCCGCAGTCTTTCGCTGCGTGGTTGCGAGAACAGCGCGCCGGGCGCGCCCTCCTCCTCGATCCTGCCCTTGTGCAGGAAGATCACGTGGTCCGAGCAGTCCCGGGCCATGTCCATGTCGTGGGTGACCAGGAGCATCGTGCGTCCCTCCTCGGCCAGCGCCTTGATGACGCGCACCACCTCCTGCTCCAGCTCGGGGTCGAGCGCCGAGGTCGGCTCGTCGAACAGGAGCGCGCGGGGTTCCATGCACAGCGCGCGGGCGATCGCGGCGCGCTGCTGCTGTCCGCCCGAGAGCTGCGCGGGCCAGGCATCCGCCTTGTCGCCGATGCCCACCTTGTCGAGGTAGTGGCGCGCCCGCTCCTCCACCTCCGCGGGGTCGCGCTTGAGCACGTGGACCGGTGCCTCCGTGACGTTCTGCAGCACGGTCATGTGGGACCAGAGGTTGAACTGCTGGAACACCATCGAGAGGTTGGTGCGGATGCGCGTCACCTGCTTCGCGTCGGCCGGGTGGCGGTGGTGCCCCTTGCCGCGCCAGCGCACCGGCTCGCCCTCGAACAGGACCTCGCCGTCCTGGCTGTCCTCCAGGAGGTTCACGCAGCGCAGGAGCGTGGACTTGCCGGAGCCCGACGAGCCGATCAGCGAGACGACCTGCCCCTGCGGCGCCCGGAGGTCCACGCCCCGCAGCACCTCGAGCGCCCCGTAGGATTTGTGGAGGTCTCGGACTTCGATGACGGCGGCTTCGGGCACGGGGGTCCTGCGGTGGGGTCGGGCGAGTTACGCCGCATCCGCCGCGGATTTGCAACCGAACGGGGCGGGGAGGGGCGGCGAGGCGGCGGTGAACGCTGCGTCAACCTCCGCCAGCCCGCGCAGGCCGGTGCGGCGGCGGTCGGACGCCGCGAGGTCCGCCAGCGCCGCGCGGAGGGCCGCGCGCAGCGGCGCCACCAGCGCCGGATCGCCCGTGAGGAGGGGCGGTGCCGGGGTGGGAGCGGTCCACGCCCGCACCGCGAGGCGGGGGTGCGGCGCGAGGCGCCAGGACACCGCATCGATGGCGGCCACGTCGGCCTCGCCGGCCGCCACGGCGCGCATGGAGGCCTCGTGGCTGCCGGTGGCGAAGGCGGCGCGGAGCGGCAGGCCGCCGAGCGCGCCCCAGCCCGACTGGCTCTCCCAGTCGTTCACCGCGGCGCGGGCGAGGGCCGCGACGGGGCGCGGGTCATCCAGGCGCGCGACCAGCGCCGAGCGGTAGAGGCCCGGCGCGGCCACGCCGAAGTCGAGGGCACCGACCACGTGGAGGCGGCCCACGAGGTGGCGGCGCCAGACCGGCGCGCAAGTCTGGGTCAAGAGGATGTCGGGCCGCTGCCAGTGGCGCGCGCAGTCGGCGGGCCAGGACAGCGACTCGGGGCCGAAGCCCAGGTGCGCCCGGGCCGCCCGCCACAGCCGCTCCAGCACGGGGCGGGCGGCGGGATACCAGGGCAGGGCGGCGATCACCCCGGGATGTCCCGCTCGACCCGCTGGCGCGCCAGCGCGGAGTCGCGGTCGGTCACGCCGAGGAGGTTGGCCACGAGGCGCAGCAGCGCGTCCTCGTCGTCGTCGCGCTCGCCGTCGGCCAGCACCACGGCCCACATCGCCTCGAGCACCTTCGTGCGCTCCTCGACGTCCACGGCGTCCTTGATGGCGCGGGTGAAGCGCACGGTGTCGGGGGCCTCGGCCTCCAGCGCCTCGGCCTCGGCGCGCAGCGCGGCGGCGCCTTCGGCGTCGAGCCCGTGGCGGCGGGCGAGCACGGCGTCGATGCGCCGGCGCTCCACCGCGGCGTAGTCGCCGTCGGTGCGGGCGACGCGCACCAGGAGGGCGGCGAGGGCGAGGCGGCTGTCGGGTTCGGGCAGGCGCTCGGGCGCGGGGGCCGCGAGGCGGCGGAGGAGGTCGGAGATCATGGCGGGCCTCTTACGGCGTCGGAGTTCCGAGGGGAACTAGCGGCGCTCGCGCCCGTGGGGAGGGCATCAGGCCGGCTCGCCTTCCCAGCCCTCGCAGATCACCAGATCGGTCTCGGAGATTCCGCGGCGCAGATCGACCGCCTGCTGGTAGGCGTCGGAGCGGTAGCAGGCCAGCGCGGCCTCGTAGGAGGGGAACTCGATCACCACCGTGCGGGGCTTGGCCGCGCCTTCCACGTCCTCGCGCGCGCCGCCGCGCACGAGGAAACGGCCCCCGTGGGCGGTGAGCGGGGCGGCGTTGGCGGCCCGGTAGCGCTCGTAGGCGGCGGGGTCGTCGACCCGGCCGTGGGCGATCCAGTAACCTTTTGGCAACGATTTTGTCCTTCCCTGGCAAAACACGGCAACCTTGCGGCGTTGCGGGTGGTTCTCTCCGTGATACGCTTCAGAAGCGCGCAACGCCAACGCTCCGAGTTCCCGCCCCATGTCCAAGACCATCGCCTTCGCCGCTGCCCTCCTGGCGCTCGCTGCGCCCGCCGCCGCCCAGGATGCGGCGCGGACCGGCCCGTCCACGCAAGGAACCGGCGGCCCCGCGCTGGGCTTCACGCTGCGCGGCGGCGTGCAGTCCACGCCCAAGTACTTCGGCGCCGAGAGCAACGAGGTCGGCCCCGACCTCGGCGCGGAGCTGAACTACCTGAACCTCGGGCCGCTGTCGTTCGGCGACCCCGACCCGCTCTACCGCCCCGAGGGCTTCGGCGTGACCGGCTCGTTCCGTTTCGTGGACGAGCGCTCGGCCTCGGACGACGCGGCGCTCGCGGGCCTCGACGAGGTGGATTCCGCGATCGAGCTGGGGGCGGGCGTCCGCTACGCCGCGCCCTCCTACGAGGTGTTCGGCGCCGTGCGCTACGGCGTGACGGGCCACGAGACCTTCGTGGGCGAGCTGGGGGCCGACGTGTTCTCGCGCCCCACGGACCGCCTCACCTTGCGCGCCGGCCCGCGTGCCCTGTTCGGCACCGACGATTACGCCGACACCTACTTCGGCGTCACCCCGGCCGAATCCGCCACCAGCGGACTGGCCACCTACGATCCGTCGGGCGGCCTGATCTCCGCGGGCGTGGAGCTGGGCGCGGGCTACCGCCTGTCGGACAGCTGGGGCGTGGACGCCACGGTGCGCTACGACGTGCTGACCGGCGACGCGGGCGACAGCCCGGTGGTGCTCGACCAGGATCAGGTCTCGGCCTCGATCGGCGTGACCCGCCGCTTCACCTTCGGCTTCTGATCCCACCGACGGGAAGGGACACGCGACGGAACCGGGGGCGCATCCCGGGGGGTTGGTGCCCCATGCACCGCCCCTTCGCCACCCTCGGCCCCGCGCTCGCCTTCCTCCTCCTCGCCGCTCCCGCCCCCGCGCAGACCGCGGACCCGGCGCCCCTGTCCGTCGCGGTGCTGGACCGGCCGCCCTTCGCCATGCGCGACGCGGCCGGGCTGCACACCGGCATCGCGGTGGACCTCCTGCGTCTCGCCGCCGACGACATGGGGATGGCGCTCCGGCTGGAGCCTGCGGATGACGCCCTCACGGCCTTGAACGCGGGCGCCGACGTCGTGCTGCCGGTGGAGGCCTCGCCCGCGCTGGAGGCGGCAGCCAGCCTCACCCACCCGATCTACTCCGCCACGCTCGGCGTCGCCTCGGAGCGCGAGAGCCGCGTGCTCTCGGTGCTCACGCGCCTCGCCTCGTGGGACTTCCTGCGCCTCCTCCTGTCGCTCTCGCTGCTGCTGCTCGGCGTGGGCGCGGTGGTCTGGGCGCTGGAGCGCAGGAAGAACGGCGAGATGTTCTCGGAGTCCGCGTCGAAGGGGCTCGGCGACGGCTTCTGGTGGGCGGGCGTCACGCTGACCACGATCGGCTACGGAGACAAGGCCCCGGTCACGGCGCTGGGGCGCGCGGTGGCGATGCTGTGGATGCTGATGGGCCTCGCCGTGTCGGCGGCCCTCACTGCGACCATCGTCACGCTGGCGGGCACGGGCGCCGGAAGCCTGACCCTGCCCGAGGACCTGCAGGGCCGCAGCATCGCGGTGGTCGAGGGCAGCGCCGCTGCGGCCTATGCCGACCGGCAGGGGCTCGCCTTCGTGCTCTACGACGGACCCGAGGCGGCGGTGGCGGCGGTCGAGGAGGGGCGGGCCGACGCGGCCCTCGGCGCTGCGCCGTCGCTGCGGCGCGAGGCGGAGCGCACGAAGCTCGCGCTGACCACCACGCGGCTCGATCCGGTGCTGATCGCCTTCGCGCTGCCCGAGGGCTCCGCGCTGCTGGAGCCGCTGAACGTCGCACTGCTCCGGGTGATGGCGTCGGAGGCCGGGCGCGAGACGGTGCTGCGCTATCTCCCCGACGGCTGAGGTGCCCGATTCCGCCATGCGGAACGGGAATTGCGCGATCCGGGCGTTGCACGGTGACGGGTGGACAGCATCGGCGGAAAATGGCCGAATGCAAACACCGGTTGAACGGACGTCGAGGCGCTCGCGCAAATCCGCCATGTCGGTTTCCGTGCCCGAAGGGGTGCGGCGCAGCCTCGATCAGTCCCCCCGCGTCCCGTCCGGCGGAGCGGCGCGGGGGGCACCCGCGGGCGCCCCGGTCCTCCGGGGCGCGCGGTCGTGGCGTCAGTCCTTCAGCTTTTCCTTGGCGTCGCCGTAGCCCTTCTGGACCTTGCCCTCGACCTGGTCGGCCTGGCCTTCGCGCTTCATCTTGTCGTTGCCCAGAAGGTCGCCGGCCTCTTCCTTCAGCTTGCCGCCAAGATCCTTGCCCTTGCCTTCGGTCTGATGTTCGTTCGCCATGGGGATGTCCTCCTGTTGGACTGACCCAACCGCGGAGAATCATAGATGTTCCAAGGCGTTGCGCCGCTCGGCGGCCCGCCGCCTAGACCAGCCGCGACTGCTCCTTGGCGGCGCGCACGAAGTCGCGGAACAGGGGGTGCGGCGCGAAGGGCTTGGACTTCAACTCCGGGTGGAACTGCACGCCGATGAACCACGGGTGGTCCGCCCACTCCACGATCTCGGGCAGGCGGCCGTCGGGCGAGAGGCCCGAGAAGCACAGGCCCTGCGCCTCCAGCGCCTCGCGGAATGCGATGTCCACCTCGTAGCGGTGGCGGTGGCGCTCCTCGATGGCGGTGGCGCCGTAGACCTCGGCCACCCGGGACCCGCTCCGGAGCTGGGCGTCGTAGGAGCCAAGGCGCATGGTGCCGCCCTTGTCGTCGGTCTTCTGGCGCGTGACCTTGGCGTTGCCCTTCACCCATTCCTTCAAGTGATAGACCACGGGCGTGAACGCGCGCGGGTCGTCGCCCGCGAACTCCTCGGAGGCCGCATCGGCCAGCTCGGCCGTGTTCCGCGCCGCCTCGATCACCGCCATCTGCATGCCGAGGCAGATGCCGAGGTAGGGCACCTTCTTCTCGCGCGCGAACTGAGCGGCCCGGATCTTGCCTTCGGTGCCCCGCTCGCCGAAGCCGCCGGGCACCAGGATCGCGTGGAAGCCCTGCAGATGCGCGCCCGGGTCCTCGCGCTCGAAGGTCTCCGAGGGGATCCACTCGGCGCGCACCTTCACGCGGTTGGCGATGCCGCCGTGGGTCAGCGCCTCGGCGATGGATTTGTAGGCGTCCTCGAGCTGCGTGTACTTGCCCACGATCGCCACCCGCACCTCGCCGTCGGTGTTGCGGATGCGGTCCACCACGTCCTCCCACTGGTCGAGGTTGGGGCGCGGGGCGGGGGTGATGCGGAACGCATCGAGCACCGCCTGATCCAAGCCTTCCGCATGGTAGGCGAGGGGGGCCTCGTAGATCGACTTGAGGTCCTGCGCCGCCACCACGGCGCCGGGGCGCACGTTGCAGAAGAGGGCCAGCTTCTCGCGCTCCTTCTGCGGGATCGGGCCTTCCGAGCGGCACACCAGGATGTCAGGCGCCAGCCCGATCGAACGCAGCTCCTTCACGGAGTGCTGGGTGGGCTTGGTCTTCAGCTCGCCAGAGGCCTTGATGTAGGGAAGGAGCGTCAGGTGCATGAAGATGCACTGGCCCGGGTCCTTCTCCTGCGCGAACTGGCGGATCGCCTCGAAGAACGGCAGGCCTTCGATGTCGCCGACCGTGCCGCCGATCTCGCAGAGCATGAAGTCGACCTCGTCCTCGCCGATGCGGATGAAGTCCTTGATCTCGTCGGTGACGTGCGGAATCACCTGGATCGTCTTGCCCAGGTAGTCGCCGCGCCGCTCGCGCTCGAGCACGTTGGAATAGACCCGCCCCGAGGAGATGGAATCGGTCGCACGGGCGGCGACGCCGGTGAAGCGCTCGTAGTGGCCGAGGTCGAGGTCGGTCTCGGCGCCGTCGTCGGTCACGAAGACTTCGCCGTGCTCGTAGGGGCTCATCGTGCCCGGATCGACGTTCAGGTAGGGGTCGAGCTTGCGCAGGCGCACCGTGTAGCCCCGCGCCTGCAGCAGCGCCCCGAGCGCGGCCGAGGCCAGCCCCTTGCCGAGCGACGACACCACGCCGCCGGTGATGAAGATGAACCGTGCCATGGAAGTCCCCGCGTTTCGGCCGGCGCCGCGCGCCGGGCCCGTAGCCACGGGATTCGAACGTAGCACCGCCCCGCGGGGAGCCGCAACCGGCGCCCCGGGGTCAAGCCCGGCCCTCGTCCCGCGTGGTGAGCGTCTATTCGGAGCGCGGCGGCGTCAGCGGCGCGTCGGTGGCGGACGGCGGCAGCAGGCCCTCGCCCACGGGCGGCAGCGCGACGCCGCCGTCCTCCGCCGCCGGCGGGGGCAAGAGGTCCACCACCGAGCCCGAGCCGGACCGCGTGCCCGCCACGATGGTGAGCGCGATCGAGGTCGCCAGGAACGCGATCGCGAAGCCCCAGGTCACCTTGGTCATCGCGCTGGCCGCCTGGCGCCCGGTCATGGCGCCGCCGCCCCCGCCCATGCCGAGCCCGCCCCCCTCGGAGCGCTGCAGCAGCACGATGCCGATCAGCCCGAGGGCCAGGATCAGGTGCACGACGAGCAGGACGTTTTCCAAGGCGGCGCTCCGGTTCCGAATGACCCGCGCTGTCTAGAGACCGGGGCGCGGCGCCGCAAGCCCGGGGGCGGAACGGGCGCGCCGTGCCGCGCATTGGGGTGAAGTCACTGGACGCGAAGGAGAATCGCCATGGACGACTGCGCCGAAGCCTGCGCCGCCTGCATGAACCGCTGCGCCACCTGCCTCGACAAGTGCATCGGGATGGACGGCATGGAGGCGTGCATCCGCGCCTGCCGCGACTGCATGCTGATCTGCGCCACCTGCGCGCGCCTGTGCGCCGCCAACAGCGACATGGCGCCGGCCCACGCCAAGGTCTGCGCCGAGGCCTGCGAGCGGTGCCACGAGATCTGCTCGGGCCACGACAACGAGCACTGCCGGGCCTGCGCCGAGGCCTGCAAGCGCTGCATGGAGGAATGCCGCAAGATGGCGGCCTGACGACCGCCCTTTCGCCGGGCGCCCCCCCGCGCTAGAGGGGCGCCCGCGCAGCCGGGGGATACGGGTCATGGCGAACGTGGTGGTGGTCGGCGCCCAGTGGGGCGACGAGGGCAAGGGCAAGATCGTGGACTGGCTCTCGGAGCGGGCCGACGTGATCGCCCGCTTCCAGGGTGGCCACAACGCGGGCCACACGCTGGTGATCGACGGCAAGGTCTACAAGCTCCACGCGCTTCCGTCGGGCGTGGTGCGGGGCGGCAAGCTCTCGGTGATCGGCAACGGCGTGGTTCTCGACCCGTGGCACCTGATGGAGGAGATCGCCACCTTGCGCGGGCAGGGCGTGGAGATCACCCCCGAGACGCTGGTGGTGGCCGAGAACACGCCGCTGATCCTGCCGCTCCACGGCGAGCTGGACCGCGCCCGCGAGGCCGCCGCCACCGGAAACGTGAAGATCGGCACCACCGGGCGGGGCATCGGGCCGGCCTACGAGGACAAGGTGGGCCGCCGCGCGATCCGGGTGGCAGACCTCGCCGACGCCGCCACGCTGGAGGCCCGCGTCGACCGCGCGCTGCTGCACCACGACGCCCTGCGCCGCGGGCTGGGCATGGAGCCGGTGGACCGCGAGGACCTGCTCGCGCGCCTACGCGCCGTCGCCGCCGACCTCCTGCCCTTCGCCGGCCCCGTCTGGCGCCGCATGGACGAAGCGCGCCGCGCCGGCCGCCGCATCCTCTTCGAGGGGGCCCAAGGCGCTCTGCTCGACATAGACTTCGGCACCTACCCTTACGTCACCTCGTCGAACGTGATCGCCGGTCAGGCGGCCACTGGGGTCGGCCTCGGGCCGGGCGCGATCGACTTCGTGCTGGGCATCGTGAAGGCCTACACCACGCGCGTCGGCGAGGGGCCGTTCCCGACCGAGCTGCACGACGCCGACGGCGAGCGCCTCGGCACCCGCGGCCACGAGTTCGGCACCACCACCGGGCGCAAGCGGCGCTGCGGCTGGTTCGACGCCACCCTCGTGCGCCAGACCTGCGCCACCTCGGGCGTGGACGGGATCGCGCTGACCAAGCTCGACGTGCTGGACGGGTTCGAGCGCTTGCGCATCTGCACCGGCTACCGGCTGGGCGACCAGACGCTGGACCACCTGCCCACCGCCGCCGAGGCGCAGGCCCGCTGCGAGCCGATCTACGAGGAGATGGAGGGCTGGAGCGAGTCCACGGAAGGCGCGCGCTCCTGGGCCGACCTGCCGGGCGGGGCCATCAAGTACGTGCGGCGCATCGAGGAGTTGGTGCGCTGCCCGGTCGCGCTACTGTCCACCTCGCCCGAGCGCGAGGACACCATTCTGGTGCGCGACCCGTTCGAGGACTGACGAGGAGCGCCCATGGCCCTGCGCTACAAGACCCGCAAGCGACTGAGCTACCTGCTGATCTTCGTCGGGCTGCCGCTCTACGTGGTGGTTGCCGTCACTGTCGTGGGCTGGTTCGACCGCCCCCCGATCTGGCTCGAGCTTCTGCTCTACGCGGTGCTGGGCGTGCTGTGGATTCTGCCCTTCCGCGCCGTGGTGCGCGGCGTGGGCCAGCCCGATCCAGACGCGCCGCCGCCCCCGGCGGACGAGCGCTAACGAGCGACCTTCCACGGGGCGGTCCCGGGGGCCGCGTCGCGCCGTCCCCGGAACGCCAAACGCCCCCTTGCGGGGGCGCTCCATCGGTCGTGGTAAGGCTCTCAGCCCGCGCGGCGGGTGGCGGCGGCCAGGAACCGCGAGTTCTCGTCGAGCACGAAGCTGCCGCGGCGCTGCTTGCGGATCGTGCCCTCGCGCAGGAGCTGGCCGAAGGCGCGCAGCCCGTCCTCGCGGCTGAACGTGTCGTCGGCCTCCGAGGCGAGGTGGAGGAGGCGGGGGCGCGAGAAGCTCTCCTCGCCCATCACCTGCACGCTGTAGGCCGCCGCCGCCTCGAGCACCTCGGCGAGGTCCTCGGCGCCGAGCCGCGCCGCGAAGGCCTCGAACTCGGTGTCTGCGGCGCCGCCCTGCGCGGTGCCCTCGGCCGCGGTCGCGTTCACCGCGGCCAGCATCTCCAGCTCCTCGGTGTCGGCCTCGATGGCACGGCGCACGCGGCGGGGCCGCACGCTCTCGCTCGGAGCGCCCGCGGTCGTCGCGGCGGTGGGCTCCTCCTCGATCCGCTGCGCCGAGACCAGCACCAGCGGCGCGGGGCGCGGGGTCGGCCGCTCGGTCCGGCCCGCGCCCTCGGCGGGCGGCGAGGCGCGGCGCGGGCGCACCGTGCTCGCGAGGTCCGCGCGGTAGGCGCCGGTGTCGTCCTCGCGGGGCTGGTCGAGCGAGCTGTCGGCCCGGCGCGCGGCGACCGCCGCCTTGAGGTGCGAGATGTTCGCATGCGCCCGGCTGGTCTCCACGCCCGACAGGCGGCTGTCGGTGGCGGCGAAGAGCCGCTCGAGGTCGGGGCTGCCGTCGGAGGACTGCGCCGCCTCGCCCCCGTCGGTCCGGGGCTCCTCGGCCGAGGCGGCCTCGGGGCGGGCCGCGCGGCGGTCGGTGGCAGGCGCGTCCGGCGCGGCGTCGTCCCCGGCGGGGCCGGCCACTTCGGCGGCCTCCTCGGCGACGTCCGTTTCGCGGTCCTCTTCGTCCACGGTGTTTTCGGCGGCGATGCGACGAAGCTCGGCCTCGATGTCGTCCTCGCCGGCCTCCGCCTCGGGCTCGGTGCCCACGGGGTCGGCGTCGGCCGCGGCCAGCAGCGCCTCGAGGTCGTCGGGCAGGTCGTCCTCGTCCTGATCCTCGTCCGCCGCGTCCATCGCGGCGGCGGGCTCGTCGCCCTCGGCCGCGATCAGGGCGAGCTCGGCAAGCAGGTCGGCGTCCTCGTCCTCGTCCATCGCGGCGGGCGCATCGTCCGCCTCGGCAGCCGGCTCCTCGAAGGCGGGCGTTTCGGCGATCGGCTCCTCGAAGGCAGATTCTCCGAACGCAGGCGCCTCGTCGGCTTCGGCGGCGGGCGCCGTTTCCGGCTGGTCGGAAACCGTGTCGGGCGTAACGTCCCGCGCGAAGTCGTCGGCCTCGGCCTCGACCGGCGGCAGGTCCGCTTCGGCCTCCGGGGCGGCCGTGGCGGTCTCGGCCGGCTCGTCCGCGGCGGCGATCGGCGCGGGGTCCGCGCGTCCGAGGCGGCGGATGCGGATGCGGCGCAGGCGGCGGGCGGGCTTCCGGTCGGTCGCGCCCTCGGACAGCTCCTCGGCGACCACCTCCTCGGCCGTCTCCACGGCGTACGGCAGCGCCTCGGTCTCCGCAGCGGCCTCGTCGGCAGCCTGCGGGTCCATGGGGGCGTCCGATGCGTCGTCCGCAGCAGCGTCGTCGGCGAGCGCCGCATCGGCCTCGTCCGCTTTGCCCACCGCGTCGGCTCCCTCGTCGTGTGCCTCCGGCGCGTCGTCGCCATCGAGCGCCGCCGGCGCCACGTCCGCATATTCGAACGCCAGTTCGGGCGCCTCGTCCATGCCCACCACGGCTTCCTGGTCCGCGGCATCGGCAGGGGCGGCCATCTCGTCCGCTTCGACGGTCGCCGCGTCCTCGATATAGGCGCCGTCATCGCCTTCGCCGTAAGCGAGGTCCGCAGCCACCGTTTCGGCGCCCGTCGCTTCCGCCTCGCCGTCCGGCTCGGCGTGGAGCGTGCCGTCGGCGGCGACGATCTCGGCCGACGCCTCGCCGGCATCCGCCTCGCGGTCCTCGGCGGTCATGTCCTCGCCTTCCGCCTCGCCGCTGAATGCCACTTCCTCATCCCCGGCAGGCATCTCGTCGGCTTCCTCGGCGACATGCTCGGGCACGGCCCCCGAGGAGACGGCTTCGGAGGCTTCCGCGCGGTCCGCCTCGGTGGCCTGCGCGAGCGCGGCCACTGCGCTCGACGCGCTGAGCGGCTCGTCCTCGTCGTAGGCGTCGATGTCGGCGGTCTCGTCGGCGGGAATGTCGATGCGGAAGGTGGGGCGCGCCGCCTCGTCCTCGAAGCGCGCGGCGAGGCTGGCGGCCTCGCGGGCGCCCTCGGCGCGGTCGGCCTCCACCATGCCGCGGATGCGGGCGAGCTTCGCGGCCACGGAGTCGTCCGAGGTCGCGCGCCGGGCGGGGGCCGTGAAGGCGGCCTCGCCCACGTCGTCCTCGGCGTCGTCGATCGCGTCGAGGTCGATCACCTCGGGCGCGCGTGCCGCGGCCGCGGCGGCCTCGGGCTCCGCCTCGGGGGCCGCGGGCTCCGCGGCGGGCGCTTCGGTGACCGCCGCCTCGGCGGCCTCCGGCAGGGCTTCGGGCGCGGCCTCGCGGCGCGGCGCGGCCAGCGGCATCGGCGCCGCGCTCTCGGCGGCCTCGGCGGCGATGCGCGTCGCGGTGTCCACCGCGGCCGGCTCGGGCGCCACGTCCTCGGAGGGGCGCAGGGTCACGCCCTCGCCGCCCTCGTTCGGGCGCGCCTCGACCTGGCGCTTGGCGCGGGCCTCGGCGATGGAGCGCAGCATGGCCATGTCTGGGGTCGGGGGCTCGGCGCCGAAGTAGCGGTCCTCGGCGGCCAGATCGCGGAAGTACTCCGCGATGTCGGTCATGGTCGAGAAGGGGTCGTCGAAGCCTTCCAGCGTGCAGGAGAAGGTTCCGTAGGCAACCGTCAGGATCTTGTTCGCGGGTGTCATGCTGTCATACCGCTTTCTCCCCGAGCCCCGGGGTCTGTCTACCACGTTCACCGCGCACCTAACGATAGGATTCAAGACAATTCGTGCCCGGATCGGGACGATTTGCGGAAACGAAGGGCGAAATCTTGCCGGAATTGTTCATGAACGGGCGGGGCAGGGACGCGGTGACCCTCGTCGGTGGCGCCCCCCTTGCCACGCCGGTCCTTGAGGACGCGTTAACGCGCGCGCCGCGCCTCTTGGCCGCCGACGGCGGCGCCGACGCCTGCCTCGCCCGCGGACTGGTTCCCGAACGGGTGGTGGGCGACATGGACAGCCTGTCGCCCGAGGCCGCGCGCCGCTTCGCGGACCGCCTCGTGCCGGTGCCCGAGCAGGACAGCACCGACTTCGCGAAGGCGCTGCGCGGGCTCGACGCCCCGTTCGTGCTCGCCGTGGGGTTCCTTGCGGCGCGCGTCGATCACGCCCTCGCCGCCTTCTCGCACCTCGCCGAGCGGGGCGGAGCGGCGCCGCCCGCGATCCTCCTGAGCGAGCACGACTGCATCGCGCTCCTGCCGCCGCGCATCGACCTCGCGCTCCAGCCCGGCGACCGGGTGTCGCTCTGGCCGCTGGGGCCCGTGCGGGCGCGCTCCTCCGGTCTGCGCTGGCCGCTCGAGGGCATCGCGCTCGATCCGGCGGGGCGCGTGGGCACCTCGAACCGCGCCGAGGGCGCGGTGCGCCTCGAATGCCGCGGCCCTTGCCTGTTGATCCTCGACCACGCCCGGCTCCCCGCGCTGCTCGCGGGGCTGGGCAGGGGGGCGGCGCCGGGGTAAGACGGGGCCGACACCGCTGAGGAGCACGACATGGGACGTCCCAACCCCATCGACATGGCGAAGTACGTCTCGGCCCGGCGCGCGGTGGACTACGTGCAGGACGGAATGCGCGTGGGCCTCGGCACCGGCTCCACCGCCGCGTGGATGGTGCGCTGCCTCGGCGAGCTCGTGCGCGAGGACGGGCTGCGCGTCACCGGCGTGCCCACCTCTTCGCGCACCGCCGACCTCGCGCGGCACTGCGGCGTGCCGATCACCACGCTCGAGGACGCCAAGTGGCTCGACCTGACGATCGACGGGGCCGACGAGGTGGACGACGACCTCAACCTCATCAAGGGCGGGGGCGGGGCGCTCCTGCAGGAGAAGATCGTCGCCACCGCCTCGGACATGATGGTGGTGATCGCCGACCCCGCCAAGCGCGTGGAGACGCTGGGGGCCTTCCCGCTGCCCGTCGAGGTGATCCCGTTCGGCTGGCAGACCACGAAGGCGCTGATTGAGGAGAGCCTGATCGGACAGGACATCGGCGGCCGCGCCGTCACGTTGCGCCTCGCGCAGGACGCGCCGTTCCGCACCGACGAGGGCAACATGATCCTCGACCTGCACCTGCGCCGCATCGGCTCGGCGCGCCAGCTCGCGCTCCTGCTCAACCAGATCCCCGGCGTGGTCGAGAACGGCCTGTTCCTCGACATCGCCGACGTGGTGGTCACGGGGCGGCAGGACGGCACCGTGGAGGTGCGCGACATCAACCACGGCACCACCACCGACGAGCGCGTGGACCTGCGCGACGACGACAACCTGTTCGCGGGCGTGACCGACTAGGACGGTCCCGCGGTGCCGTCGGCGGCATGGCGCCGACCGCCCGCGGCGGGTCCGGCGCAAGTCCCTGACGCTGCGTCCGTTTTCCTCTGCAGCAGGCCGGCACGGCCCCCGCGTGGAGCTTCGGTGGAAGGCGCATGCGCGCCCTCCTGGTCCGCACGGCGCTGAACCCGCCCCCCGGGGGACCACGTTGACTCGGCGAACCCACCCCCGGCCGGACCGGCGCGCGCGCCCCTTGCGCAGCCGTCCGTGCCCGAACCGAGGGAGACGCCCATGACGCTTCGCCCGACCCTTCTCGCCGCCGCCGTCGCGAGCCTCGCCGCCGCCACCGCCCCGCCGCCCGCCACCGCCCAGCAGATGATGCCCCGCCCCGACCTCGCCGCCCTGCGCGCCGTGCTGCCCGAGCCGCGCCCCGCGCCGGGCTACGAGATTCCGCCCCACGGGCTGGAGGCCCTCGCCGCCGCGCTGCTGGCCGAGACCGCGCCGCTCGACGGCGACGTTCTGATCGAGGCGGTGCTCGAGCCGCGCACCGGGGGGCTGGAGCGGATGCGGGACCGCGGCTTCTTGCGCATGGCCGTGGCGCCCGACCCCCTGATGATCGCCTTCGACGGCGAGCGCGCCCTCGGCGTGGCCGTGGAGATCGCCCGCGAGCTGGAGCTGTTCCTCGCCGCGCAGCCCGGCGCGAGCCCCACACCCACCGTGGTGGTGCCTACGCCGATGCCGCGCCGCGAGATCGCCGCCAACGTGATCGAGGGGCTGACCGACTTCACCACCCTCACCGTCTCGCGCGCCGACGAGGATCCCGCGCTCGCCTACACCCGGCCGCTGATCGCGGACGTGGTGGACGTGCCCGTGCTGGGCGCGGGCGTGGAGGGCGTCGAGACGCTGGACGACCTCGCCGGCATCCCCGTCTACCTCTCCGAGGACAGCCGCTACGCCCGCGGCGCCCTGCGGCTGAACGCGGAGCGCGAGGCCGCGGGCGAGCCGCCGCTGGACCTGCGCTTCGTGGACGGGCGCCTCGACGACTACGACCTGATCGAGATGGTGGAGATCGGCCTGATCCCGGCCACTGTCGCCTCGGACTTCAAGGCCCGGTTCTGGCAGACCGCCTACGAGGGCACGGTGGTGCGCGAGGACCTCGCCCTCTCGGAGCCGGCCCGCATCGCCTGGAGCGTGCGCGCCTCGAACCCCGAGCTTCTGGCCGTGCTGGACGACTTTGCGGAGACGGCGAGGGAGGGCACGCTGCTCGGCAACGTCGTGCTAAAACGCTACATGTCGACCGCCGACTGGATCGAGAACATCGGCACCGACGAGGCCCGCGGGCGCATCGCCGAGGTCGGCCCCGTGATCGAGAAGTACGCCGCCCAGTTCGAGTTCGACCCCGAGCTGCTGATCGCCCAGGCCTACCAGGAGAGCCAGCTCGACCAGACGCGCCGCTCCCACGTGGGTGCGGTGGGCGTGATGCAGGTGATGCCCGCCACCGCCGCCGATCCCGTGGTGGGCATCCCCGCCATCGACCGGCTCGACGACAACGTCCACGCGGGCGTGAAGTACCTGCGCTGGCTGCGCGACACCTTCTTCGACGCGCCGGACATGGACCCCCTCGACCGCACGCTGCTGGCCTTCGCGGCCTACAACGCCGGGCCGGGCGGCGTGCGCCGGGCGCAGAGGCGCGCGGAGGAGATGGGGCTCGACCCGGACGTGTGGTTCGAGAACGTGGAGCTGGCGATCCAGCGCGCCGTCAGCCGCGAGCCGGCGATCTACGTGCGCAACATCTTCAAGTACTACGTCTCCTACCGCCTCTTGGCCGAGCTGGACGCCCAGGCCGCCGCGCCCTTGGGCGACATGACGGGCCTCGAGGACGAGATCGCGGACCTCGCACCTGCCGAGCGCGAGCGCTTCGTGCGCGAGGAGCTAGGCATCGTGGTGCCGGCGCCGGAGGGCGCGCCGATCCCGGTGTCGGCGGACCGCTAGAGCCGCGCGCCGTTGACGCCCCGGGGCGGCGGGCCACGTTGCAGCCCGTCCGCGCCGGCCCTAGCTGGAGGCGGCAGCGCCAACCGGAAGGGCACCCCATGGACTTCGACTACGACCTCTACGTGATCGGCGGCGGCTCGGGCGGGGTGCGCGCCGCGCGCCTGACCGCGCAGGACGGCCACAAGGTCGGGCTCGCCGAATCCAGCCGCATGGGCGGCACCTGCGTGATCCGCGGCTGCGTGCCCAAGAAGCTGATGGTCTACGCCTCGGAGTACCGCGACGCCGCGCGGCTCGCCTGCGAGTACGGCTGGAGCATGGACGCCGGGGCCCTGGACTGGGGGCACTTCCGCACGAAGCTCCACACGGAGCTCGACCGCCTGGAGGCCGCCTACACCGAGAACGCCGAGAAGGCGGGCGTCGAGATCCACCACATGCGCGCGACCATTGCCGACCCCCACACCGTGGAGCTGGAGGACGGCCGCCGCGTCACCGCCAAGCACATCCTGGTCGCCACCGGCGGGCACCCCGTGGTGCCGCCCATGGAGAACGCCGACCTCGGCATGGTGTCCGACGACGTGTTCGGGCTGGAGGCGTTGCCGAAGAAGATGCTGATCGTCGGCGGCGGCTACATCGGCTGCGAGTTCGCGGGCATCTTCAACGGCCTCGGCGTGGACGTGTCGATGTTCATCCGCAAGGCACAGATCCTGCGCGGCTTCGACGACGAGGCGCGCGGCCACGTTGCCGACTGCATGCAGGCCCGCGGTGTCGAGATCCACACCGGCTGCGCGCCCACCGAGATCGAGAAGGTCCAGGGCGGCATCCGCGTGAAGGGCTCCTCGGGCCACGAGGAGGTCTACGACGCCCTGCTTTGGGCCACGGGGCGCAAGCCCAGCACCCTCGGCCTGGGGCTGGAGGAGGCGGGCGTGACGCTAGCCCGCGACGGCTCGATCGAGGTCGACGAGTACGGCCAGACGGCGGTGCCCTCGATCTATGCCGTGGGCGACGCCATCGGCCGCGTGGAGCTGACCCCCGTGGCGATCCGCGAGGCGGTGGCGTTCCACAAGACCGTGTTCCGCGGCGAGCCCACGGCGATGGACTACGACCTGATCCCCACCGCCACCTTCACCCAGCCCGAGATGGGCAACGTCGGCATGACCGAGGAGGAGGCCGAGGAGGCGGGCCCGACGGACGTGTACGCCACCGCCTTCCGCCCCATGCAGCGCGCCTTCGGGGGCGACGACGAGCGGGCGCTGTTCAAGATGCTGGTGGACCGCGAGACCGACAAGGTGCTCGGCGTGCACATCGTCGGACCGGGCGCTGCGGAGATGATCCAGTTCGTCGGCGTGACCCTGAAGATGGGCGCCACCAAGGCCGACTTCGACCGCACCTGCGCGCTGCACCCGACGCTCGCCGAGGAGATGGTGCTGATGCGCGAGCCGGTGCGCTCGCTCGACTAGGGTGCGGGGAACCGGGGCCGCAGGGCGGCGCCCGCTGCGCCCGGCGGTCGCAGGGCGGGGGGTTCGCGGTTGAACCGCGGCGCCGGAAGGCTCAAATGCCCCCCAACGGACTTCACGAAGGAACGGAGCACATGGCAGGACCCACTGGCCCCTGGGGCGGCGGCGGCGGCAACTCGGGCGGCGGCGGCGGGGACGACAGGCCCCCGCGCGGCGGCCCGCCCCAGCGTCCGCGCCGGCCCGGCGGCCCGCGCGGCGAGGGCATCCCCGAGATCGACGACCTCGTGCGCAAGGGTCAGGACCAGCTCCGCGTGCTCATGGGTGGCCGCGGCGGCCGCGGCACGAACGGGCGCGGCCCGGGCGGCGGCGGCTTCGAGTTCAACCGCGTCACGGTCGGCATCATCGCTGCGCTCCTCGCGGTGCTCTGGCTCGTGGCTTCGTTCTACACCGTGCGGCCCGAGCAGCGCTCCGTGGAGCTGTTCCTCGGCGAGTTCTCGGAGCTTGGCGAGCCTGGCCTCAACTTCGCGCCCTGGCCGCTGGTCACCAAGGAGGTGATCAATGTCACCACCGAGCGCACCATCGACGTGGGCGTGAACCGCGGCGCGCGCGGCGAGCAGGGCCTGATGCTCACGGGCGACGAGAACGTCGTCGACATCGACTTCCAGGTGGTCTGGAACGTGGCCGACCCGGCGCGCTTCCTGTTCAACCTGCGCGACCCCGAGGCCACCATCCGCGCCGTGTCCGAGTCGGCCATGCGCGAGATCGTGGCCCGCTCGCAGCTCGCCCCCATCCTCAACCGGGACCGGGGCATCATCGCCGACGAGCTGGACCAGCTCATCCAAGCCACGCTCGACAGCTACAACGCCGGCGTGAACATCCTGCGCGTCAACTTCGACCGCGCCGACCCGCCCGCCGAGGTGATCGACGCCTTCCGCGAGGTGCAGGCCGCCGAGCAGCAGCGCGACCGCCTGCAGTCCGAGGCCGACGCCTACGCCAACCGCGTGCTCGCGGGCGCCCGGGGCGAGGCCGCGCAGGTGCTGGAGCAGGCCGAGGCCTACCGCGCCCAGACCGTGAACGAGGCCTCGGGCGAGGCGTCGCGCTTCTCGGCCGTGCTCGGCGAGTACGCCCTCGCGCCGGATGTGACCCGCAAGCGCCTCTACCTCGAGACCATGGAGCGGGTGCTCGGCGACGTCGACAAGATCATCGTCGACAACAACCTCGGCGGCGGTGGCGCCGGCGGCGGTCAGGGCATCGTGCCCTACCTGCCCCTCAACGAACTCCGCGGTGGCCGTGCCGCCCAGGGAGGAGACAACTGATGAAGCGCACCGCACTCCTGATCCCGGTGGCGCTGGTCGCCCTCGTCGTGATCTTCGCCTCCGTCTTCGTGGTCGACGAGCGCCAGAAGGCCCTCGTGCTCCAGTTCGGCCGCGTGGTCGACGTGAAGGAGGAGCCCGGCCTCGCCTTCAAGCTGCCGTTCCTCCAGAACGTCGTGTTCTACGACGACCGCATCCTGTCGCGCGACGTGGATCCGATCGAGGTGACGCCCTCGGACGACCGCCGCCTCGTGGTGGACGCCTTCGCCCGCTACCGCATCGCCGACGTGGAGCGGTTCCGGCAGGCGGTCGGCACCGGCGGCGTGGTCGCCGCCGAGCAGCGGCTCGACTCGATCCTGCGTGCCGAGATGCGCGAGGTGCTCGGCTCGGTCTCTTCGAACGAGATCCTGTCCGAGGACCGGGCGGCCCTGATGGCCCGCATCGCCCAGGCGGCGCGCAACGAGGCGCTGGCGCTGGGCCTGCAGATCATCGACGTGCGCCTCAAGCGCACCGACCTGCCGCCGCAGAACCTGGATGCGACCTTCGCCCGGATGCGCGCCGAGCGCGAGCGCGAGGCCGCCGACGAGGTCGCCCGGGGCGAGGAGGCCGCGCAGCGCATCCGCGCCCAGGCCGAGCGCACCGTGGTCGAGCTGACCTCGGACGCCCGCCGCGAGGGCGAGATCGCGCGAGGCGAGGCCGACGCGGAGCGCAACCGCATCTTCGCCGAGGCCTTCTCGTCGGACCCGGAGTTCTTCGAGTTCTATCGCTCGCTCACCGCCTACGAGCGCGCGATCAAGGGCACCAACTCGACGCTGGTGCTCAGCCCCGACTCGGAGTTCTTCGACTACCTGAAGACCGACCGCGGCAGTGCGCCGCGTCCGGCCCCGTCCGAGGCCGCCGCGCCCACCCCTGCGGTGTCCGAGCCGCAGGCCGCCCCGTCGGAGCCCGACGAGCCCGCCGCCGACGACGGAATCGTCGGCGGCGATCCGACGCCCGAGGCGCCCGTGGACGGCCTAACCGGCCCGCGCGGCGACGACGCGGCATCCGAGGACACCGCCACCGGCGACGACGCGGCGCTCGGCGGTACCGTCGACGTGGACGGCGTCCCGATCGACGACGGCACGGACTCCGAGGGCACCGTGCTGGACGGCACCACCACCGTCACGGTGCCGATCCAGCCCGCCGCGCCGGACGCCACTACCGGCAACTGATCGGCCCCCAACCGAAGCTTCCGAAGGCCCCCCGCGCGGGGGCCTTCGCACGTCCGGGGGGCGGTGCGGCGGCTTGCCAAGCGCAGGCCGCGCGCGCACTCTCGGCAACGTGACCCCCCGCGCGTTGATCCCCCGAGGGGTGATGCGGATATGCCACGTAGGCGTCCGCGCCCGCGCGGCTTCGCGGGGCGACAGGGACGCGATCCGCAGGAGGGACAGCTTTGCTCGCAGACACCTTGAACCGGCGATTCCTCGCCCCCGCCGCCCTCGGCGTGGCGCTGAGCCTGGGCAGCGTCGCCGCCGATCCGGCCGCCGCGCAGGGTCGCCCCGACACCTTCGCCGACCTCGTGGACAAGGTCGACGACAGCGTCGTGAACATCACCACCAGCTCGACGGTCGCCGCCGGCGTCCGCGGCCCCAACCCCGGCAACCCGCTCGAGGACTTCTTCGAGGAGTTCCGCCGCAACCTGCCCGAGGGCGAGGACGGCCCCCGCCGGCCCCCGTCGCGCCGCGGCTCCGCGCTCGGCTCGGGCTTCGTGATCTCCGAGGACGGCTACATCGTCACGAACAACCACGTGATCGAGAACGCCGACGAGATCCTGATCGAGTTCTGGTCGGGGGCCGAGCTGCCCGCCGAGGTGATCGGCACCGACCCCAACACCGACATCGCGCTCTTGAAGGTCGAGAGCGACGCGCCGCTGCCGTTCGTGCCGTTCGGCGACTCGGACGTGATGCGCACCGGCGACTGGGTCATGGCCATGGGCAACCCGCTCGGCCAGGGCTTCTCGGTCTCGGCCGGCATCGTCTCGGCCCGCGAGCGCGAGCTTCAGGGCGCCTACGACGACTACATCCAGACCGATGCGGCCATCAACCGCGGCAACTCCGGCGGCCCGCTGTTCAACATGGACGGCGAGGTGATCGGCGTGAACACCGCGATCCTGTCGCCCAACGGCGGCTCGATCGGCCTCGGCTTCGCGATGTCCTCGAACGTGGTCACCCGCGTGATCGACCAGCTCCAGGAGTTCGGCGAGACCCGCCGCGGCTGGCTGGGCGTGCGCATCCAGGACGTCGACCCCGAGCTGGCCGAGGCGCTTGGCCTCGAGACGGCGCGTGGCGCGCTGATCACCGACGTGCCCGAGGGCCCGGCGATGGAGGCCGGCATCGAGGCGCGCGACGTGATCCTCAGCTTCGACGGCAAGGAGATCGAGGACACGCGCGAGCTGGTCCGCACCGTGGGCAACGCGCCCGTGGGCGAGGCAGTGCGCGTCACCGTGTTCCGCGACGGGGCCACCCAGACGCTGCTGGTCACCCTGGGCCGCCGCGAGGACGCGGAGCGCCCCGTGCCCGCCAGCGCCGAGGAGGAGATCGAAGAGGGCCCCGACAGCAAGGAGCTGCTGGGCCTGACGGTCGCCACGCTGAACGACGAGCTCCGCACGCAGCTCGGGCTGGAGGACGACGCCGAGGGCCTCGTGGTGGCCGACATCGACGCCGACTCCGCGGCCTACGAGAAGGGCCTGCGCGCGGGCGACGTGATCGAGGAGGCGGGGCAGGTCCGCGTCTCCACGATCCGCGAGCTGGAGGCGCGCATCGCCGAGGCCCGCGAGGCCGGGCAGAAATCCTTCCTCCTGCTGGTCCGCCGGCAGGGCGATCCGCGCTTCGTGGCGCTGTCGCTGGAGGAAGCGGACGCCGAGTGACCCTCCGGTCACCGACGTGCACGGGACGGGCGCCTCCGGGCGCCCGTTCTCGTCTCTAGAGCCGCGCCGCCACCCATGCCCCCGCGAGGATCGCCCCCACGATCACCGGCTGGTGCACGAGGTACACGGCGAGGCTGTGCCGCCCCGGCCAGCCCAGCCGCCGCCAGACCGGCCCCTCGGGCCAGCCCCGCAGCCGATCGATCCATCCCGCCCGGTCCGCGATCCTGGCGGCCCCCAGCCCGATGAGGAACGGCCCCGTCCAGGGCAGGAGCGGCTCGTAGTCCATCATCGGCGGGATCTGCGCGCTCAGCCCCGTCCAGAGCCACCACGGGTCCGCGAAGGCCGCGAGGTCGAGGGTCCGACCCGCCCAGACCGCGGCGAGGCCCGCCAGCACCGTGACGGGGCCCGGCAGGCGCAGGAACAGGAGGCCGACGACGCTGCTCAGGGCGATGGAGTGGAGGATCCCGAAGCGAACCCACTGCGACGGGAACGTTGCCCACGTCGCGAGGCTGACGGCCGCCGCCGCCAGCACCAGCACCCCGAGGCGCCGCAGGAACGAAGCGGGCCGGAACGCCGCCCCGTGCGCCAGCCACAGCGACACGCCGGCCAGGAACACGAAGCTGCCCGCGATCGACGCGGCCCAGCCCTGCCAGAGCGGCCCGAACGAGAAGCCCCACTCCGCTACGCGCAGCGCCGGCGGCAGCATGGTGTCGAGGTCGCGCCCGAGGTGGAACAGCGCCATCTGCACCAGTGCGAAGGCCCGCGCGAGGTCGAGGAGCGGCAGGCGCCCGGGCGCCTCAGCCCGCATCGCGCGCCACGGTTACCAGCCCGAGGCGCCGCGCCGCGTCGAGGCTCAGCCAGTCGCTGTCGGGGCCGGCGTCGCCCTGGTATCGGCGCACGGCGTCGCGGGTCGCCGCGTCGTAGAAGCCCGACGCCTCGCCCCGGTAGAGCCCCCGCGCCGCGAGCGCGCGCTGCACCTGCGCCACGAACAGCGGATCGTTCGCCATGAGCGGGCAGGGGGCCGGGAACCACGCCCCGCCGACGCCCGGCGCGGCATCGAGGCTCGCCTCGGGCATGGCGGCGCGGGCGTGGCACTGGCGCGGGGGCGCGTCGCGGCGGGTCTCGGGCGCGGCGGCGCAGGCGGCCAGCAGGAGCGGAAGGGCGAGGGCGCGGATCATTGCCGGGACGCTACCGGGGGCGGAGCGGGGCGGGAACGGGGGCGCGCCGCGTGCCGCGGGCTTGTTGCGCCGCCGCCACCCGCGGACTACCTGATGCGAAAATCCCCAGGGAGAGACCCATGCCCAAGATCACCTACATCGAGCACGGCGGCCGGGAGCACATCGTCGACGTGCCCGTGGGACTGACGGTGATGGAGGGCGCGCGCGACAACGGCATCCCCGGCATCGAGGCCGACTGCGGCGGCGCCTGCGCCTGCTCCACCTGCCACGTCTACGTGGACCCCGCCTGGACCGACAAGCTGCCCGCCAAGGACGCGATGGAGGAGGACATGCTCGACTTCGCCTACGAGCCCGATCCCGCCAAGTCGCGCCTGACCTGCCAGCTCAAGGTGACGGACGCGCTCGACGGCCTCGTGGTGCGGATGCCCGAGAAGCAGATCTGATGCGCCGCCTCGCGGCGGCCGCGCTCGCGCTGCTTCTGGCAGGCGGCGGGGCCGGCGCCGCGGACTGCCTCGCCGAGGTCCACGCCCGCGCCCTGGCGCCGGGCGCGGCGGTCGCGGGGGACTGGGCCGCCTGGTACGAGGAGCCGACGCGCGCCTACGCCCACGGGATCCTCGGCACGGTCCCCGACGCGCTGACCTTGCGCCTCGCGGTGCCCGGCGCGGCCGGGGGCTGCACCTTCGCGGCCATAGGCTCGGGTCCCGAGCACGTGTTCGAGGACACCGTGCCGCGCCTCGCCGACCTCGACGGCGACGGCCAGCCCGAGGTCGTCGCCGTGCGCTCCTCGCTCTCGCGCGGGGCGCAGCTCGCCGTCTACGGCCTGCGCGCGGGCACCCTGCGGCTCCTGGACGCCACGCCGCCCATCGGCACGCGCTTCCGCTGGCTGGCGCCCCTCGCGCCCGCCGACCTCGACGGCGACGGCGCGGTGGAACTTCCTTTCGTCGACCGCCCCCACCTCGCGAAGGTCCTGCGCGTCTGGCGCTGGCGGGCGGGCGCGCTGGAGCCGGTGGCCGAGCTGCCCGGCCTCACCAACCACGCCATCGGCGAGGAGCTGATTGGCGGAACGGTGCGGCGCTGCGGGGCAGGGGCGGAGATGGTGCTGCTCTCGGCGGACCGCACCCGCCACGTCGCCGTGCGCCTCAACCGGGGCCGCCTGATCCCCCGCGACCTCGGCCCCGCAAGCGGGCCGGTGCCCGAATGCGCCTCGTAAGCCACCCCTTACGCCCCGGCCTTGCGCCGGGGCTTCCGCCCTCCACGGGCGCACCCGCTGCAAAGCAACCAACCGCACCCGGAGGTCCCGGATCAAGTCCGGGGCGTGACCTGTCGCGCCGCCGCCTCCGCCGCCACGGCCAGCGCCAGCAGCCCGCCCGCGATCGCCCAGTTCTTCACGAAGATCGACATCTGCCACCCATCTTCGGGTACGAAGTGAAACAGGCTCGTCGCTCCGCAATAGGCCGCCGCCAGCAGCGCCACCGGCACCAGCCGCCAGCCCACGAGCAGCGCCACCGCCACGGCCGCGTTGAAGGCGAGCGCGGGCCAGACCAGCGCCTCGGGCAGGCCCCGCTCGGCCAAGAGCAGCCCCGCCGGGCCGGGGTCGAGCAGCTTCTGCACGGTGCCCGCCACGAACAGCATCGCCAGCAGCACGCGCGCGCCGAGCAGCGCCCAGCGGGGCCAGCCGGTCACAGCGCGCGCCAGCCGATGTCGCGGCGCGAGAACCCCTCGGGCCAGTCCACCGCGTCGACGACCGCGTAGGCCGCATCGCGCGCCTCGCGCAACGTGTCGCCCCGCGCGGCTACCCCCAGCACGCGCCCTCCCGCGGCCACGTAGCGTCCGCCCTCGCGCGCGGTGCCGGCGTGGAACACCATGCGGTCGGACGTGCCCGCGAAATCCTCGATCCCGCCGATCGCGGAGCCCTTCGCGTAGGCCCCCGGATACCCCTTCGCGGCCATCACCACGCACATCGCGTGATCGTCCGCCCAGCGGACGCGCGCGTCACCCAGCCGCCCCTCGGCGCAGGCCTGCACGAGGTCGAGCGCCTGCCCGCCGAGGCGCATCATCAGGCACTGGCACTCGGGGTCGCCGAAGCGGACGTTGAACTCCACGAGGCTCGGCGCCCCGTCCTCGATCATCAGCCCGGTGAACAGCACGCCCCGGAACGGCGTGCCGCGCCGCGCCATCTCCGCCATGCAGGGGCACACGATCTCCTCGAGCGCCCGGCGCTCCACCTCGGGGGTCATCACCGGGGCGGGGGAGTAGGCGCCCATGCCGCCGGTGTTGGGGCCGGTGTCGCCCTCGCCGACGCGCTTGTGGTCCTGCGCGGAGCCGAGGGGCAGGATGGTCTCGCCGTCCACGAGGCAGAAGAAGCTGGCCTCCTCGCCGCGCAGCACGTCCTCGACCACGGCGCGGGCCTCGCCGTGGCGGCCGTCGAACACGTCGCGCAGGGCGAGGTGCGCCTCCTCGACCGTCGCGGCCACGGTGACGCCCTTGCCGGCGGCCAGTCCGTCGGCCTTGACCACCACGGGCGCGCCGCGCTGTGTGACGTGGTCCAGCGCCGCATCGAGATCGTCGAACACCGCGTATGCGGCGGTGGGCGCCCCCGCGGCGGCGCAGATCTCCTTGGTGAACGCCTTCGACCCCTCCAGCCGCGCCGCCTCGCGCGTCGGCCCGAGGCAGGCGACCCCCGCCTCGGCCAGCGCATCGGCCACGCCCGCCACCAGCGGCGCCTCGGGGCCGACGATCACGAGGTCGATGCTCTCCTCGTCGGCGAAGGCGACGACCGCGGCGGGATCGTCCACGCGCAGGTCCGCACATTCCGCCATGCGCGCGATGCCGGCGTTGCCGGGGGCCACCACGAGGCGGTCGCACTTGGGGTTCTGCAACGTCGCCCAGGCGAGGGCGTGCTCGCGGCCGCCGCCGCCGAGGATCAGGATGTTCACGGGGCATGCCTCCTGGGTTTCACGTCCCCTAGCCGCAGGGCGGGGGCGGCGGCAAGCGCTGGCCCCGCGCGGCCCCGGGCGCTAGACCGCCCCCCATGGACGACCTGCTGGAAGACGACGGCCCCCCGGGCCGCAACGAGCCCGAGTTCACCGTGGCCGAGCTGTCGGGCGCGGTGAAGCGCACGCTCGAGGACCGCTTCGGGCGCATCCGCGTGCGCGGCGAGGTGGGGCGCGTGTTCCGCGCCAAGTCGGGGCACCTCTACTTCGACGTGAAGGACGACCGGAACGTGCTGGCCTGCACCACCTGGAAGGGCCAGGTCGCCGGCCTCGCGGTGCGCCCCGAGGAGGGGCTGGAGGTCATCGTCACCGGCAAGCTCTCGGCCTTCGGGGGGCAGTCCAAGTACAACATGAACGTCGACGCCGTGGAGGCCGCCGGCAAGGGCGCGCTCATGGCGATGCTCGAGAAGCGCCGCCTCGCCCTCGCCGCCGAGGGGCTGTTCGAGGCCTCGGCCAAGCGCCCGCTGCCGTTCCTGCCCGAGGTGATCGGCGTGGTCACCTCGCCCCAGGGCGCGGTGATCCGCGACATCCTCCACCGCCTGCGCGACCGCTTCCCGCGGCGCGTGGTGATCTGGCCCGTGGCGGTCCAGGGGCGGGCCTGCGCGCCCGAGGTCTCGGCCGCCATCCGCGGATTCGACGCGATGGACGGCCGGGGGCCGATCCCGCGGCCCGACCTGCTGATCGTGGCGCGGGGGGGCGGCTCGGTCGAGGACCTGTGGGGCTTCAACGAGGAGGTGGTGGTGCGCGCCGCCGCCGACTGCCGCATCCCGCTGATCTCGGCCGTGGGCCACGAGACCGACACCACGCTGATCGACCACGCCGCCGACCGCCGCGCGCCCACGCCCACGGCGGCCGCCGAGATGGCGGTGCCGGTGCGGCGCGACCTCGCCGCCCACGTCGACACCCTGGGCGAGCGCGGGCGCCGTGCCGCGGAAGGCCGTGCGCGGCGCGCGCGGCAGCGGCTAGGCGACGTCGGGCGGGGCCTGCCGCGTCCCGAGGCGCTGCTCCAGCGGCCCCGCACGCGGCTGGACCGGGCCGCCGAGCGGCTGCCGGCCGCGCTGCGGGCGCGGGCGGGGCGGGCGCGGCTGCACTTCCAGCGGCTCGATGCGCGCGCCAGCCCCGAGGCGCTGCGGACCCGCCTCGCCACGGCGCGCGCGCGGCTGGAGGCGGTGGCCGCTCGGCTCGCGCAGGCGCCGGGGCGGCGCACCGAGCGGCTGCGCGCGCGGCTCGACCGCCTCGCGATGCCCGCGCCCGCGCGGCTCCTCCGCGATCCCCGCCGGCGCTTCCACACGGCGGCAGCGCGGCTGACGTCCCGCCCGCTCACCCGCGCTGCAGAGCGCGACGGGCGTCGGCTGGGGCAGGCCGTCGCGCGGCTCGCCTCGATCGCCCGCGCGCGGCAGGCGCGGCTGGCCGATCGCCTGCGGGCGCTCGACCGTCTGCGCCAGTCACTTGGCCACCGCGAGACGCTGGCGCGCGGCTTCGCCATCGCCCGCTCCGGCGAGCGCGTGGTCAAGACCGCCGCCGAGGCCCGCGACGCCCCCGCGCTGGAGTTGGAGTTCGCCGACGGCCGCATGCGGATCGGCGGCGCGCGCCCCGCGAAGGCGAAGGACGCGCCCCCCGATCAGGGCTCGCTGTTCTAAGAGCACTTCTCAGCAGTTGATGACTTACGAGGGGTCAGCAGCGCGCCGCCCCCCTTCCTCTGGCCCCCAAGTATCTCGGGGGAGGCGCGCAGCGCCGGGGGCAGAGCCCCCTTCACCGTCTAGCCCCTTACACCCCCAGATCGGGCAACGGGCAGTCCAGGTCCTCGGTGTCGAACGCACGTGCCACGAGGTCGGCCTCGGGCGCTTCCCCCTCGGCGCGGGCGTGGAACGCGCCGTCGTCTGTCTCCAGGAAGTCCCAGCATTGCGGCTCGGGCGCGCTGTCGTAAACGAAGCAGATCTTGCCGGCGGTGTTCTCGAACCAGATGCCGCGCTGGCAGGTGCCCTCCTCGAAGGCCCAGATCACGCGGCCGTCGCTGAAGTACTGCTCGGCGCCGAAGGGCTCGCCGTAGCGGTCAAAGCGCACGGTCTGCCCCTCGACCATCGCGGCGAACTCGGTGGCGGTGACGGCGCGCTCCGCCGCCGCGGCGGGAAGCGGGGCGAGCAGGGCGAGGATCAGGACGGCGCGCATTCGAGGTCTCCGGAGGGGGGCGGCTCGGGCGACACTAGGGTCTGGCCGTGCAGGGCGTCCACCCGCGGGTTCATGACGTGGCGCCACACCGCCGGCACGAAGGCGAGCGTCACCATCACCGGCAGCGCGTAGGGCAGCATCGGCAGCTCGGGATCGAGGCGCAGGGCCTCGAAGCCGCGGGTGGGGTGCGCGTGGTGGTCGGAGTGGCGCGGGCCGTGGAGCGTCAGCAGGTTCGAGATCGCGTGGGGAGAGTTCCAAGAGTGGGACGGGCCCACCGGCTCCCAGCGGCCCTCGCCGATCTCGCGGCGGCGCATGCCGTAGTGCAGCACGTAGTCGGTCAGCAGGAGCTGGAGCTGCGCGAGCATGCAGATCGCGAAGTAGGCCCCGAGCCCGGCCCAGCCGAGCCACAGGCCCATCGCGAGCATCGTGGCGCCGGCGCCGAGGAGGTACTGCCAGTAGGGATTGCGCCGGTGCCAGCCATGCAGGCCGATGCGGCGCAGGCGGGCCTTCTCGAGGGCCAGCCCGCTCCAGAACGAGTGGTGCCAGGCGCGCATCACGAAGCGCCACCAGGACTCGCCGTAGCGCGCGGTGTTCGAGTCGCGCGGCGTGGCGACCCAGATGTGGTGGATGCCCGGATGGGCGGTGGTCTGGTGGCCGAACAGCAGGGTCACGTAGATCCAGCGCCCCACGGCGCGGCGGAAGCGGCCCGAGGTATGGATCAGCTCGTGGGCGGTGGAGTTCATGATCTGGCCCATGAAGAGGCCCACCGCCATGAAGTAGACCGCCCAGTTGAGCCAGAAGCCCCCCTGCGCGAGCGCGTGGACCGCGAGGGGCAGCACCGCGAAGTGGGTGAGGCCGAGCACGGTCGAGAGGATCCGCGCGCCGCGCTCCGAGGGGGCGGGGCCGTTCTCCTGGAAGAAGTGGTCGAGCGCCGCGGTGACCCAGGCCATCCACAGGAACGAGGCGTAGTCCCAGACCCCGTCGAAGAGCGCGCCGGCGACGACGAGCGCGACCGAGAGGCCATGGGCGAGGACGAAGGGGATCAACGGACGCATCGGTTCCACCACCATGCTGCGGGACACGCCGGGTATGACGCCCAATTCGGGCCGGAATGGGAAACGGGAAAGGCATGCGCCGTCAAGGGGATGGCGATGGGGCCGGCGCGTGCCGAGCCCTCAGGGGTTGCGGAAGACCCGGCAGACGCAGCCCGCGCGGGCGAGGCGGCGGCACAGGCCCTCGGCCTCGTCGCGCGACGGCGCCGCGAGGCGCACGGCCACGTAATCGGGACGGCCCGGCCCGCGGCCGCGCACGGTCACCAGCTCGCGCCGCGCCGCGTTGGCCAGCCCCGCGCAGCTACTCGTCTGGCGCGCGAACGAGGCCTGCGCCGCGCCGCGGTCGGCGCCGTAGCCCACCTGCACGCCCCAGGGGGCGAGGCGCGGCGGCGGCGCGGCGAGGGGCGAGACGCGGCGCGTGCGGGCCATGGCCTCGCAGGCGGCGCGGAAGTCGTCGCCGCCGTCGAGCGCGAAGGTCTTGCCTTCGGGCGGCGCGTCGCGCCACGTCTCGGCGGAGGCCCCGGTGATGATGCGCACGTAGTCCAGCGTCTCGCGCGCGAGCCCGCCGGTGCCCGCGATCCAGCCCTCGGCGCGGCGCTCGCCGCCGTTGTAGCCGATCGCCGCCAGCCCGACGTTGCCGTAGCGCCGCGCCATCTCGGCCAGATAGTGCGCCGACTTCTCGATGGATTCGGCCGGGTTGAACTGGTCGCGCAGCCCCCGGAGCTTGGCGGTGCCGTCGATGAACTGGGCGATGCCGCGCGCCGCCATGGGGCTGACGGCGTTGGGGTCGAACCGGCTCTCCTGCCACAGGAGGCGGGCGAGGAAGGCGGGGGGCAGGGCGTGCTGGCGCGCCTCGGCCTCGATCTGGGCGCAGACGTCGCGCGCGAAGGTCTCGCGGCGGATGCAGCGCGCGGGGCCGTAGCGCCCCTCGGAGCACCAGCGCGCCGCCGGGGCCTCGGGGGCCGCCGCTTCCGCCGCGGCCGCGGGGGCGGCCCCGGACAGGGCGACGACGAGGAGGGCGACGCAGGCACGGAGCATGGGAAGGAGGTTGGGCGGGGGCGGCGCGGTGTCAACCGCGCTTTTCCCCACACACCCTGCGGGTTAGGGGGGGCGGGAAAGGGGAGGCGCCATGTCGTTCTTCAAGAAGCTCAAGGACCGGATGTTTAACTCCTCCGCGCGGCTGGAGAAGGGGCTAGAGGAGATCGTCGAGGACGGGGCCGCGGCCGCCCCCGCCGCCGAGGCCCCCGCCGAGACGCCGCCCGTGTCGGCGCCCGCCCCGGTCGTGCCCCCGCTCGACGTCACCCCCGCGCCGATGCCCGAGACGCCCGCGCCTGCGCCCGAGGCGCCCGCGCGCCCCGGCCTGCTGGGTCGCCTCGTGGAGCGTGTCGTGCCCGGCGCCGGCGCGCCGCGCCGCGTGCTCGACGACGACATGCTGGAGCGTCTCGAGGAGTTGCTGATCGCCTCGGACATGGGCGTGGACACCGCCACGCGCATCGCCGCGAACCTCGCCGAGGGACGCATGGGCCGGCGCCTGTCCGTCCCCGAGATCAAGGCGCTGCTGGCCGCCGAGATCGCCCGCGTCATGGAGCCCGTGGCCCGTCCCCTGCCGCTCTACGCGAAGCGCCCGCAGGTGGTTCTGGTGGTGGGCGTGAACGGCTCGGGCAAGACCACCACCATCGGCAAGCTCGCCTCGCAGTTCCGCGCCGCAGGCAAGCGCGTCGTGATCGCCGCCGGCGACACGTTCCGCGCCGCCGCCGTGGAGCAGCTCCAGATCTGGGGCGAGCGGGCGGGCGTCCCCGTGATGACGGCCGCCCACGGCACCGACCCGGCCAGCCTCGCCTTCGACGCCTACGGGCGGGCCGAGTCCGAGGGCGCGGACCTTCTGCTGATCGACACCGCGGGGCGCCTCCAGAACCGGGCCGACCTCATGGAGGAGCTGGCCAAGATCGTGCGCGTGCTGCGCAAGCGCGACCCGGAGGCACCGCACAACACTGTGCTCGTGCTCGACGCGACCACGGGGCAGAACGCGCTGGCGCAGGTGGAGGTGTTCCAGCGTATCGCCGACGTCACGGGGCTGGTGATGACCAAGCTTGACGGCACCGCGCGGGGCGGCGTGCTGGTGGCCTTGGCGGACCGCTTCGGCCTGCCGATCCACGCGATCGGGGTGGGCGAGCAGATCGACGATCTGGATGCCTTCGACCCCGAGGAGTTCGCTGCCGCCCTCACGGGCGCGGAGATCGATGTGTGAGCCTTCAGTCGTACGTGCCCATCCATTTCTCGAGCTGCCGCACGCAGACCATCACCAGCACCACGAGCGCCGTGGCGAGCGCGGCCACCGGCATCTGCCCCGCGCCGCAGGCCAGCCCGATCGCGCCCGCCATCCACATCGAGGCGCCCGTGGTCAGGTGCCGGACCTTGCCGCCTTGCGTGAAGATCACGCCCGCCGCGAGGAAGGCCACGCCCGAGGTAACGGCCTCGATCAGCCGCAGCGGGTCCATGCGCTTGTCGACGTCGGCATCCAGATGCAGCGTGCCGAGCTGCTGGCCCACGATCACGAAGAGAGCCGCGGCGGCGGCGACCAGCATGTGGGTGCGCAGGCCCGCGGGCTTGTCGCGCCACTCGCGCTCGAACCCGATCACCGCGCCGAGGACGAGCGCGGCCAGCATCCGCGCCGCCACCACGGGCATCGAGACCGACCCGAAGGCCCCCGTGAACTCGTCCGCGAAACTCTCCACGCTCCGTCCTCCTCGCGGAAAAACCTTCGCGGCGGGGCGGGGGTTCCGCCGGATGCCGCGCGCTTGAGCCGCCTCGCCGAGCCCCGGATCGACGAGCGCCCGCCCTCGGGCGCCGAGCACGAGGCGATGATGCTCGCCTCCGGTCTGACGCCCAAGGCCGCCGCCCCCGAGGGCTTCCGCGGCGTGGCAGCCCTGTGGGCACGGGACCGCGACATGCTTGTGGGGCAGGGCGTCGCCCTGGAGCTGCACCGCCGCGCCGAGGCGCGCCCCCACCTCGCGCCCGCGGGCTGGGAAGGGCCGATCGGCCTGATCGAGCTGCTCGGCGTGATCCCCGAGTATCGCGAGATCGGACTGGAGGAGCGCATCGTGCGCAGCCTGTGCACCCTGTTCCGCATCCGCGTGCCCTGCCGCGACGCGCTGATCTGGGTGGGCGAAGCGCGCGCGCCCGTGCTCCTGTCCACCCTCGACGCGCTGGGGCCCGATCCGCGCGACCGCTGGCTGCGCTGACGTGATCGACTGGATCATGGCCGTCGAGGGCACCCCCACGGGTGCCGCCATCGCCTCTGCGCTGGCGCTGACGGCGGCGTTCCTCCATGCCCTGTTCGGCGCGCTCCAGAAGGGCCGGGTTCCTCCTTACGCCGCGCGCGCGTCGATCGACACCGGCCTGGTCGCGATTTCGGCGCCGGCCGCCCTGTTCCTCGTGCCCTGGCCCGAGGGCGGCGCGCAGTGGGGCTTCCTCGCGGGCGCGGTGGTGATCCACTTCCTCTACAAGGTGCTGCAGGCCGAGACCTACCAGCGCGGCGCCTTCACCGTGGTCTATCCGGTGGTGCGGGGCACGGGGCCGCTCTTCGCGGTGATCGCTGCGGGCATCGTGTTCGGCGAGCGGTTCTCGCCCGGGCAATGGGCCGGCGTGGCCGTCGTGCTTGCGGGGCTGTTCGGGCTGTCGGCCTACAACCTGCGCCACGTCGATGCGGCCGCGCGCCGGACGCTTCCGGCGGCGCTCGGCCTCGCCGTGGCCACCGGGTTGACGGTGGCGATCTACACCACCTGGGACGCGGCCGGCATACGCGCGACGCCCAACCCCTTCACCTTCCTGTTCTGGTTCTTCTTCCTCACCGCCCTCGACTTTCCGCTGATCGCAGCCGCGCGGGGCCATTTCCGCCCCACCCGCGAGCTGGTCCGGTTGGGCCTGTCCGGCGCGGTGATCGCATGGGGCAGCTTCGGCGCGGTGATGATGGCGACGCGGCTGGGCTCGGTGGGCGAGGCCGCCGTGCTGCGCGAGACCTCGGCGGTGTTCGCCGCGCTGATCGGCTGGGTCTGGCTGGGCGAGAGCACGGGGCCGCGCCGGGTGGCGCTGATGGGGGCGATCGCGCTGGGCGCGGTGCTCGTGGAGCTGGGGTAGCGTCCCCGTCGCGGAACGGTGTCCCGTGGCATGCTGGACCCCCGTCGCCCGCTCCGCTATGCCCCCGCGTGGCCCGAGGGAGGACCACCGATGGCGGAACGACGCGTGCCCGGATGGGTGAGGACGGCTCTGGAGCTGGGCCCGGTGGCGCTGTTCTTCCTAGCCTACCTGCGCCTGCGCGACAGCAGCCTCACGGTGGGCGGCACCGAGTACGACGGCTTCATCGTCGTCACGGCCGCCTTCATCCCGCTGATCCTCCTCTCCACCGCGACCCTGTGGTGGCTGACCGGCAAGCTGAGTCAGATGCAGATCGTGACGGCGGTGCTGGTGACCGTGTTCGGCGGGCTGTCGGTGTGGCTCAACGACGAGCGGTTCTTCAAGATGAAGCCCACGCTGATCTACGCCCTCTTCGCTGCCGTGCTGGCGTTCGGGCTGTGGCGGGGCCGGTCCTACCTGTCGATGGTGCTGGGCGAGACCATGCCGCTGGACGCCGAAGGATGGACCATCCTCACGCGGCGCATGATGTGGCTGTTCGTGGCGCTGGCCGTGGCCAACGAGGCGATCTGGCGGACCATGAGCACCGACGCCTGGGTGTCGTTCAAGACCTTCGGCCTGCCGCTGGCGATGTTCGTGTTCATCTTTAGCCAGATCGGCATGATCAAGCGCCACACGCCCGACGCCTGAGCGGCGCCTCCTCGGCGGGAGCGCCCGTCCTTACGTCTTGCCGCCGCCCTTGGGGTGCTTGCGGGGGCCGCCGCGCTTCGGGCCGCCGCGCTGGCCGCCCTTTCGGATGCTGACCGAGGGGTCGTCGCGCATGGCCTGCTTGCGCTCGTCGGAGGTAGGGCGCGCGGGCGTCGACCCGCTGCCGTCGTTGCGCGTCACCGGCGGCTTGCCGAAGCGCGGGCCGCCCGGCTTGCCGCCCCGGTCGAACCGGTCGCCGGAACGGGGGGCGCGCGGGCCGTCGCCGCGGGGTTTGTCGCCATAGGGCCGGTCGCCGCGCGGCTTGTCGCCACCCGGCCGATCGCCGCGAGGCCCGTCCCCGCGGGGCCGGTCGGCGAACGGCTTGCCGCCGCCGCCCGCCCGCTTAGGGCCGGCGTCGTCGCGGCGGGGGCGCGGCGGGCGGGCGTCGTCGGAGCGGCCCTTGCCGTGGTCGACGAGCCGGTCGCCCGAGGGCCGGGGCCGCCGCGCCTTGGCATCGCCCGTGCCGTCGCGCCCCGCGTCCTCGTCGCGCCGGCGCGGGCCATAGTCCTTGCGGGGTCCGTAGTCCTTGCGCGGGCCGCCTTCCTTGCGAGCGCCTCCCTCGCCGCGAGGCCGGTCGCCGCCCGAGCGGGGGCCGCGCGACTCGCCCCGGGGTCCGTCTCCGCGGGGGCGATCCCCCGCCGGGCCGTCGCGGCGCTCGAAGCGGCGCTCGCCCTCGGCGCGGGGCGGGCGGCCCTCGCCGCGCGGCTTGGCGCCGTCGCGGGGACGCTCGTCGCCGTCGCGCCGGGGCTTGCCGCCCGCGAACCCGCCCGGCTTGCCGCCACCGCCGCTCCGCGGACGGTCGCCGCCGGGGCGATCCCCAGGCCGTCCTCGTCCCGCACCACCCGGCTTGCCCGGTCCGCGCCCACCGGCCTTGCCCGGACCCTTGCCGCCCCGTCGCTCGTCGTCGCTCATCGCCTGATCCCTCGCGGGCGCCGGGCCCGCCTCTCCGGGGCGGCGCGCCTGCGCGATCTCGCCCTCCCACAGCCCGCCGAGCTGCTCGCGCAGCACCCGCGGGCGCACCTCCTCGACCGCGCCGGGGCGCAGGTTGCCCAGCTGGAACGGCCCGTAGCTCGTGCGGATCAGCCGCGCGACCTTCAGCCCCACGGCCTCCATCGCACGCCGAATCTCGCGGTTGCGCCCCTCGCGCAGGCCGACCGTGAGCCAGGCGTTCGCGCCCACCTCGCGGTCGAGCACCGCCTGCATCGGCGCGAAGCGCTCGCCGTCCACCTCGATGCCCGCGCGCAGCCGCTCCAGCGCGGCCTCGTCGGGGTGCCCGTTCACGCGCACCCGGTAGCGCCGCAGCCAGCCGGTCTCGGGCAGCTCCAGCCGGCGCTTCAGCCCGCCGTCGTTGGTCAGCAGCAGTAGGCCTTCGGAGTTGAGGTCCAGCCGGCCCACCGACAGCACGCGCCCAAGTTCCGCGCGCAGGGCGTCGAAGACGGTCGGGCGGCCCAGCTCGTCGGACTCGGTGGTCACGAGGCCCGCGGGCTTGTGGTGCAGCCATAGGCGCGCGGGCTCGGCGGCGGGCAGGGGCGTGCCGTCCACCGCCACGCGGTCGCGCGGGCCGACCGGCTCGGAGCCGTCGGCGGGCTTGCCGTTCACCGCGACACGGCCCTCGGCAATCATCGTCTCGGCCTCGCGGCGCGAGGCGAGGCCCGCGCGGGCGATGCGCTTGGCGAGACGTTCTTGCTGTTCGTCGGACATGGGGCGCCCCTACGCCCACGCGGGCCACATGGGAAGCGCCTTGCGCGCGCGCCCCGGGGGCGGCAGGCACGGCCCCATGTTCCGCTCGTTCATGCCCGTCGCGCTGGAGGAGGCCGAGGCCGCCGCGCGGCGCGGCGAGGTGCCCGTGGGCGCCTGCGTCACTCGCGGGGGCTCGGTGATCGCGCGCGCAGGCAACCGCTGCCGCGAGTGGAGCGACCCGACTGCCCATGCCGAGATGCTCGTGCTGCGCGCGGCTTGCGAAGCGCTCGGCTCCGAGCGGCTGGAGGGCTGCACGCTCTGGGTGACGCTGGAGCCCTGCGCCATGTGCGCGGGCGCGATCGCCCACGCGCGGGTGACGCGGCTGTGCTTCGGCGCGCCGGACCCGAAGTCGGGCGGCGTGCTCCACGGGGCGCGTGTCTTCGAGCACCCGCAGGCGCACGGCGCGCCCGAGGTGATCGAGGGGCTGGAGGCCGCGCGCGCGGCCGAGCTCCTGCGGGTGTTCTTCGCGGCGCGGCGCTAGCGGCCGCGCTCGTCGGCGCAGGTGCCGAACGTGGTCAGGAGCGTGCCGGCAGGGCACTGGCCGAAGCCGTAGGGGCCGCGGAACGCGGTGGCGTTCTCCTCGGCGGCGCCCACGTAGGCGCCGAGCTGGGGCCGCGCCATCTCGTCGGCGCCGGAGCGGATCCTGAACTCCGTGACCGGCGGCGTGGTGGACAGGCCGAGGGTGTCGGGCAGGATCGGCACGACCGGCGCGACATGCGCGCCGGCCGGCAGGGCCACGAGGGTGGCGGCGAGGGCGAGAGCGGCGCGCATGGGATGTCCTCCGGTTGATCCGAAAGGTTAACGCGATCGGTGCCGCCACGGTTTCGCCACGATCGCGCGACGCCGCCGCCCGATCGGCGCGATCGCGGCAACGGCGCCGGACTACGCGCCGGGCCAGCGCTCGCGGTGGGCGGGCAGGGCGCCGCCGGGCGCCGCCGCCGCCACGCCGCGCGCCACGGCGCGCGCGAGGCAGGTCGCGGCAGCATGGCCCAGCCGCATGGCGTCCCACACCGGATCGGCGAGGGGGCGCGCCCCGGTGCTGGCGGCGAACACCAGATCGCCGTCGAGCGGCGTGTGGCTGGGCGCGATGGCGCGGGCCAGCCCGTCCTGTGCGGCCGCGGCCAGCCGCGTGGCCTGCGCCTGCGTGAGGGCGGCGTCGGTGGCGACGATGGCGATGGTGGTGCTTTCGCCGGGCATCCGCGGGGTCTGGGGTTCCCAGTCCGGGGGCAGGGTGCCGGGACCGCCGGGCAGCTCGCCCGCGAAGGCCCAAGGGGCGGTCAGGAAGCGGCCCCCGTCGTCGCAGACCCGGCCCAAGGCGTTGCAGGCCACTAGCGCGCCCACCGTCGTGCCGTCGTCCAGCACGGCGGAGGCAGTGCCGAGACCGCCGCGCAGGTCGCCCGCGTGCGCGCCGAAACCCGCGCCGAAGCTGCCGCAGGGGACGTCCACCGAGGCGGCCTCCAGCGCGCGGCGCCCGAGCGCGGGGTAGGGGTTCGCGTCCCAGTCCTTCGCGCCGCCGTTCAGGAGGTCGAACAGGATCGCGCCGGGCACGATGGGCACGCGCGCCGCGCCGACCGCGAAGCCGCGCCCGATCGCGCGCAGCCCCGCCATCGCACCGTCGCAGGCCGCCAGCCCCCAGGCCGAGCCGCCCGACAGCACCAGCGCGTCCACGTCCTGCACCAGCTTGTCGGGGGCTAGCAGGTCGCTCTCGCGCGTGCCGGGCGCGCCGCCCATGATGTCGATCCCGGCCACGAAGGGGCGCTCTCCCACCAGCACCGTGGTGCCCGATCGCAAGGCGTCGTCGTGGGCCGAGCCGACGCGTAGGCCCGTCACGTCGGTGATCGCGTTGCGCGGCCCGGGCCTCACGCGCGCACCATGGTGCCGTCGAAGCGGCCCAGGCGGCGCAGGCGGGCGTCCTCGCGGAAGGCGCCGGTGATCAGCGCGCCGGGCAGTACGAGGATCACGGTGTCCGCGCCCGCCTCGTCGGCGATGCGCGCGGCGGTCGCCTCGTCGAAGTAGCCGCGCAGGCGCGGGCCGTGCGGCGGGGCGATCACCTCGACGTGGTCGAAATCGGGCGACAGCCCCGCCGCGCCGGCCGCATCCAGGAGGTGCGCGAACGCGAGCCGTTGCGAGGCGAAGCGCCCCGCCAGCACGTCGACGCGTACCGCGAGGCGCATCAGATGCAGCGCCCGCCGTCGACCTCGAGCCCGACGCCGGTGATCATGGAGGCCGCATCGGAGCACAGGAACGCGGCAGCCTCGCCCATGTCCTGCGGCGTCGAGAACCGGCCCAGCGGGATGGTGGAGAGGAACTTCGCGCGCATCTCGGGGGTGTCCTCGCCCATGAACGACTTCAACAGAGGCGTGTCGCCGGCCACGGGGTTCAAGCAGTTCACGCGGATGCCTTCGGGCGCCAGCTCCACCGCCATGGCCTTGGTGGCGGTGATCATCCAGCCCTTCGACGCGTTGTACCAGTTGAGCCGGGGGCGCGGCGAGACGCCCGCCGTGGAGGCGACGTTCAGGATCGCGCCCGCCCGCGCACTCTTCATGACGGGGACCACGTGGCGGGCCGAGAGGTAGACGGACTTCGCGTTCACCGCGAGCACACGGTCGAACTCCGCCTCGTCCACCTCCTCCATGGGCTTGGGCAGGTGGGTGATGCCGGCGTTGTTCACCAGCACGTCGATGCGGCCGAAGGCGTCGAGCGCGGCGGCGGTCAGCGCCCGCCAGTCGGCGTCCTTCGACACGTCGCAGCCGGCCGCCCGGCTGCCGGTCTCGCGCGCGGCCGCCTCGGCCCCGTCGCGGTTCAGGTCGGCGACCATGACCTCGGCGCCCTCGCGGCGGAACACCTCGACGATGCCCCGCCCGAAGCCCGAGGCGCCCCCCGTGACGATCGCGCACTTTCCTTCGAGTCTCATGGCCCGGTCCTCCCGCGGGCGAGGGGACCGCAGCGGGGCGGCGGCTGCAAGCGCCAAGTCAGCGCGTGGAGGCGCGGCGCAGGATCGCGGCGGCATCAACGCCGTCGAAGTCCGAGGCGCTGGGCTCCAATCCCGGCGCGGGCGCCTGCGCGCGCCCGCCGAGGCGGAGGGTGACGTCGGCGCTCAGGGCCTCGTCGAAGCCGGCGAGCACGTCCTCGGAGACCAGAAGGCTCTCGGCCGGGATGCCCTCCACGTAGATGATCTCGTGGGCATCGAAGAGGAGGTGGAAATACTCCACGTAGCCGCCCGCGTCGCGCCAGACCGTGTCGTCGTTCACGAGGTGGCGGGCGCGCACCAGCAGCTCGCGGCGGCCGGCGCGCAGCGCGTCGGTGCGCTGGTACACGAACAGGCGGTGGTCGGGCGACAGGATCAGGGTGCGGGCGTTGCCCATGGCGCCCTCGGAGATGACCACGGGGGCGTTGGCGCCCTCGGCGCGCACCGACTGGCGGCCGATCCAGCGGACGGGGCGGGGGCCGTGGTCGCGGGTCAGCACGCGCTCGCCCGGCTCCAGCGTCTCCACGGGACGCTGGAGGCCGCCGGCCATGGTCACGCAGGTGCCGCGGGTGAACGACACCGAGGCCACGCTGGCCAGCTCGCCCGCCACGGCCTCGGAGGCGATCAGGGTGTACTCGTCGCGCGGCCCGAGGGGGCCGAGGGGCAGCACGTGACGCGCGCCCTCGATCTCCACCACCAGCACCTCGACGCCGGCGCCGCGCTCGCTCATCAGCTGGTGCCGCGCGAGGGGCGCGATGGCCGCGCCAGGCGTGCCCAGCGAGGAGCCGGCGCCCACCTCCGGCCCGCGGCTGCCGCGGGCGATCACAAGCTCGCGCTCCGCGGCCCCGGGGTCGAGCGCGTAGACGTCGCCGGCCACCACGTCCCCGAGCCCGCCGATGGGGTCGCCCATCAGCGCGCCGGTCTCGACGAGGAGGGCGCCGGCGGGCAGCGCGGCGCAGCGGCTCATGCGCAGGAGGGGCGAGTCGGTCATGGGGGCCATCATCGTCCACGGCGCGGGCATAATCACGGCCCCCGCGGGGCGATCCCGGTCACGTTTCCGAGGCTTGCGCGGACGCGGTACAGATGACGCGGGCGCGGGGCGGTGCTAGGCCGGGCCGCGAAGCAGGGGGAGACGTACATGGATCTGGGAATCCGGGGCAAGCGGGCGCTGGTCTGCGCCAGCTCGAAAGGCCTGGGGCGCGGCTGCGCGGAGGCGCTGGCGGCGGCGGGCTGCGACCTCGTGGTCAACGGGCGCGGGGCCGAAGCGCTGGAGCGGACGGCCGAGGCGATCCGCGCGGCGCATGGCGTGCGCGTGGACGCGGTGGCCTGCGACGTGACCACGGAAGCGGGGCGGGCCGAGTTGCTGACCGCGGCGGGCGAGCCGGACATCCTCGTGACCAACGCGGGCGGGCCGCCGCCGGGCATGTGGTCGGACTGGTCGCGCGACGACTTCATCGCCGCGCTCGACGCCAACATGCTGACGCCGATCGCCCTGATGCAGGCCTGCCTGCCCGCCATGCAGCGGCGCGGCTGGGGGCGGGTGGTTAACATCACCTCGCAGTCGGTGAAGGCGCCGATCCCGGTCTTGGGACTGTCGAATGCCGCGCGCACCGGGCTGACGGGCTTCGTGGCCGGCACCGCGCGGCAGGTGGCCGCCGACGGGGTGACGATCAACAACCTCCTGCCCGGCATCCACGACACCGACCGGGCGACCTCGCTCGACGAAGGCGTGGTGAAGGCGCAGGGCGTCACGATGGACGAGGCGCGCGCCCAGCGCGAGGCGACGATCCCGGCCCGGCGCTACGGCACGGCGGCCGAGTTCGGCGCGGCCTGCGCGTTCCTCGCCTCGGTCCATGCGGGGTTCATCGTCGGGCAGAACATCCTGCTCGACGGCGGGGCGACCAACGCGACGATCTAAGGCGCGCGCTCGCGGCGCAGGCGGGCGAGGGCGAGGCCCAACACCGCCAGCGCCGCGACGAGCGCGAAAAGGCCCAGTGGCGACAGCCCGTTGCGCACCGTGACGGCCACCAGCGCCCAGGCCACCGCCACCCCATAGAGCAGCGAGGGGCGGCGGAGCAGCATCGCCGCTGCCACCACGATGCCCACGGCGAGGGCGGCGAAGGCCCAGCCCACGGGGCCGAAGGGCGGCAGGCCCCAGCCGGCGGCGAGCAGCCCCAGCGACACCGCCGAGGCCGCCGTGAGCCACCCGGCATAGAGGCCGACCGGCGCGCGCAGCAGCCACAGGTCGCGGGACGGGGTGCGGATCAGCGCCACCAGCGCGCCGACGAGCATCGTCCAGATCATCGCCGTGGCCCAGAGCGGCGAGGCGAGCGCCACCGCCAGCCACGGCACGCCCACGCCGAGCGAGACGATCAGGGGCAGGCGTGTGGCGTCCCAGCCGGCGTCGTCGCGGCGCCGCCACAGCCCGAACGCGGCGGAGACGACGAGCCACAGGTAGATCACGCCCCAGATCGCGAAGGCGTAGCCCGCGGGCTGCACGGGCGGCTCCTCGATCCGCACCGGGAACTGCGCGGGGTCGTAGCCTGCGAAGGACGGGCCGAGCACGGGGGCCAGCGCGAAGGCGACGGCGAGCACGAGGACGAGGACTGCGCGGACGGTCATGGGGCTCTCCGGTTGCGGGGGCGAACGCGCGCCGGGGGGGCGGGGTTCACCGCGCCCCGCTTGCCCTCGCGCGCGGCGGCGGGCACCACGCGGCCCGAGGGGGACGCGCGCCATGGACCATGCCGAGACGGTGACCTTCGGGGGCGGCGGGCTGGACCGGGCCGAGGACCTGCGCCGCCACCCCGAGCTGCTGGCCGCTCTGCCCGCCCGCACGCTGCCCCTCTGGCGCGGCAAGCCGCTGCTGAAGGAATCCGGAGACGCGCTCCAGATCCTCGACGGCCACGCCCCGGAGGCGGGCCACCCGGTCCTGATCGGCCGCATCGACGGCCACGCGCTGTTCGCCCGCGACGTGAGCGCGCTGGAGGTCGAAGGCTTCGCCGACACGCTCGGCGCCTTCCAGGACCCTTCGACCCAGCGCGCCGCGGGCCTGCCGGGCGCCTTCGCGGAGCTGCGCGCCGCGATGACCCGCCTCGCGCCCGTCGAGGCCGAGATCGCCGCCACGGCACGCGGGGTGCTCGAATGGCACCGCACCCATCGCTTCTGCGGCCGCTGCGGCGCGCCCACGGAGCCGGGCAAGGCGGGCTGGATGCGGATGTGCGGCGAAGGGCACGCGCACTTCCCGCGCACCGACCCGGTGGTGATCATGCTCGTGATCCACGGCGAGCGCGCCCTTCTGGGCCGCTCGCCGGCCTGGCCCGAGGGGTTCTTCTCGTGCCTCGCGGGCTTCATGGAGCCGGGCGAGACGGTGGAGTCGGCGGTGCGCCGCGAGACCTGGGAGGAGTGCGGCGTGCGGGTGGGGCGCGTCCGCTACCTCGCCTCGCAGCCCTGGCCGTTCCCCGGCTCGCTGATGCTGGGCGCCCACGGCGAGGCCTTGGACGACCGCATCGAGATCGACCCCGAGGAGATCGCCGAGGCGCGCTGGGTCACGCGCGAGCGGCTGGTCGAGGTCTTCGCCGGGCGCGACCCGCACATGAGCCCCGCGCGCGAGGGAGCGATCGCCCGGTTCCTCCTGCAGGCGTGGCTGGAGGACCGGCTCTGACCCCGCGCCGCGATGGCGCCCTAATTGAATCCTAACCCGCGGGCACCAGATGTGCCGACAGGAGCCGGAGACCCCCCATGAAGTTCGTCGCCACCGAGGACATCCGCGCGCCGCTGGACCTGGTCTGGGACGAGGTCTCGGCGATCGAGCGCTGGGAGGGCCTGATCAGGCGCGGCGCCGACCGGCTGGAGCGCCAGCCGCCCGGCCCGCCGGGCCCGGGCACGCGCTGGATGGGGCGCGGCACCGTGAGCGGCAAGCGCCGCGACGTCGCCGCCACGCTGGTCGCGCTGGATCCCCGGCGGCAGCTCGTGATCGAGGGCGGGACCGACGGCATGACCGTCGTGCTGGAGGTCGCGCTCGAGGCGCGGGGCCCGGCGCTGACGCGGCTCACGGTGGTCACGGAGGCCAGGGCTCGCACCCTCTCGGCGCGGCTGCTGCTGCAGTCGGCCCGGCTTGCGCGCGCGTCGCTGGCGAAGCGCTACAAGGAGCGGGTGTCGAACTTCGCCTCGCGCATGGAGACGCTCGCCGCCGCGGCCTGAGGCTTCGCGCGCCGCCCCCTTCAGCGGTGGCGCAGGTAGTCCATCACCGCGGGGCGCACCGACTGCTCGCCCGCCTCGCGGGCGTTGGCGATGACCTCGCGCACCTCCGCGAGCGAGGAGCGCAGCAGCAGGTGCTTCACCGGGCCGATGCTCGCGGGGCGCATCGACAGCGCGCGCAGGCCCATGGCCGCGAAGCACAGCGCCTCGATGGGCCGGCCGGCGTCCTCGCCGCAGAAGCTGACGGGCGTGCCCGCCTCGTCGCAGCGCGCCACGATCTGCTCGATCAGCGACAGGAACGAGACGTTGAGCGTGTCGTAGCGCCGGCGCACCCGCTCGTTCTCGCGGTCGGCGGCGAAGAAGAACTGCTTGAGGTCGTTGCCGCCGATCGAGATGAAGTCCGCCTCCTCGAAGAAGCGGCGAGGCGCGAAGGCGAGGCTCGGGGTCTCCAGCATGGCGCCGACGCAGACCTTCTCGGGCAGCACGTGGCCGAGGCTGCGCTCGCGGTGGATCTCGCGCAGGACGTGGCCGCGCGCCTCCAGGAACTCCTCCATCTGGGCCACGAACGGGAACATTACCCGCAGGGGGCGCCCGTTCGCGGCGCGCAGGAGGGCCTGGAGCTGCATCCGCATGATGCCGCGCTTGTCGAGCCCGACCCGGATCGCGCGCCAGCCCAGCGCCGGGTTCGGCTCGTCGGCGGGCTTCATGTAGGGCAGCACCTTGTCGGAGCCGATGTCGAGGGTGCGGAAGGTGACCGGCTTGCCGCCCGCCGCGTCCATGACCCGCGCGTAGAGCGTGGCCAGTTCGCCCCGGCGCGGCATCTTGGAACGCACGAGGAACTGCAGCTCGGTGCGGAAGAGCCCCACGCCCTCGGCCCCCGAGGAGGGCAGCGAGGGCAGGTCGGCCATAAGCCCCGCGTTCATGGTCAACTCGATGCGCTGCCCGTCCTCGGTGACGCAGAGCCGGTCGCGGATCGCCGCGTAGCGCTGCTGGGCGTCGGCCTGCATGGCCAGCTTCTCGCGGAACGCCTCGCGCACCTTCTCGTCGGGACGCAGGTGGGCGATGGCCTGGTCGCCGTCCACGAGGATCGGGTCGCCCGACAGCGCCTCGGTGAGGATGCCGCGGGCCTGGATCACCAGCGGGATCGCCCAAGCGCGCGCGACGATGGCCGCGTGGGATCCGACCGAGCCCTCCTCGAGCACGATGCCCCGCAGGCGCCCGCGCCCGTATTCCAGAAGCTCCGCGGGGCCGAGGTTGCGCGCCACCAGGACGCTGCCGTCGGGCGCCGCGCGCGTGGCGCGCCCCTGTCCCGTGAGCGTGCGCAGGAGGCGGTTTGACAGATCGTCCAGATCGGCCAGCCGGTCGCGCAGGTAGGCGTCGCCGGACTGGCTCATGCGCGTGCGCGCGGTGGTCTGCTCCTTCTCGACGGCCGCCTCCGCCGAGAGGCCCGCGTCGATGTCCGCCTCCATGCGCCGCAGCCAGGAGCGGGAGTAGGCGAACATGCGGTAGGTCTCGAGGACCTCCATCTGCTCGCGGTCGCCCGAGGCGGCATCCAGCATCTTGTCCACCGACAGGCGCAGGGCGTCGATCGCGTCCGCGAGCCGGCGCTTCTCCGCGTCCGGGTCGTCGGCCACGGGGTTTGTGATCACCACGCGGGGGTCGTGGAGATGAACCAGCCCCTCGGCCGCGCCCTCCTGGCCCGTGACACCCCGGAACATGCGCTGGCCGGCATGGGGCGCGCGCAGGGCCTCGCCCTCGCCCACGAAGGCGCCGAGTTCCGCCATCTCGGCCAGCACCATGGCCACCACCTCAAGGGCGTAGACCTCGTCCTCGGAGTACTCGCGCGCTTCCTTGGACTGCACCACCAGCACGCCCAGCCGCTCGCCGAGGCGCTGGACGGGCACGCCGAGGAAGGCCGAGAACACCTCCTCGCCGGTCTCGGGCATGAAGCGAAAGCCGCGGGTGGAGGGCGCGTCGGCAGTGTTCACGGGGCCGCGGCGCCGCGCGACGCGGCCCACCAGTCCCTCGCCGAGGCGCAGGCGGGTGACATGGACCGCCTCGGGGTTGAGGCCCTGCGTGGCGCACAGCTCCAGCGTGTTCTCGTCGCGGTGCAGGTAGATGGAGCACACGTCGGTGCCCATCGAATCGGCCACGAGGGCGACGATGCGGTCGAGACGCTCCTGGCCCTGCGCCTCCTCGGCCATCACCGCTTGGAGGCGCCGCAGCAGCTTGCGGCTCTCGGTGTCCGGTGCGGTCATGCGCCTGTCTCCCTCGCGCCCCCATACCCCGCCGGGCGGGGCGGGGGAAAGGGCGGAGGGGGCTCGGCGGCGCCTTAGCGCCCGGCCTGCATCGCGGCCTGGACCGTGCCCGCCGAAGGCCTGTCGGGCGGCGCCAGAACGGCCACGGAGGCGAGCGAGAGGGCGCCGAGCACGGCGAGCCAGAACGGGGGAGGGGTGTGTCGGGTCATCATGGGGCGATCGTGGCCCCGGGGCCGCCCGTCAGGCCAATGCGGCGCGCGGTCATGCGCCGGCAGGGGCCCCGTCATGCGATAACGGGGCGCCCGCGGGGCCTGCGGGTCAGGCCTTCTGCAGCTCGAAGGCGTCGTGCAGCGCCTGCACGGCCAGCTCCGTGAACTTGCGGTCGATCAGCACCGAGATCTTGATCTCCGAGGTGGTGATGACCTTGATGTTCACGCCGAACTCCGAGAGCGCGCGGAACATCTTGGCCGCGACCCCGGCGTGGGAGCGCATGCCGATGCCCACCACCGAGACCTTGGCCACCTCGGAGTCGACCAGCAGGTCGCGGAAGTTCACCTCGCCGCCCGCCTTCACGCCGTCCATGGCGCGGCGGGCGCGCGGCACCATGTCCACGGGCAGCGAGAAGGTCATGTCGGTGCGGCCGTCCTCGCCGATGTTCTGCACGATCATGTCGACCACGACGCCCTCCTCGGCGAGGGGGCCGAAGATGGCGGCCGAGATGCCGGGGCGGTCGGCCACGCTCACGAGGGTCATCTGCGCCTCGTCGCGGCTGAAGGCGACGCCCGATACGACCTTGGATTCCACGATGTCCTCCTCGCGGCACACCAGCGTGCCGGCATTCTCGTCCATTTCCTCGAAGCTCGACAGCACCCGCAGGCGCACGTCGTAGCGCATCGCCAGTTCCACGGAGCGGGTCTGGAGCACCTTGGCACCCAGCGAGGCCAGCTCCAGCATCTCCTCGAAGGCGATGCGGTCGATGCGGCGGGCCTTGGCGCTGACACGCGGATCGGTGGTGTAGACGCCGTCCACGTCCGTGTAGATGTCGCAGCGCTCCGCCCCGAAGGCGGCGGCGAAGGCCACCGCGGTGGTGTCCGAGCCGCCGCGCCCCAGCGTGGTGATGCGCCCCTCGGGGCTGATGCCCTGGAAGCCCGCCACCACGGCCACCTGCATGCCCTCGCCGAACTTCGTCGCGAGGTTGTCCGTGGGGATGTCCTCGATGCGCGCCGAGCCGTGGGCCGAAGTGGTGCGGACCGGCACCTGCCAGCCCTGCCAGGAGCGCGCGTCGATGCCGTTGTGCTGCAGCACCAGCGCGAGCAGGCCGGCGGTGACGTTCTCGCCCGAGGAGACCACGGCGTCGTACTCGCGCGCGTCGTGGAGAGGGCCGGTCTCGCCGACCCAGCCCACCAGCTCGTTGGTTTTGCCGGACATGGCGGAGACGACCACGATCACCTCATGGCCGCGCGCGACCTCGACGCCCACGCGCTTGGCGACGCGCTTGATGCGCTCGAGGTTCCCGACGGACGTGCCGCCGAACTTCATCACCAGGCGCGTCATGCCACCCCCCCGTCTCGGACGCGCCGCCCTTACGGAAGGGCGGGCGGGGGCGCAAGGCGCGCGGATCAGTCGATCCAGGCCTCGGGCACGTCCTCGGGCATGTCGGGCACGTCGCGGGTCTCGCGGCCGTCGCCGTCGAACCACTGGTCCTCGGGGTCGGAGTCCGACGCATGGTACACGGAGGTGCGGGTCCAGACCGAGCCGTCGCTCATGAGGTAGCGGCGCGTCACGGTCTCGGAACTCTCGCCGCAATTGATCGAGTCGCCGCAGCTCACCCGCGTGGAGGCGGTGGCCTTGCGGATCGAGACGGCCTTGAAGCGTAGCTCGCCGTCGTCCTCGGCGGACGTGCCGTCGGGTTCCTGGCCGCGCGCGGCGTCGGTGCGCGCGCTGGTAGGCTTCACGCCCGACACGTCGCGGCTCAGGTCGCTCCGCACGTGGGTCTGGAAGGCGTCGCTGCCCGCGACCAGCAGCACGCCGGCGCCCAGGGCCATCGCGGTCGCGGCCGCGGTGAGCACGGCCCAGTCGACGGCCACCGCCCCGCATTCGGCGCGCGCGAAGCGGCGAAGGGCCGCGGGGATCGTCAGGGGCGTATGCGCGTCCACGGGGTTCGTCCTCCGTCGCAGGTCGGGGCGGCGGAGCGTCCGCCACCCCAGTGATCTGCGGGGGGAATGGGGCGCGACGGCGGCGGGCGAGCGGCGATTGCGCGCCCCGTTTCGTCGGATCACTCCACGGTGACGGACTTCGCCAGGTTGCGCGGCTGGTCCACGTCCGTGCCCTTGTGGACGGCCGTGTGGTAGGCCAGCAGCTGCGCGGGCACGGAGTAGAGGATCGGCGCCAGCACCGGGTCGCAGGCCGGCATCCGCAGCACCGCGCGGCAGCCCCCGCCGCCCGCCGCCTCGCCTTCGGCGTCCGTCACCAGCAGAACCTGTCCCTCGCGGGCCATCACCTCCTGCATGTTCGAGACGGTCTTCTCGAACAGGGCATCCGTGGGGGCCAGGACCACCACCGGCAGGGTCCGGTCCACAAGCGCGATCGGCCCGTGCTTCAGCTCGCCCGAGGCGTAGGCCTCGGCGTGGATGTAGGAGATTTCCTTGAGCTTCAGCGCCCCCTCGTGCGCCAGCGGGAACATCGGTCCGCGCCCGAGGAACAGGATGTCGGAGGCCTCAGCCAGCCAGTGGCTCAACTCGGCGCAGCGGCCCTCGGTGGCGAGCGCGAGGCTCATCAGCCCCGGCAGGCGGCGCAGCTCGCCCACGATGGCGGCCTCGCGCGCGGCATCTATGGCGCCGCGCTGGCGGGCGGCGAGCACTGCGAGGCACAGGAGCACCGCGAGCTGGTTCGTGAAGGCCTTCGTGGAGGCCACGCCGATCTCGACGCCGGCGCGGATCGGGAAGGCCACGTCGCTCTCGCGGGCGATCGAGCTCTCGGGCACGTTCACCACCGACAGGATCGCCTTGGCGCCCGAGGCGGCGTGACGCAGGGCGGCCAGGGTGTCGGCGGTCTCGCCCGACTGCGACACGAACAGCGCCGCGCCCTCGGGGTCGATCACCGGGTCGCGGTAGCGGTACTCGGAGGCGATGTCGCACTCCACGGGCATGCGCGCGATCTGCTCGAACCAGTACTTCGCCACGGTGCCGGCGATGTAGGCCGTGCCGCAGGCCACGATGGTGAGGCGAGAGAGCGCGGCGAAGTCCACCTCCGCGGGCGGCGAGACGCGGTCGCCGTCGAGGTAGAGGTCGAGCACGTCCGAGAGCGTCTGCGGCTGCTCGTGGATCTCCTTGGCCATGAAGTGGCGGTGGCCGCCCTTCTCGATGCGCTGGGAGTCCACGGGCACGCGCACCACGTCGCGGTTGGCGCGGGCACCATTGCTGTCCCAGATCGTCGCGCCCTCGCGGGTGACGACCGCGCGGTCGCCCTCCTCGAGGTAGGTGAGGCGGTCGGTGAGGGGGCCGAGCGCGATGGCGTCGGAGCCCACGAACATCTCGCCCTGCCCATGGCCGATGGCGAGGGGGCTGCCGGCGCGGGCGCAGACCAGGAGGTCCGCCTCGCCGTCGAACAGGAAGCACAGGGCGTAGGCGCCGCGCAGGCGGTCGACCGTGGCGAAGGCGGCGTCCTGCGGGGACATGCCGCGGTCGAGGAAGCTCTCGCACAGGCGCACGATGGTCTCGGTGTCGGTCTGGCTCTCCCAGGTGCCGCCCAGCTCGGCGCGCAGCTCGCGGAAGTTCTCGATGATGCCGTTGTGCACCACGGCCACGCGCCCCGAGCGGTGGGGGTGCGCGTTGGCGACCGACGGCACGCCGTGGGTGGCCCAGCGGGTGTGGCCGATGCCGGCCTTGCCGGCGAGCGGGTCGCTGACCAGGAGGTCGGCCAGGTTCACGAGCTTGCCCACCGCGCGCCGCCGGTCGAGGCGCCCGTCCTCGACGGTGGCGATGCCGGCGCTGTCATAGCCGCGGTACTCGAGGCGCTTGAGCGCGTCGACCATGATGGGCGCCGCCTGGTGGTCGCCCAGGATGCCGATGATTCCACACATGTCAGCGGGCCTCCTTCGCCGCGCGCAGCTTCGCCATGAGGCGCCGCGCCATGCCGTCCTTGTTCTCCTGCCGCGCGCGCGACAGCGCGAGCGCGCCGTCCGGCACGTCGCGCGTGACGACCGAGCCGGAGCCGGTCATCGCCTCGTCGCCCACCGCAACGGGCGCCACCAGCATGGTGTTCGATCCGATGAAGGCGTGCGCCCCGATGGTGGTGCGGTGCTTGCCCACGCCGTCGTAGTTGCAGGTGATCGTACCCGCGCCGACGTTGGCATGCGCGCCCACATGCGCGTCGCCGACGTAGCTCAGGTGGTTGATCTTGGCGCCCTCGTCGACCTGCGCGGCCTTCACCTCCACGAAGTTGCCGACCTTGGCGCCGCGGTCCAGCTCGGTGCCGGGACGCAGGCGGGCGTAAGGTCCGACCACGCAGGCTTCCGAGACGTGAGCGCCCTCGAGGTGGCTGAAGGCGCGGATCGTGGCGCCGGACTCGACCGTGACGCCGGGGCCGAACACCACGTGGGGCTCCACCACCACGTCGCGCCCCAGATGGGTGTCGAAGGCGAAGTGCACCGTGGCGGGGTCCACGAGCGTGGCGCCGTTCTCCATCGCCGCCGCCCGCGCCCGGCGCTGGAACGCGGCCTCTGCGGCGGCGAGGTCCATCCGGGTGTTCACGCCCAGCGTCTCGCTCTCGTCGCAGACCACCACGCGGGCCGAGAGGCCGCGCTTCGCCGCCAGCGCCGGCAGGTCGGTGAGGTAGAACTCTCCGGAGGCGTTGTCGTCGCCCACCTCCGCGATCAGCGAGAACATGGTGGCGGCGTCGCAGGCCATCACGCCCGAATTGCACAGCCGGATCGCGCGCTCCGCCTCGGTGGCGTCCTTGAACTCCACGATCCGCTCCAGCCGGTCGCCGTCGGTCACGAGGCGGCCGTAGCGCATGGGGTCGGCGGCCTCGAAGCCCAGCACCACCACGTCGGCGCCCGCGGCCCTCGCCTCGGCCATGCGCTGGAGGGTCTCGCCCTCGATGAAGGGGGTGTCGCCGTAGAGCACGAAGGCGTCGCCGTCGAAGCCCTCCAGGGCGCCGCGCGCCTGCGCCACCGCGTGGGCGGTGCCGCGCTGCTCGGTCTGCACCGCCACCACCGCGTCCTCGTCGAAGCCGCGTAGCGCCGTCTCCACCGCCTCGCCGCCGTGGCCGACGACGACCACGGTCCGCACCGGTTCCAAGGCGGCGCCCGACAAGAGCGCGTGGCGCAGGAGCGGCGCGCCGGCGACCTCGTGGAGCACCTTCGGGCGCTCGGACTTCATGCGGCTGCCCTGGCCGGCGGCCAGGACGATCAACGCGGCGGCCATGCGCGCACCCCTTTTCCTCGAACGCCGGCCGTTCTACCTCCCCCCGGCGGCGCCGCAAGGCGAGCGTCGGCGAAAGGGAGCCGCCTGATGAAACCATGCGTCATCTTCGACCTCGACGGGACGCTGTGCGACACGTCGCTCGACCTGATCGCGGCCGCCAACGCCGCGTTCCGGCACCTCGGCCGCGACACCGCGCTGGATGCGGACGACCCCGCGCACCGGGCCGCGGCGCTGAAGGGCGGGCGCTCCATGCTGCGCGCGGGGCTGGCCCGTTTGGGCGAGGTGGACGAAGACGAGGTCGATCGCGGCTACCAGCCCCTGCTCGACGCCTACGCCGAGGCGGTCTGCGTCCACACCACCTTCTTTCCCGGCGCCCGCGAGGCGGTGGCGCGACTCCGCGAGGCGGGCTACGCGGTCGGCATCTGCACCAACAAGCCGGAGGGGCTCGCGGTGGCGCTGATGGAGGGCCTCGGCGCCTCGGCCGAGTTCCACGCGCTCGTGGGTGCCGACACGCTGCCCGTGCGCAAGCCCGACCCCGAGCCCCTGCGCGAGACGATCCGCCGGGCGGGCGGGCACCCGGAGCGCGCGATCCTCGTGGGCGACACCACCACCGACCGCGACACCGCCGAGGCCGCCGGGCTGCCCTGCCTGCTGGTGGGCTTCATGGATCCGGTCGACCACCTCGTGCGGGACGGCTCGGAACTGCTCGCCGACTTCGCCGCGCTCGATGCCGCCGCGCATCGCCTGACCGCTGCCGAGGCGCAGCGGATCGCCTGAGAGGGGGGCTCTGCCCCCCGGCCCGTCGGGCCTCCCCCCGAGATATTTCTGGCAAGATGAGGGAACGCCCTCGTCTTCGTTTCCTAAATACCTCGGGGGAGCCGCCGCAGGCGGCGGGGGCAGAGCCCCCCCACGACGCTTGCAATGCACGCGGCGTGCGCGCCTAGCTTGCCGCCATGGAACGCTTCGCCAAGTCCTTCACCCGGCAGGAGCCGATCCCCGAGCCCGCGATCGAGGCCGCCGTGCGCGTCATGCGCTCCGGCGCGCTGCACCGCTACGGCGCGGAGCCGAGCGAGGTGGCGGCGCTGGAGCGGGAGTTCGCCGCGAGCGTAGGGGCCGCCCACGCCCTCGCCGTGGCCTCGGGCGGCTACGCCATGACCGCCGCCCTGCGCGCGCTGGGCGTGGGCCCGGGCGATCCGGTGCTCACCAACGCCTGGACCCTCGCGCCCGTGCCCGGCGCGATCGCCGCCGTGGGCGCGCGCCCCGTGCTGGTGGAGGTGGACGACTCCCTGCGGATCGACCTCGGCGACCTCGAAGTGAAGCTTCCGCAGGCCCGCGTGCTCCTCGTCAGCCACATGCGCGGCCACCTCGCCGACATGGAGGCGCTGATGGCCCTGTGCGACGCCGCCGGCGTGGCCGTGGTCGAGGACTGCGCCCACACCATGGGCGCGGCCTGGAACGGCCGGCCCTCGGGGCGCTGGGGCGCGGTGGGCTGCTTCTCGTGCCAGACCTACAAGCACGTGAACGCGGGCGAGGGGGGGCTGGTCTGCACCGACGACCCGGACCTCGCCGCGCGCATGATCCTCTTGTCGGGCAGCTACATGCTCTACGCCCGTCACGGCACCGCGCCCGCCGAGGCGGTCTTCGCCCGCCACAAGGGCACGGTCCCCAACGTCTCGGGCCGCATGGACGAGCTGCGTGCCGCGATCCTGCGCCCCCAGATCGGGGCGCTGCCCCGGCAGGTGGAGCGCTGGAACGCCCTCTACCGCGCCCTGGAGGACGCGTTCCGGGACGCCCCCGGCCTCGCGGTCGTCGAGCGCCCGCAGGCCGAAGCCTTCGTCGGCTCCTCGATCCAAGTGCTGGCCCATGATCCCGCCCGCGTGCCCGCCTTCCTCGCCGCCTGCGCCGCGTGGGGCGTGGAGTGGAAGTGGTTCGGCGGCGCTGAGGCCCACGGGTTCACTTCGCGCCACCACCACTGGGGCTACGTGGCGCCCCAGCGCTTGCCGCGCTCCGACGCGATCCTCGCCCGGCTCCTCGACATGCGCGTGCCGCTGACCTTCGACGCCGCGGACTGCGCCCTGATCGGACGGATCGTGGCCGCCGAGGCGGCGCGGCACCTCGGCGCCCCGTCACGCGCCCGCGATCCGGCGTGATTCGCAGGCGCGCCCCCGCGCCCCCATCTGTGGAATGCGGGCGGCACGCGCCTCCTCCTTCCCCCCGAGCGACGGCGTGCCGAGGCCTTTCCCCGGGCCAGCCGCCCGCGCCCCCTACAGCCAGCCCCGCCGCGCGCCGCCCTCCCGGCGTCCGTGCGAGACGCGCAGCGTCCGGCGCCAGATGTCGCAGTCGTCCTCCAGCGCCCGGTGCAGCGCGCCGGGCGAGAGCGCGTTGGGCATCCGCAGCCCCAGCGCCTCGGCGCACAGCTCCGAGCAGAACCACGCCTCGGGGTCCTCGCGGTTCAGGGGGATGACGTGGCTCTTGAGGAGGCCCGCGTAGTCGTAGGGCTTGCCCAGGTGCCGGGCGGCCCGGTCCCAGGCGTCGGCGGGCGCCCAGGGCACCGGCTTGAACGCCCACTTGCCCGCGTCGTAGCGGATCCACTTGATCCGAACCCCCCCGTCGCGCCCCGACGACGAGATCGACTCCACCGGCAGGCCCGGCGGCGGCGCGTCCGGGTGGCGGATCAGCTCGCAGTGGCTGAACGCCGACCGCGTCGCCCCCCGCACGATCCAAGCCTGCACGCGGCCGAAGGCGCGGGCGATGCGGTCCTTGCCGTCGCCCATGCCCTGGTAGAACGCCATCGTGTAGTCGCCCATGGCCTGGCTCCTCCGCACCAGATTGCGGCCGCGGAGGCGGGCGGGCAAGTGGGGAATCCCCGCCCCCGCTGGACGCCGGGCGCGGCGGCCGCTATGAACTGAACGAGCGTTCAATTCCTTGGGCGCGCCGGGGGCAGGGAGGTCCGCGATGTTCACCCACACCATGCGCTTCGACCTGGGCGAGGACGTCGAGGCGCTGCGCGAGATGACCCATCGCTGGGCGCAGGAGCGCGTGAAGCCGATGGCCGGCGAGATCGACGCCTCGAACGCGTTTCCCGCCGCGCTCTGGCGCGAGATGGGCGAGCTGGGCCTGCTCGGCATCACCGTTCCCGAGCGCTTCGGCGGCGCCGGCATGGGCTACCTCGCCCACGTGGTCGCCGTGGAGGAGATCGCCCGCGCCTCGGCCTCGGTCTCCCTCAGCTACGGCGCGCACTCCAACCTATGCGTGAACCAGATCGCCCTGAACGGCACCGACGCCCAGCGGGAAAAGTACCTCCCCGGCCTCGTGTCGGGCGAGCATGTGGGCGCCCTGGCCATGTCCGAGGCGGGCGCCGGCTCCGACGTGGTGTCGATGAAGTTGCGGGCCGAGAAGCGCAACGACCGCTACGTGCTCAACGGGACCAAGTACTGGATTACCAACGGCCCCGACGCCGACACGCTGGTGGTCTACGCCAAGACCGACCCCGAGGCCGGCGCCCGCGGCATCACCGCCTTCCTGGTCGAGAAGGCCATGACCGGCTTCTCCGCCTCGCCGCACTTCGACAAGCTGGGGATGCGCGGCTCGAACACCGCCGAGCTGGTGTTCGAGGACGTGGAGGTGCCGTTCGAGAACGTGCTGGGCGAGGAGGGGCGCGGCGTGCGCGTCCTCATGTCCGGCCTCGACTACGAGCGCGTGGTGCTGGCGGGCATCGGCCTCGGCATCATGGCGGCCTGCCTCGACGAGGTGATGCCCTACGTCTCGGAGCGGCGGCAGTTCGGCCAGCCCGTGGGCAGCTTCCAGCTCATGCAGGGCAAGATCGCCGACATGTACACCGCCATGAACTCGGCCCGCGCCTACGTCTACGAGGTGGCCAAGGCTTGCGACGCGGGCCGGGTCACACGCCAGGACGCGGCGGCCTGCTGCCTCTACGCCTCGGAGCAGGCCATGGTGCAGGCGCACCAGGCGGTGCAGGCCATGGGCGGCGCGGGCTTCATGAACGACGTGCCGGTCTCGCGGCTCTTCCGCGACGCCAAGCTGATGGAGATCGGCGCCGGCACCTCCGAGATCCGCCGCATGCTGGTGGGGCGCGAGCTGGTGGGCGCGATGGGCTGACGCGGCGGCGGCGCTGGACGCCGCCCGCCGCCGTGCCCAAGGTCGCCTGAAGGGAGACGCCGATGGCCGAGACCACACCGGGAGCCGAGCCGCTCCGCTTCTTCGACTACGTGCGCGAGGACACCGTGCTGCACGGCAAGGTGGACTGGCTCGTGCACCTGTTCGAGTGGCTGGCCGCCGGCATCGACATCCTCGCCTGCGCGATCCTCCTGATCGGCGCGATCCGCTTCATCGTCGGTTTCGCCCGCGCCGAGATCTCGCGCGACGAACGCCGCCGCATCCGCGGCGTGAACGCCGAGCGCGTGGAGCTGGGCCGCTACATCCTGGGCGGGCTGGAGCTGCTGATCGTCTCCGACATCATCCACACGGCCCTCAGCCTCGCCATGGCCGACCTCGTGTTCCTCGGCCTCCTCGTCGTCATCCGCTCGCTGATCTCGTTCTTCCTCGACCGCGAGCTCGCCGAGGTGAAGCGCGAGCTGGGCGAGGGGGCCGAGCTGGCCGACGCCAAGGGGAACGCATGATGCGCCGTCTGGCCCTGCTGCTCGCATGCCTCGCCGCACCGGCCGCCGCGGACGACGTCTCGCGCTGCTTCGCCGCGCTCTCCGCCGCGGACCGCGCGGCCTGGGCCGACCCGGACTGCGGGCCGGGCTGCAACTACGATGCGCTCGCCACGATCCTGGCCGACTGCGTGATCGAGACCATGCTCGCCTGCACCGAACGCCCCGCCGTGCCGCGCTGCGTGCGCCACGTGGCCGAGGACGTATCGACCCACTACGCCGCGCTGCGCGCGGTGATGCCCCCGCCCGAGGTGCTGCAGTCGCTGCCCGAGGCGGGCGGCGCCTTCGGCGAGGCCCTCGCCGCCGCCCGCACCCCCGTGATCCCCGGCGAGCCCGAGTGCCCGGTGCCCGCCGACTCGCTCTCGCCCATGACGCGGCAGGTGATCTGCGGCGCCCTGCCCACGGTGCGTGCCGCGGTGGCGCTGCAGGGCGCGATCCACTGGTTCGACATCCACGCGGAGGACGCGCAGTGAAGCTCCGATCGGCCCTCGTCCCCCGCTCCGAGGAGGCGCGCGCGAACCGCGCCGCCCACGAGGCCGCCCTGGCCCCCGTCGCTGAGGCCGCCGCCCTGGCCGCGGCCGGCGGCGGTGAGCGCTCGCGCGCGCGCCACATGAGCCGCGGCAAGATGCTGCCCCGCGACCGGGTGGCGGGCCTCCTCGACCCCGGCTCGCCCTTCCTCGAGGTCGGCCAGTTCGCCGCCCACGACATGTACGATGGTGCCGCCCCCGGCGCGGGCGCCATCGCCGGGGTGGGGCGCGTGCACGGCCGCGACGTCATGGTGGTGTGCAACGACGCCACTGTGAAGGGCGGCACCTACTACCCCATGACCGTCAAGAAGCACCTGCGCGCCCAGGAGATCGCCGAAGCCTGCCGGCTTCCTTGCGTCTACCTCGTGGACAGCGGGGGGGCGAACCTGCCCCAGCAGGACGAGGTGTTCCCGGACCGCGACCACTTCGGGCGCATCTTCTACAACCAGGCCCAGATGTCCGCGAAGGGCATCCCCCAGATCGCCGTGGTGATGGGCTCGTGCACGGCCGGCGGCGCCTACGTCCCCGCCATGTCGGACGTGTCCATCATCGTGCGCGACCAGGGCACCATCTTTCTCGCCGGCCCGCCCCTGGTGAAGGCCGCCACGGGCGAGGAGGTCTCGGCCGAGGACCTCGGCGGCGGCGACGTGCACACGCGCCTGTCGGGCGTGGCCGACTACCTGGCCGAGGACGACGCCCACGCCCTGGCGCTGGCGCGCGAGAGCCTGCGGTTCCTGAACGCCGCGCCCGTGGCCCACGCGGACTTCGCCCCGCCCGAGCCGCCCGCCTACGACCCCGACGAGATCCTCGACGTGGTCCCGGCCGGTCTGCGCACGCCCTACGACATCCGCGAGGTCGTCGCCCGGATCGTGGACGGCTCGCGCTTCGACGAGTTCAAGCGCCGCTTCGGCGAGACCCTCGTGACCGGCTTCGCCCACGTGGAGGGCATCCCCGTCGGCATCGTCGCCAACAACGGCGTGCTCTTCTCCGAGGCCGCCCAGAAGGGCGCGCACTTCGTGGAGCTGTGCTCGCAGCGCGGCATCCCGCTGGTGTTCCTGCAGAACATCACGGGCTTCATGGTCGGCCGCCGCTACGAGAACGAAGGCATCGCCCGTCACGGCGCCAAGATGGTCACGGCGGTGGCCACCACGAACGTCTCAAAGATCACCATGCTGGTCGGCGGCTCCTTCGGCGCGGGCAACTACGGCATGGCGGGCCGCGCCTACTCGCCGCGCTTCCTGTGGACCTGGCCCAACAGCCGCATCTCGGTGATGGGCGGCGCCCAGGCGGCCGGCGTCCTCGCCACCGTGAAGCGCGCCGCGATGGAGAAGGAGGGCCGCGAGTGGCTCCCCGAGGAGGAGGCCGAGTTCCGGCGCCCCACCGAGGAGATGTTCGAGCGCCAGTCCCACCCCCTCTACGCCTCGGCCCGCCTGTGGGACGACGGCATCGTCGATCCCCGCCGCTCCCGCGAGGTGCTGGCCCTGAGCCTGCGCGCGGCCCTCAACGCCCCCGTGGAGGAGACGCGGTTCGGCGTCTTCAGAATGTGACGAGCGCTCCCGCAGGGATCGATCGGTCCAGTGGACCGATCGAAGCGAGGAACCGAGCGCGCAAGCGCGAGGCTGGCGCTCCCGCAGGGATCGATCGGTCCGGTGGATCGATCGAAGCGAGGAACCGAGCGCGCAAGCGCCAGGATGGCGTCCGCCGCATGTCCGGGCATTCCCGCGCTTGCGCCAGTTACGTCGCTCGCCTTCGGGCGTGCGCGCAGCTGCCCCCGTCCCGCCGGATTCCCCGCGCATCCGTTCGGCATGGCATGGAAGAAACCGAAGGGCCCCGGCGCGGGGCGTTCGCTCCCGGTCTGGGACAGGTTCGACCCGAAGGACGAGCCGCCGTTCCGCAGCCGGTACGACCTACACGGCGGCCGGAAGCTGAAGCAGGGGGGCGCGGCGGCGACGCCGGTGTGGAATCTTGGGGGGCCGCACCGCAAGCCCCATGGCAGGTCGCGGCATTGGCTCACGTCGGTCCTGCCGTGGATGATCGCGGGCGTTGCTTCGCTCGTAGCCCTGGCGATCGCGCCGCCGGACGATGCGCGGACGCCGCCGGCCCCTGGCGCGTCCCCGCGCGCGCCGACCGCTCGCACCGCGCCGGCGCGGGAGCCGGACTGCCAACCGGGGGGCACCGTGATGCGGGGGGCCATCCGCTTCCAAGTCCCGCCGAGTTGCCGCTAGCCGCCTCGGGCCGGGCACGCCGATGCAACGACGGCCCCGGTGCGGGTGCGGTTGCCTGCCCCTACGGGCCGCAGACGCTCAGGCACGAGGGAGCCTGCCCGTGAGCGCCCTCGACCGCGTGCTCGCGCGCCATCCCGGCGCGCAGGCCTTCCGCTTCGGCGACGGGCCGGACCTGTGCGCCTCGCTCACGCAGCTCGTGCGCTCGGGAGACAAGACCGCCACCTGCGCGCCGCTCGAGGACTACCCCGAGGGCGATCCGGCCCGTCCCGTGGTGGGGCGCCGCGACGTGGCCTGCTGGTGGGACTGGACGCCGGCGGCCGTGATCGAGACCAGCGAGGTCGCGGAGTGCCGCTTCCGCGACGTGCCCGAGGCCTTCGCGCTGGCGGAAGGCGAGGGCGACTTCGCGGAGTGGCGCGCCGGGCACGTCGCCTACTTCCGCCGCACGGGCGGCTTCTCCGAGGACATGTGGCTGATGTGCGAGCGCTTCCGGCTGGTGGAGGTCCTGTGATCGAGGTCCGCGAAGGCGACATCACGCGCATGGCGGTGGACGCGGTCGTGAACGCCGCGAACCGCTCGCTCCTGGGGGGCGGCGGCGTGGACGGCGCGATCCACCGCGCCGCCGGGCCGGAGCTGCTGGAGGAATGCCGCGCCCTGGGCGGCTGCGAGACCGGCGACGCGAAGGCGACCCGCGGCCACCGCCTGCCGGCCGCTCACGTGATCCACACCGTCGGCCCCGTCTGGCGGGGCGGCGGCGCCGGCGAGGACGCGGCGCTGGCCTCCTGCTACCGCCACTCGGTCGAGGTGGCGCGGGGCCTGGGTGCGCGGACGGTCGCCTTCCCCGCCATCTCCACCGGCATCTACGGCTTCCCGCCCGAGCGCGCGGCGCGCATCGCCGTCGCCACCCTGCGCGAGATGGGCGAGCCGCCCCACCCCATCCTCGTCGCCTTCGACGCCCGATCCGCGGCCACGCTCCGCGCCGCCCTGGAGGACGCCCCATGATCCGCAAGCTGCTCATCGCCAACCGTGGCGAGATCGCCTGCCGCGTCATCGACACCTGCCGCCGCCTTGGGGTCCGCACTGTCGCCGTCCACTCGGACGTCGACGCGGACGCACGCCACGTGGCCATGGCCGACGAGGCCGTGTCCCTCGGCGGCGCGAGCCCTGCCGAGAGCTACCTGCGCGGCGACGCCATCGTCGAGGCCATGCGCGCCACCGGCGCCGAGGCCGTCCATCCCGGCTACGGCTTCCTGTCCGAGAACCCGGACTTCGTGGAGGCGGTCGAGGCGGCCGGCCTCGTCTTCGTGGGGCCTTCCGCGTCGGCGATCCGCGCCATGGGCCTCAAGGACGCCGCCAAGAAGCGCATGGAGGAAGCTGGTGTCCCAGTGGTCCCCGGCTACCACGGCCGCGACCAGGCCGACGTGCGGCTCGCGCAGGAGGCGGCCGGGATCGGCTGGCCCGTGCTGATCAAGGCCGTCGCGGGCGGCGGCGGCAAGGGCATGCGCCGCGTGGACCGGGAGGCCGACTTCCAGGATGCCCTAGCCTCCGCCCGCGCCGAGGCACGCGGCGCCTTCGGCGACGACCGCGTGCTGGTCGAGAAGTTCGTCGCCACCCCCCGCCACATCGAGGTGCAGGTCTTCGGCGACGGGCGCCGCGCGGTCCACCTCTTCGAGCGCGACTGCTCGCTCCAGCGCCGGCACCAGAAGGTGATCGAGGAGGCGCCCGCGCCCGGCATGCCCGAGGACATGCGCGAGGCCATGGGCGCCGCCGCCGTGCGCGCCGCCGAGGCCATCGGGTATGCCGGCGCCGGCACCGTGGAGTTCATCGTCGACGCCTCGGACGGCCTGCGCGCCGACCGCTTCTACTTCATGGAGATGAACACCCGCCTCCAGGTCGAGCACCCCGTGACCGAGGAGGTGACGGGCGTCGACCTCGTGGAATGGCAGCTCCGCGTGGCCTCGGGCGAATCCCTCTGGCTGGATCAGTCCGACCTCTCGCTGCAAGGCCACAGCTTCGAGGCCCGCCTCTACGCCGAGGACCCCTCGGTCGGCTTCCTGCCCGCCACGGGCCGCCTCTCGCGCCTGCGCTTTCCGCAAGGCGTGCGCATCGAGACCGGCGTGCGCGAGGGCGACCGCATCTCCCCCCACTACGACCCGATGATCGCCAAGATCGTGGTGCGCGGCGAGACCCGCGGCGCGGCCCTCGGCCAACTGGACCGCGCGCTCGCCCATACGCAGGTCGCGGGAACGGTCACCAACCTCGCCTTCCTTCGCCGCCTCGCGCGGCACGAGGGCTTCGGGCGCGGCGAGGTGGACACCGGGCTGATCGACCGCGAGGCGGACAGCCTCAGCCCCCATCCGGTCGCCTGCGAGCGCACCCGCGCGCTGGCCGCCTGCCTCGCCCTCGGGCTGGACCGCCCCCAGCCCCACGAGGGCGCCCACCACTGGACCCCGCTGCGCTGGCCCGTCACCATGACGCACCGCGGCGAGGCCGTGGAGGGCTTCGTCGCCGTGGAGGGGCCGGGACGCTACGCCGTGGACCTCGGCGACGGCGCCGTGGAGGCCCTGCGCACCGCCGCCGGCTGGCGCGTGGACGGCCGCCCCGTGGCCGCTGACTGGGCACGGGACGGCGGCACCCTCACGATCTTCTGGGGCAACGCCTACCCGTTCGAGATCCCCGACCCCCTCGCGCGCGGCGAGGAGGGCGCGGGCGGCGCCGGCGCGGTCGAGGCCCCCATGCCCGGCCTCGTGCGCGAGGTGCTGGTCGCCGCCGGCGACGCGGTCGAGGAGGGCCAGCGGCTGGCCGTGCTCGAGGCCATGAAGATGGAGCACGCCCTGCGCGCGCCCCGCGCCGGCACGGTGGCCGAGGTGCTGGCCGAGGCCGGCGCCCAGGTCGAGGCGGGGGCGGCGATCGTGCGGCTCGAGGACGAGGCGGGGTAGGGGGCGCTGCCCCCGCCGCCTCCGGCGGCTCCCCCGAGGTATTTTCGGCAAGATGAGGGCCACATGATCCGCTTGCACCACTGCCCGCAGACCCGCTCGATGCGCACGCTCTGGCTCTTGCACGAGCTGGGCGTGCCGTTCGAGGTCACCGAATGGCCCTTCGACAAGGCGCTCCGCTCGGCCGAGTTCCTAGCCCTCAACCCAGTGGGCCGGGTGCCCGCGCTGGAGATGGACGGGCGGTCGCTCTGGGAGACCGGGGCGATCACCGAAGTGCTGTGCGAGCGCTTCCCGGACGCCGGGCTGGGCCGCGCGCCGGGTCATGCCGAGCGCGCCGACTGGCTGATCTGGGTCCACTTCTCGGAGACGATCTCGACCCACGCGCAGGTGCTCACCCAGCAGCACGTCATGCTGCGCGAGGACTGGATGCGCTCTCCGGTGGTGATGAAGCTGGAGGCCGCCCGCCTCGGCAAGTGCTTCGACGCCGTGGAGCGGGGGCTGGCGGGGGACTGGCTGCTCGCCGGGGGCTTCTCGGCGGCGGACGTGAGCGTGGCGCAGGCGGTCTACATGGCGCGCCACTTCGCCCACATCGGCGAGCGGCCGCGCCTCCAGGAATGGTACGACCGCTGCGCCGCGCGCGAGGGCTTCCGGGCGAGCCTGCCGACGGCGGGCGGTGCGCTCTACCCGCGGGAGTTCTTCGAGCCACCCGAGGTGGTGCCACCGGAGGGAAAGCGATGAGCGATGCAGTAGAGATATTCGAGGCGCCCCCGGACCGTGGCGCCAGTGGCGCCGCGAAAGCCGGGGGCGCGGGACGGAACGGCGCGGCTTGGCGGGAGAGCGGGCGGTGAGCGATAGCGTAGAAATCTTCGAAGTCGGCCCCCGCGACGGCCTGCAGAACGAGGCGCGCGCGATCCCCACCGCTGCCAAGGTCGCCCTCGTGGACGCCCTGTCGGACGCCGGCTTCCGCCGCATCGAGGCGGCCAGCTTCGTGTCCCCGAAATGGGTGCCGCAGATGGCCGACTCCGCCGAGGTGCTGGCGGGCATCCGCCGCGCCCCCGGCGTGCGCTACGCCGCGCTGACCCCCAACATGAAGGGATACGAACGCGCCCGCGCGGCGAAGGCTGACGAGGTGGCGATCTTCGGATCGGCCTCGGAAGGGTTCGCGAAGGCCAACCTCAACGCCACCGTGGCCGAGAGCCTGGAGCGGTTCCGCCCCGTGGCCGAGGCATCACGCGCCGACGGCGTGCCGGTGCGCGGCTACGTCTCGGTGGTAGTCGAATGCCCCTTCGACGGCGCCGTGCCGCCGGGCGACGTGGCCCGCGTGGTCGCCGCCCTGCGGGACATGGGCTGCTACGAGGTGTCCCTGGGCGACACCATCGGACGCGGAACGCCCGAGGCGGTGGACGCCATGCTTTCGGCGGTGCTCGGCGAGATGGAGGCGGACAAGCTCGCCGGCCACTTCCACGATACGAGCGGCCGGGCGCTGGAGAACGTCGACGTCGGCCTCGCGCGCGGTCTGCGCGTGTTCGACGCCGCCGTGGGCGGGCTCGGCGGCTGCCCCTACGCGCCGGGCGCCGCCGGCAACGTCGCCACCGAGGCGGTGCTCGCCCACGTCGAGTCGAAGGGCTTCGCCACCGGGCTGGATGCGGCGAAGGTGGCCGAGGCGGGACGGATGGCGAGGGAGATGCGCCCATGACGATCACCGTAAGCTGCGACGAACGGGGCGTGGCGACCGTGACGCTCGACCGCCCCGACGTCCACAACGCGCTCGAAGCCGCGACGATGGACGCGCTGACGGCCTTCGCCCGCGCGCCCGACGCCCGCGTGGTGGTGCTGACCGGGGCAGGGGCCTCGTTCTGCGCCGGCGGCGACCTGCGATGGATGCGCGCTCAGTTCGACGCGACCCCCGAGGGGCGGCGCCGGGAGGCCGAGCGGCTCGCCCACATGCTCGGCGCGCTGGATGCCATGGACGTGCCGCTGGTGGCGCGCGTCAACGGCGCGGCCTTCGGCGGCGGCGTGGGCATGGCCTGCGTGGCCGACGTGGCGGTGGCGAGCCAAGAGGCCAAGTTCGGCCTGACCGAGACCCGCCTCGGCCTGATCCCCGCGACCATCGGACCCTACGTGGTGGGCCGCATGGGCGAGGGGCGCGCGCGGCAGGTCTTCATGTCCTCGCGCCGCTTCGGGGCGGACGAGGCCGTGCGCCTCGGCATCGTCGCCCGCGCGGTGCCGGCCGCCGATCTGGACGCCGCCGTCGAGGCCGAGGTCGCGCCCTACCTCGCCTGCGCCCCCGGCGCCGTGCGCGACGCCAAGCGCCTCGCGCGGATGCTGGGCGGATCGGTGACGGAAGACACCGTCGCCCGCTCCATCGACGCGCTCATGGCCCGCTGGGAGGACCCGGAGGCGCGCGAGGGCGTGGGCGCCTTCTTCGATCGGCGGAAGCCCGACTGGTCGACGGAAGGCTGACGAGCCCGCTTGCCGCGCGGGGGCGGGCGATTCATATGCCGGGACTCACCGTCCCGGGAGCCGAACCATGTTCACGCGCCGCGCCTTCGTCCTGAGCACCCTCGCGCTCGCCGCCTGCACCGCCGAGGCGCAGGTCCGCCCCGTGCCCCGCGGCGCCGATCCGGGGCTGGTGCCCCAGCGGACGGCCAACTGGCTCGCCTGGGTCGAGGGCTACAAGCCCCGCGCGCGCTCGGCCGGCATCGACGCGGGCGTGATCGACCGGGCCTTCGCGCGGGCCGGCTACCTCGCCGGCGTCGTCGAGCGCGACCGCAACCAGACCGAATTCAAGCGCTCGTTCGAGGACTACCTGCAGCTGGTCGCCTCCGAGGAGCGGGTGCGGCTGGGCCGGGAAGCCTTCGCGCGCCAGCGCTCGAAGCTCGAGGCCATCGAGGCCCGCCACGGCGTGCCCGCCGAGGTCGTGGCCGCCATCTGGGGCGTCGAGAGCCGCTACGGCGAGCGGCGCGGCGACATCGGCGTGGTCTCGGCCACCTCGACGCTGGCCTACGACGGGCGGCGCGGCTCGTTCTTCGAGAAGCAGCTGACGGCCGCCCTCCGGATCCTCCAGCGCGGCGACACCACGCCGGACCGCCTCGTCGGCTCCTGGGCCGGCGCCATGGGGCACACCCAGTTCATCCCCACCTCCTACCAGGCCTACGCGGTGGACTTCGACGGCGACGGCCGACGCGACATCTGGAGCGACGACCCTTCGGACGCGCTGGCCTCCACGGCGGCCTACCTGGAGCGTTCCGGCTGGCGGCGGGGCGAGCGCTGGGGCGGCGAGACCGGCTCGGGCGGGCTCCAGCCCGACCCCGGCGGCCCGCGTTTCGCCACGGGGCGCAACTTCGGCGTCATCAAGCGCTACAACAACTCCGACAGCTACGCGCTGGCCGTCGGCTACCTGTCGGACCGCATCGCGGGGGCGGGGCCGCTGGAGGCCAGCTTCGGCCCCGATCGCTACGGCCTCACGCTCGCCGAACGCCAGGAGCTGCAGCGCCGCCTCGGTGCGGCGGGCTTCGACGCGGGCAAGCCCGACGGCGTGATCGGCACCGGCACCCGCGAAGCCATCGAGGCCGCGCAGCGGAGCCTCGGGGTGGCGGTGACGGGCGATCCCAGCCCCGCGCTCCTGCGCGCGCTGGGCGGGTAGGGGGGGCGCCCCGCCGCGCCCCGGCCCCGCGCCGGGGCCTCCGGCAGCCGTAGGCGGTGCCGTTCCGGAGCGAAGCGCCCGCGGTGGGCCGAGGCCCCGGCGCAAGGCCGGGGCGTGCGGCACCCGCGAACCTCGGGACCGCCCCCAACCCTTGCTCCCGCTCCCCCCGCGCCCTAGACCACACGAAACCCCCACGGAGGCCCCCGCCATGGACGCGATGCTGCGCGAGTACCTGCCCATCCTGATGTTCCTCGGCGTGGCGATCGCGCTCGGGGTGGTGCTGATCCTGGCCGCCGCGGTGGTGGCGGTGCGCAACCCCGACCCCGAGAAGGTCTCGGCCTACGAGTGCGGCTTCAACGCCTTCGACGACGCGCGCATGAAGTTCGACGTGCGCTTCTACCTCGTGGCGATCCTGTTCATCATCTTCGACCTCGAGATCGCGATGCTGTTCCCCTGGGCGGTCAGCTTCGCGGCGATCTCCGAGGCGGCGTTCTGGTCGATGATGGCGTTCATCGCCGTGCTCACCGTGGGCTTTGCCTACGAGTGGAAGAAGGGCGCGCTGGATTGGGAATGACGAGCGGTCCGACGGTTTGACCGTCGGATCGGTCGGTCCAGTGGACCGACCGAAGCGAGGAACCCCGCCGCGCAAGCGGCGGGGTCCGTCATTTCCGCGGGTGCGCAATCACCACCTACAACCCTGACCCGACCCCAGAACCCCGTCGCACCCGCGGCGGGGTTCTCGCGTTTCCCCACCCATGCCCCCGCCGCATCGCGGCAATGCGTGAACCCTCGCCATCTCAACACGTTGCCCCGACGTGACCCACCCCGGCGCGCCCTTGCGCTGCACTGCAGCACGACCATATACCATCCAAGTGGATGGAAGGAGCCGCCCCCGTGCCGAAGAAGATCAAGCCCGTGGACACCGAGAAGGTCACCGTGAACCTCGGCTACGTGGACCTCGGCCGCATCGACCTCCTGGTCGAGGAGGGCTTCTACACCAGCCGCACCGACTTCATCCGCTCCGCTATCCGCGCCCAGCTCGCCGCCCAGGGCGGCGAGGTCGAGGCCTTGGTGGAGCGGCGCACGCTCGACATGGGCCTGCGCGACATCGACCGCGCCGAGCTCGAGGCCGCGCGCCGCGCCGGCGAGGTGCTGCACGTCAAGGTCGTCGGGCTCGCCCGGCTCGCCTCCGACATCGACCCCGAGCTGGCGCGCGCCGCGATCGGCTCGATCACCGTGCTGGGGGCGCTGCAGGCCTCCCCGGCGCTCAAGGACGCCCTGCGGGATCGCATCCGCTGATCCCCCACCCGAGGAGACGACCAATGTCCCAGGACTTCATGGCGGCCATGCGCCGCTCGCTCGACGCCGTGCGCGCCGGCGACCCCGCCGCCGCCACGCGGATGATCCAGTCCGCGCTGGGCGGGGGCACCGCGCCCGCCTCCGCGCCCGAGGCCGAACCGGCATCCGAGGCCAAGCCCCGTCGCCGCGCGCCCCGCGTCGAGGATGCCGAGGTGCTGGGCGAGACGCCGCCCCGCGCCCGCAGCAGCCTGCGCGAGACCGTCGCCCGCCTGCGCCGCCGCTCGGCGCCCGCCGCGGCGCCCGAGATCGCGCCCGGCGCGGTGTGGGAGGAGCGGCGCCACGCCTCGCCCTTTGGTACCCGTGCCTACAAACTCTACGTGCCCGCCGCGGTCGCCGCGGGAGGCGCGGCCGAGGGCCTCGTGGTGATGCTCCACGGCTGCACCCAGAATCCCGACGACTTCGCCCGGGGCACGCGCATGAACGCGCTGGCCGAGACGCACGGGCTCGTGGTCGCCTACCCGGCGCAGGAGCGGACCCACAACATGCAGGCCTGCTGGAACTGGTTCCAGCCCGGGGATCAGGGCCGCAGCGGCGAGTCCGCGCTCGTGGCCGATCTCGCCCGCGCCCTGGCGGCCGAGCACGGGGTCGCGGGCCGCGTGATGGTGGCCGGCCTCTCGGCGGGCGGCGCCATGGCCGCCGAGACCGCCGAGGCGCACCCGGAGATCTTCGCCGCCGCCGGCATCCACTCGGGCCTGGTCCCCGGCTCGGCGCGCGACATGCCGGGCGCCTTCGCGGCCATGCGCGGCGACGGGGCGGGGCGGGCGCACGCGCCCGCGGTGCCCACGATCCTGTTCCACGGCGACGCCGACCGCACGGTCGCGCCCGCCAACGCCGAGGGCTACGCGAAGGCCCTGCAGGACGCGAAGCGCCGCGCGGGCAGCGCCGGCGGGCGCGCCTGGGAGGTGGAGGCCGGCAGCACGGCGTCGGGCACCCCGGTGGAGCTGTGGCGCGTGCGCGGCGCGGGCCACGCCTGGCAGGGCGGGGATGCCTCCGGCTCCTATGCCGATGCCGCCGGCCCGGACGCCTCGGCCGAGATGGTGCGCTTCCTGCTCGCCCGCGGCTAGGGCGGGCGGATCGGTCGCACCTCCGGGGCTGGGAGCGAAGGCGCCCGGCCCCTATCTTCTCCCGTGTCCCTCGCGTTGACCGCTCGGGGGGCGCGGGCTACACCGCGACCCGACCGGAAGCGGCAGGCCTCCGACCTCCAGACAGGGAATGCTCCATGGGCGTGCAGACCGGACTGAACACCGCGGGCGGCGACAAGGAGCATGCGACGCAGCTCCTGAACCGCGAGCTGCAGGACAAGGGCTTCCTGCTCACCTCCACCGAGGACATCATCAACTGGGCGCGCACCGGCTCGCTCCACTGGATGACCTTCGGCCTGGCCTGCTGCGCCGTGGAGATGATGCACACCGCCATGCCGCGCTACGACATGGAGCGCTTCGGCACCGCGCCGCGCGCGAGCCCTCGCCAGTCCGACCTGATGATCGTGGCCGGCACGCTGACCAACAAGATGGCCCCCGCCTTGCGCAAGGTCTACGACCAGATGCCCGAGCCGCGCTACGTGCTCTCCATGGGCTCCTGCGCCAACGGCGGCGGCTACTACCACTACAGCTACTCGGTGGTGCGCGGCTGCGACCGCATCGTGCCCGTGGACCTGTACGTCCCCGGCTGCCCGCCCACGGCCGAGGCGCTGCTCTACGGCCTGCTCCAGCTCCAGCGGAAGATCCGCCGCACCGGGACGCTCGTGCGATGAGCGCCGCATGCCAACCGAAGGGAACCCGCTGATGGCCCTCGTCCGCACCGCCCACGTGGGCGACCCCGCCGCCCTCGAGGAGCTGGCCGCCCACCTGGAGGCCAAGCAGCCCGACCTCGTGGCCGCCGCCTCCGTGGACCGCGGCGAACTCACCCTCGACGTCCGGCCCTCGGACGTGCCCGCGCTGGTGGAGTTCCTTCAGTCCGACGAGACCTGCCGCTTCACCACCCTCGTGGACATCACCGCCGTGGACTGGCCCGGCGACGAGCGCCGCTTTGCGGTGGTCTACCACTTCCTCTCCATGCGCCGGAACCAGCGCATCCGCCTGCGCGCGCGCATCCGCGAGGAGGAGATGATGCCCTCCATCACCGCGATCCATCCGTGCGCCAACTGGTTCGAGCGCGAGATCTTCGACATGTTCGGCATCCTGTTTACGGACCACCCGGACCTGCGCCGCATCCTCACCGACTACGGCTTCCGCGGGCATCCCTTGCGCAAGGACTTCCCCACCACGGGCTACGTCGAGATGCGCTACGACGAGGCCAAGAAGCGCGTGGTCTACGAGCCGGTGAAGCTGACCCAGGAATACCGGATGTTCGACTTCGAGAGCCCTTGGGAGGGCGCCGACTACGTGCTGCCCGGCGACGAGAAGTCCGGGGGGCAGGCATGATGGACGACGGCGGCATGATGATGGCCGGCGGGGGGCTCTGGGGCCTCCTGCTGATGATCATGGTCGCCGCCGTCTTCGTCGTGCCCTTCTGGCTGCTGCTGCCGAAGTTCGGCTACTCCAAGTGGTTCGCCCTCCTGGCGGTGTTCCCGCTCCTCTCCCTGATCCTTCTGTGGGTGCTCGCCTTCTCCGAGCCCCGAAACCGCGAGGCGACATGATGGACGGCGATCTCCGGCAGGACCGCTACGACGACGGCTCTATCGACGTGCACACCGACGAGCAGTCGATCCGCAACTTCAACATCAACTTCGGCCCCCAGCACCCCGCCGCCCACGGCGTGCTCCGCCTCGTGCTGGAGCTCGACGGCGAGATCGTGGAGCGGTGCGACCCGCACATCGGCCTCCTGCACCGCGGCACCGAGAAGCTGATGGAGAGCCGCACCTACCTCCAGAACCTGCCCTACCTCGACCGCCTCGACTACGTGGCGCCCTTCAACCAGGAGCACGCCTGGTGCCTGGCGATCGAGAAGCTCATGGGCCTCGACATCCCCCGCCGCGCCTCGCTGATCCGCGTCCTCTACTGCGAGATCGGCCGCATCCTGAGCCACCTCCTCAACGTCACCACGCAGGCCATGGACGTGGGCGCGCTGACGCCGCCCCTCTGGGGCTTCGAGGAGCGCGAGAAGCTCATGGTGTTCTGCGAGCGCGCCTCGGGCGGCCGCATGCACATGGCCTACTGCCGCCCCGGCGGCGTGCACCAGGACCTGCCGCCCGACCTGATCGACGACATCGAGACCTGGATCGCGCACTTCCCGGCCGTGCTCGCCGACATCGACGGCCTCATCACCGAGAACCGCATCTTCAAGCAGCGCAACGTCGACATCGCCGTGGTCACCGAGCAGGAGGTCCTCGACTGGGGCTTCTCGGGCGTGATGGCGCGCGGGTCGGGCCTCGCGTGGGACCTGCGCCGCGCCCAGCCTTACGAGCTCTACGACGAGTTCGACTTCCTGATCCCCACGGGCACCAACGGCGATTGCTACGACCGCTACCTCGTGCGCATGGAGGAGATGCGCCAGAGCTTGCGCATCATGACCCAGTGCATCGAGAAGCTGCGCGCGCCCGAGGGCCGCGGCGACATCCTCGCGCGCGGCAAGGTCACGCCGCCCAAGCGCGGCGACATGAAGACCTCGATGGAAGCGCTGATCCACCACTTCAAGCTCTACACCGAGGGCTTCCACGTCCCCGAGGGCGAGGTCTACGCCGCCGTCGAGGCGCCCAAGGGCGAGTTCGGGGTCTACATGGTCTCGGACGGCTCGAACAAACCCTACCGCGCCAAGCTGCGCGCGCCGGGCTACCTGCACCTGCAGGCGATGGACCACGTCGCCACGGGCCACCAGCTCGCCGACGTGGCCGCGATCATCGGCACCATGGACGTGGTGTTCGGCGAGATCGACCGCTAGCCGAGGCTTGCGTTCCGGGGCGGGGGCGGGGATGGGTTGCGCATGAGACACGCCCTCTTCGCCTTCCCGCTCCTCGCCGCGTGCGTCCCGGCGCCCGACGCGCCCATCGCCCCGGCCCCCATTGGCCCCGCGGGCGTGCCCTCCGCGGCCCCGTCCGGGCCGGTCTCCATCCTCACGGCCGCCGACGCCGAAGCCTACGTGCTCGACTTCGCCGCCCGGCGCGGCTGCACCGTGTCGCTCGATGCGCTGGATGCCCAGCGCCGCGCCGACGGGCTCGCGCCTACGGAAGCGCAACTGGCCGGGCCGGGGGGCATCGCGCTCCTGCAGACCGCCGCGCTTGTGGACGCCGCGCCCTTCGCGCTGATCGACCGCGGCGTGCTGGTGCCCGACGCGGCCGACCCCCGGATCGTCACCTCGCGGGGGCCGGGCTGTGCGTAAGGCGCTGCTGACCCTCGCGCTCGCCGCCCTCGCCGCGCCCGCGGGCGCCCAGTCGCTGCGCTACGAGGGGGCGCTGGTGGAGGCGCTTCGCGTCCACGGCTGCTCGTTCGGGCTGGCCGAGGACGGCGAGCGCGTGCGCTTCGCTCGGCAGGTCTCGCGCAGCCTGCGCGTGCCCGCCATCGAGATCGCCGACCGCCGCTCGCCGCACTACCGCGCCCTGCAAGCGGCCATCGACTCGCTGGAGGCGCGCGGCGTGCTCGCCGTGGACCGCCGCGGCGCGACGCTGGCCCTCGCGGACTGCGGCGACTAGCCCGCCCGCCGCCGCTTGCCTCCGCCCGCGCCCGGCGGGTAGGAGGTGCCCGCGCCGACACCTGAAGGGGACGCCCATGCTCCGCCGCCTCCACGCCCAGCAGCCCGAGAGCTTCCGCTTCACGCCCCAGAACGAGGCCTGGGCCGAGGCGCAGGTCACGAAGTATCCCGAAGGCCGGCAGGCCTCCGCGATCATCCCGCTGCTCTGGCGCGCCCAGGAGCAGGAGGGCTGGCTCACCCGCCCCGCCATCGAGCACGTGGCCGAGCGGCTGGGCCTCGCCTACATCCGCGCCCTCGAGGTCGCGACCTTCTACTTCATGTTCCAGCTCCAGCCCGTGGGTCGGGCCGCGCACATCCAGATCTGCGGCACCACGTCCTGCATGATCTGCGGCGCCGAGGATCTGGTGGCCGTGTGCCGCGAGCGCATCGCGCCCAAGCCCCACCAGATCAGTGAGGACGGGATGCTGTCGTGGGAGGAGGTCGAGTGCCTCGGCGCCTGCTCCAACGCGCCCATGGCCCAGATCGGCAAGGACTACTACGAGGACCTGACGCCCGAGCGCATGGTCGAGCTGCTCGACGCCTTCCGCCGCGGCGACGTGCCCGAGCCGGGGCCCCAGAAGGGCCGCTGGGCCTCGGAGCCGGCGGGCGGGCTGACCTCGCTGAAGGATGCGGCGGGCGAGGCTGCCAACGCCTCCGTGGCCCTCGCGCGCGAGATCGGCGACACCCTCAAGCGCATCGACGGCACCGAGGTGCCGCTGCGCACCCCGTGGCACGTGGCCGAGCAGGCCGACCCCGACCCCGAGGCCGCCTCGCGCGATCCCATGATGCACCCCGACGGCCCCGACGGGCGCCCCGACGGCCGCGCGCCGGACGACGTGCCCGCCGACCGGGACCGCGGCGACAGCTCCGACGGCTATGCCAACGTCGACGGCTCCGAGGGCGATTCGATCGCCCGCCCCGCGCTCGACAGCGTGGCCGAGGACCCCGAGGGCCATCCCGGCGAGGGGCTGGGCGAGGCCGCGACCGCCGCCGAGCGCGGCGTCGATCCCTCGCCCCAGATCACCGGCACCACCGACGACGACGGCGAGCCCAAGGGCACCGAGACCGCGGCCGAGTCCACCTCCACCCCCGACGGCTCCACCGGCGCCGCCGACCCGCACGGCAAGTCCGGCGACATCTCGCCCCCCCGCGCCGACGCTCAGCAGGCGCCCGTGGGCCCGGGTGCGCGGTCCGAAGCGCGCGGCTCCGCGCCCGCCGCCGGCAGCGCCACGGGCCACGACGCCCAGACCGACGCGGGCGGCGTCTCGGGCGGGCCCGAGATCGGCGGCTCCGCCGGCGCGGGCCGCCGCCCCGAGGCCCTCAAGGAGCCGCGCGGCGGCGCCGACGACCTCAAGCTGATCCGCGGCGTCGGCCCGAAGCTGGAGACCATGCTCCACGACATGGGCGTCTTCCACTTCCGGCAGATCGCCGCCTGGGACGACGAGGAGCTGGCCTGGGTCGACTCCCACCTCGAGGGCTTCCGCGGCCGCGCCAGCCGCGACGAGTGGGTTGCGCAGGCGAAGCTCCTGAGCGAGACGAAGGGGTAGGGGGGGGCACGCCCTCGACCCGCCGCCCCATCCTCATCTTGCCCGAAATACCTCGGGGTCCGGGGCAGAGCCCCGGCGCTCCCGGGTATGCACGGGGGGCGTACGGGGGGTGTACGGGGGGCGCCCCCCTCCCGCCGCACCGATCCGCCGCACCCCCGCGCGCTTGACGGCGCCCGCCCCGGCTGGTCAAGAGAGCCGGACATGAGCGACCCCGCCCGCCACGCCGCCACGCAGCAGCGCCGCATCGGAGCCGTGATCCTAGGCACCTTCGCCCTGTGGATCGCGGTCCAGTTCGCGGCCTCGCGCCTGGGCTGGCCGGTGCGCTGGGTGGCCCTGGCCGACCTCGCGGCGCTGGCGGCGCTGGGCTGGGCCGTGGTGATGGCGGTGGGCCTCTGGCGCACCCGCAAGGAGTAGACGCGATGCTGAAGGACGAAGACCGGATCTTCACCAACCTGTACGGCATGGCCGATCGCAGCCTCGCCGGGGCAAAGGAGAGGGGGCACTGGGACGGCACCAAGCGGCTCCTGGAGATGGGCCGCGACGGCATCGTCCAGGTCATGAAGGACTCCGGCCTGCGGGGCCGCGGCGGCGCGGGCTTCCCGACCGGCCTTAAGTGGTCGTTCATGCCCAAGGAATCCGACGGGCGCCCCGCCTACCTCGTGGTCAACGCCGACGAGTCCGAGCCGGGCACCTGCAAGGACCGGGAGATCATGCGCCACGATCCGCACACGCTGATCGAAGGCTGCCTGATCGCCTCGTTCGCGATGGGCGCGAACGCCTGCTACATCTACCTGCGCGGCGAGTACATCCGCGAGCGCGAGGCGCTGCAGATCGCCGTGGACGAGGCCTACGACGCCGGGCTGATCGGCCGGAACGCCTGCGGCTCGGGCTACGACTTCGACCTCTACCTCCACCACGGCGCGGGCGCCTACATCTGCGGCGAGGAGACGGCCCTCCTTGAGTCCCTCGAGGGCAAGAAGGGCATGCCGCGCATGAAGCCGCCCTTCCCGGCAGGCGCGGGCCTCTACGGCTGCCCCACCACCGTGAACAACGTCGAGAGCATCGCCGTCGTCCCCACCATCCTGCGGCGCGGCGCGGACTGGTTCTCGTCGTTCGGGCGGCCCAACAACGCGGGCACCAAGCTGTTCGCGATCTCGGGCCACGTGAACCACCCCTGCGTGGTCGAGGAGGCCATGAGCATTCCGTTCGAGGAGCTGATCGACCGCCACTGCGGCGGCATCCGCGGCGGCTGGAAGAACCTCAAGGCGATCATCCCCGGCGGCTCCTCGGTGCCGCTGCTGCCCTCGGCGATCGCCAAGGAGGCGATCATGGACTTCGACTGGCTGCGCGAGCAGAAGTCGGGCCTGGGCACGGCGGCGGTGATCGTGATGGATCAGTCGACGGACGTCATCAAGGCGATCTGGCGGCTGGCGGCCTTCTACAAGCACGAGAGCTGCGGCCAGTGCACGCCCTGCCGGGAAGGCACCGGCTGGATGATGCGCGTCATGGACCGGCTGGTGCGCGGCGAGGCGGAGGTCGAGGAGATCGACATGCTGCTGGACGTCACCAAGCAGGTCGAGGGCCACACGATCTGCGCCCTCGGCGACGCCGCGGCCTGGCCGATCCAAGGTTTGATCCGGCACTTCCGCGACGAGATCGAGGACCGCATCAAGCACAAGCGCGCGGGCCGCGCGCCCGCCGTGGCCGCAGAGTAGGCCCCCTTGGACGCCTTCGATCCCTACGCCCACGCCATCGCCGCGCTCGCCCTGTGGGCGGTCGTGGTGCCGGTGCTGGCCGCCGTCTCCACGCGCGGGCGCACGTCCGACCGCGCGCCCTGCGGCAAGCCGGTGCGGGACTACGCCGATCCGTGGTACCGGCGCGAGCGGGCCTTCGCGAACGCGGTCGAGATCTCGGGGCCCTTCGTGGCCGCCACGGTGGCCGCGATCCTGGCCGGCGCGGCGCCCTTCTGGGTCAACCTGCTGGCCTCGCTCTTCATCGTGCTCCGCGTCGCCATGGCCGCCGTGCACGTCATGACCGAGAACCAGCCCGCCCGCTCGGCCTTCTGGTCGCTGGCGCTGCTCTGCGTTCTGGGACTGGCCGTGCTCGCCCTCGCGGGGGCCTTCGCGTGAGGGGCATCGGGGCGCTCGCGCTGATCCTCGCCGCCGCGCCGGCGCATGCGGCCGAGCCGGCGCCCGGCTATTTCGTGGATGCCGTGTTCGAAACCACCACGGCCCAGGCGCTGGCCAGGGGCTGCGCCGCGCTGTCGGTCGACCCCATCGCCGCCGCCCGCGTGACCGAGGACGTTCTGGGCCGCCTCACCGCCGACGGCTTCACCCCCGAGACGCTGGCCGAGCGCATGGACGACCCGGCGGACGCCATCGCCGAGCGCCAGGCGGCGTTCCTCGCGCGGCACGAACTCGCCGACGGCGCGCCCGAGGCGGCGGTCTGCGCTGCGGGCCGGGCCGAGATCGCCGAAGCCACGCCCCTCGGCGCGCTGCTGGTGGAGGTCGCGCCGTGAGGCTCGCGCTCCCGCTTCTCCTGGTGCTGGCGGGCTGCGGGCAGGTCGCCGCGGTCGGTTCGGCCGTGGGTGACCGGGTGCCGCGCCTGCCGCGGCTCGACAACCTGCGCGGCGAGGCCACCGAGATCGGCGGCGCCACGTTCCGCTCGCGCATCGCGGTGGACGCCGGCGACGCGCGCCGCTTCGCCGTCGCCACCCGTCCCGCCTCGCGCGGTCCCGCCGCCGCGCTGGAGGCCGGACGCGTGCGCGCCGTGCGCCACTGCCTCGAGACGGCGGGCGCCTCGGATATCCTCTGGAGCCTGCCTCCGGGCCGCGCCGGCGTCTCGCCGGGCGCGGGCGACACCGTCACCGTCGCGGGCCTCTGCGTGTCGCGCTGACGCCGGGGTGACGTCACCGCCCCTCGGCGCGGCGACATTGAATATCGGCGGCCCAGCCCCGACCTCTTGCGGCTCCAGCCCCCGGAGGTCCCATGACCCGATCCCTGCTAGCCGCCCTCGCAATTGCCACCGTCGCCGCCCCTGCCTCGGCGGGGCTGCGCGACGAGCGCGCCATCACCGAAGGGCTGATCACGATCGGCATCGCCTACGAGATCAGCGAGCGCTGCGCCTCCATCGACGCCCGCCGCTTCCGCGGCATCGCGGCGCTGCTGTCACTGCGCAACGAGGCCCGCGCCCTGGGCTACTCGGGCGCCGAGATCGAGGCCTTCATCGACGACCGCGCCGAGAAGGACCGCCTGGAGGCCATCGCCCGCGGGCGCCTCGCCAAGATGGGCGCGCCGGCGGGCGACGCCGAGGCGCACTGCCGCGTGGGCCGGGCCGAGGCGGCGCGGGGCAGCGCGGTGGGCCAGCTCCTCGACCCGCGATAGGGCGGGGCGCGACAACCTCGCCGCTGGCCCTCGGCGCGGGCAGGGGCTAGAACCCCGCGCAAGCAAAGAGACGGGGCGAGCGCATGGGCGACCTGAGGAAGATCGTGATCGACGGCCAGGAGGTCGAGGTCGACGGGGCCACCACCCTGATCCAGGCCTGCGAGCAGGCGGGCATCGAGATCCCGCGCTTCTGCTATCACGAGCGCCTGAGCATCGCCGGCAACTGCCGCATGTGCCTCGTGGAGGTGGTCGGCGGCCCGCCCAAGCCCGCCGCCTCCTGCGCCATGCAGGTGCGCGACCTGCGCCCCGGACCCGAGGGCCAGCCGCCCCAGGTCCGCACCAACTCGCCCATGGTCAAGAAGGCCCGCGAGGGGGTGATGGAGTTCCTGCTCATCAACCATCCCCTCGACTGCCCGATCTGCGACCAGGGCGGCGAGTGCGACCTGCAGGACCAGGCCATGGCCTACGGCGTGGACTTCTCGCGCTACCGCGAGCCCAAGCGCGCCGCCGTGGACCTCGACCTCGGGCCGCTGGTCGAGACGCACATGACGCGCTGCATCTCGTGCACCCGCTGCGTGCGCTTCACCACCGAGGTGGCCGGAATCACCCAGATGGGGCAGGTGGGCCGCGGCGAGGACAGCGAGATCACCTCGTACCTCGGCGAGACCCTGAAATCGAACCTGCAGGGCAACATCATCGACCTGTGCCCCGTGGGCGCGCTGGTCTCGAAGCCGTATGCCTTCACCGCACGCCCCTGGGAGCTGACCAAGACCGAGACCGTGGGCGTGATGGACGCGCTCGGCGCCTCGATCCGCGTGGACACCAAGGGGCGCGAGGTCATGCGCATCCTGCCTCGCAACCACGACGGCACCAACGAGGAGTGGCTCGACGACAAGACCCGCTTCGTGTGGGACGGCCTGCGCCGCCAGCGCCTCGACCGCCCCTACATCCGCGAAAACGGCAAGCTGCGCCCCGCCACCTGGCCCGAGGCGATCGGCGCCGCCGCCGCCGCGCTGAAAGGCGCCGCGAAGCCCGCCGGCATCGTCGGCGACCTGGCCCCCACCGAGGCGGCCTTCGCGCTGCGCATGCTCATGGACTCCCTGGGCGGCGTGACCGAGTGCCGCACCGACGGCGCCAAGATCGGCCCCGAGCGGGCCTCCTACGCCGGAACGGCCGCCATCGAGGACATCGACGCGGCCCGCAACATCCTCGTGGTCGGCGCCGACCCGGCCGTGGACGCGCCCGTGCTGAACGCGCGCATCCGCAAGGCCTGGCTCGCCGGCGCCGACGTCGGTCTGGTGGGCGAGGCCGTGGAGATGACCTTCCCCTACGCCCACGTCGGCACGGACCGCGCGGCCCTCGCCGGGCTGCTCGACCACGAGGTGTCGGACGAGACCCGGGAGACGCCCTCGCTGGTGATCGTGGGCATGGGCGCGCTCGCGGGCGATGACGGCGCCGCCGTGCTGGCCGCCGCGCGCCGCGTGGCCGAGAACTCCAACTCGGGCCTCCTGATCCTCCACACCGCCGCCGGGCGCGTCGGCGCCATGGACGCGGGCGCCCACTGCGAGGGCGGCATCGCCGAGGCGCTCGCGGGCGACGTGGTCTTCAACCTCGGCGCCGACGAGGTGGACGTCCCCGCCGGGCCATTCGTGATCTACCAGGGCTCCCACGGCGACCGCGGCGCGCACCGCGCCGACGTGATCCTGCCCGCCGCCGCCTGGACCGAGGAGCAGGGCCTCTTCGTGAACACCGAAGGGCGCCCGCAGCTGGCCCTTCGCGCCTCGTTCGCGCCGGGCGAGGCCAAGGAGAACTGGGCGATCCTGCGCGCGCTCTCGGCCGAGGCGGGGCACCAGCTGCCCTTCGACAGCCTCGCCGCCTGCCGCCGCCTGCTGGTCGAGCACGCCCCTGTGCTGGCCGAGATCGACGCCGTGGCCGAGAACCGCTTCGAGGCCGCACCGTCCGACGCCGCGATGGCCGAGGGGGACTTCGCGCGAACGCCACGCGACTTCTACCTCACGAACCCGGTCGCGCGGGCCTCGCAGCTCATGGCCGAGCTCTCGCGCATCGCCTCGGGCCGCGACGCCGCCTCGCTCGCCGCCGAGTAGCCGTGCGCCGCGCGCCCCCGGCGCTCCTGGCCGGGCCGCTGCTGGCGGCCTGCGCCGCCGCCGCGCCCCCGCCGCCCGAGGCCGCGATCGAGGTCACGCTGTTCCGCCCCGAGTACCGGGGCGTGGAGACGGCTCTGCTCGCCCCCGACCTCGTGCGTCTGCGCGTGGCGATGGCCGGCGCGCGCGATCTCGCGGACCTGCGCGCCTATGCCGACTGCGCCGCCGCGCAGTACGCCCTGATCCGCGGCTTCCGCTACGCGCGGCACGTGCGCACGGCGCCGTCGGGGGAGGGCGAACGGGGTGGCGTCCGGCGCGCGGATGCTGTTTACACCGTCTCGCCGGACCTGCCGCGCGGGCTCAGGACCATCGAGGCCGAGGATCGCGTCGCGGAGTGCCGTCGTCGCGGCATCCCCACGGTCTGACCGCGCGCCGAAGACGACGCGAAGCAAGGGAACGACATGTCCGAATTCCTCCTCAGCCCCCTCGGGATCGCGCTGACCATCCTGGTCCAGTGCCTCGCCGTGCTGGGCTTCGTGATGATCTCGCTGCTGTTCCTGGTGTACGGCGACCGCAAGATCTGGGCCGCCGTGCAGATGCGCCGCGGCCCCAACGTGGTCGGCCCGTTCGGCCTGCTGCAGACGGTGGCCGACGCGCTGAAGTACGTGGTCAAGGAGATCGTGATCCCCGCCGGCGCCGACCGCACGGTGTTCTTGCTCGCGCCCCTCGTCTCCTTCGTGCTCGCCATGATCGCCTGGGCGGTGATCCCGTTCTCGGATGGCTGGGTGCTGGCCGACATCAACGTCGCCATCCTCTACGTCTTCGCCGTGTCCTCGCTCGAGGTGTACGGCGTGATCATGGGCGGCTGGGCATCGAACTCGAAGTATCCCTTCCTCGGCTCCTTGCGGTCCGCGGCGCAGATGATCTCCTACGAGGTGTCGATCGGCCTGATCATCATCGGCGTGATCCTCTCGACCGGATCGCTCAACTTCGGCGACATCGTGCGCGCGCAGGACAACGGCTGGGGCTTCTTCGGCTGGTACTGGCTGCCGCACTTCCCGATGGTGTTCCTGTTCTTCATCTCCACCCTGGCCGAGACCAACCGCCCGCCCTTCGACCTGCCCGAGGCCGAGTCCGAGCTCGTGGCAGGCTACCAGGTGGAGTACTCGTCGACGCCGTTCCTGCTGTTCATGGCAGGCGAGTACATCGCGATCTTCCTGATGTGCGCGCTGACCTCGCTCTTGTTCTTCGGCGGCTGGCTGTCGCCGGTCCCGTTCCTGCCCGACGGCGCCTTCTGGATGGTGCTGAAGATGGCGTTCTTCTTCTTCCTCTTCGCCATGGTGAAGGCGATCGTGCCGCGCTACCGCTACGACCAGCTGATGCGGCTGGGCTGGAAGGTGTTCCTGCCCCTGTCGCTGGCCTGGGTGGTGATCGTGGCCTTCCTGGCCAAGTTCCAGGTCGCCGGCGCCTTCTGGGCGCGGTGGGAAATCCCGGGAGTGATCTGAGATGACGCAAGTGGACTGGACCCGCGCCGCGAAGTACGCGCTGCTTGCCGACATCTGGGAAGGGTTCCGGCTGGGCTTCAAGTACTTCTTCGCGCCCAAGGCGACCGTGAACTATCCCCACGAGAAGGGTCCGCTCTCGCCCCGCTTCCGCGGCGAGCACGCCCTGCGCCGGTATCCCAACGGCGAGGAGCGGTGCATCGCCTGCAAGCTGTGCGAGGCGATCTGCCCTGCCCAGGCGATCACCATCGACGCCGAGCCGCGCGAGGACGGCTCGCGCCGCACCACGCGCTACGACATCGACATGACCAAGTGCATCTACTGCGGCTTCTGCCAGGAGGCCTGCCCCGTGGACGCCGTGGTCGAGGGCCCCAACTTCGAGTTCGCCACCGAGACCCGCGAGGAGCTGTTCTACGACAAGGAGAAGCTGCTCGCGAACGGCGATCGCTGGGAAGCGCTGATCGCCAAGAACATCGAGCTGGACGCGCCCTACCGATGAGCGAGAATGTCGAGAACCTCATCCTGACCCAGCTTCGGGAGATCCGCGACGAGCAACACGCCTCGCGCGAGGAGCGCGCCGCGTTCCGCAGCGAGGTGAAGCGCGAACTGAAGGACCTGCGGTCCCTCATCGGCGGGCAAGGCGTGATCCTGACCTCGATCGCGGGCTACATCCATCAGGTCGAGGAGCGGGTGGAAGCGCTCGAAGGGGACACGGAATGACCGACGCGCCCAACCCCTTCGCCCAGTGGATGGCGCAGATGCAGGACATGGCGAAGACCATGAACCCCGCGCTGGAGCACTTCACGCCCCAGGGCTTCGAGAAGCTCTGGCCCACCATGCCCGGCGACATGGTCGAGCAGTTCGCCGGCAAGGGCATGAACCCCGAAGGGCTCGACGCCAAGACGAAGATGCTGCTGACCCTCGCCGGCCTCACCGTGCTGGGCGCGCAGGCCGAGAGCCAGATCCGCATCACGGTCCGCCAGGCCGTGGAGCAGGGCGCCACCCCGCAGGAGGTCGCCGAGACCATCGGCCTCATGGGCCTGTTCGGCGGCCTGCCCGCCATGAACAAGGCCATGACCCTCGCCAACGAGGTTCTGGAGAAGAAATGACCGTCGCCGACTTCGCCTTCTACCTGTTCGCCGCCCTCGTGATCCTGGGCGGGCTGATGACCGTCGTGTCCCGCAACCCGGTCCACTCGGTGCTGTGGCTGATCCTCACTTTCCTCTCCACTGCCGGCCTCTTCGTGCTGCTGGGCGCCGAGTTCGTCGCCATGCTGCTGGTGATCGTCTACGTGGGCGCGGTGGCGGTGCTGTTCCTGTTCGTGGTGATGATGCTCGACATCGACTTCGCCGAGCTGAAGGCCGAGATGGCGCGCTACGTGCCGCTGGCGGGCCTGATCGGGCTGGTGCTCCTGATGCAGCTCACCATCGCCTACGGCGTGTGGGAATCGGCCGAGGGCGTCGTGGTTGCCGACGGCATCGCCACGCTGGTGCCGCTTGCCGAGCAAAACACCGCGGCCATCGGGCTGGTGCTCTACGACGACTACCTGCTGGCCTTCCAGCTCGCGGGCCTGATCCTGCTGGTCGCCATGATCGGCGCCATCGCCCTCACGCTGCGGCACCGCAAGGACGTCAAGCGCCAGGACATCCTGCAGCAGATCTGGCGCGATCCGGCCAAGGCCATGCGCACCACCGACGTGAAGCCGGGGCAGGGGCTCTGAGCCGACCCATCCGCGGTCCCATCCCGGGGCCGCCCGACAGGAGGACGACCCATGTCCCGCACCACCCTCATCATCATCATCGTCGTGCTGATCATCCTGGTTTTCGGCGGCTTCAGCTTCCTGTAGGCCGCGGCCAAACGGGGCAGCAGACCCACGCGAGGGACACATGATCGGACTCGAGCACTACCTGACGGTCGCCGCCGCGCTCTTCGTGATCGGCGTCTTCGGCATCTTCTTGAACCGCAAGAACGTCATCATCATCCTGATGAGCGTCGAGCTGATCCTGCTCGCCGTGAACATCAACTTCGTCGCCTTTTCGGCCTTCCTGGCCGACATCTCGGGGCAGGTGTTCACGCTGTTCGTGCTGACCGTGGCCGCCGCCGAGGCCGCCATCGGGCTGGCCATCCTCGTGTGCTTCTTCCGCAACCGCGGCACCATCGACGTCGAAGACGTGAACCGGCTGAGGGGCTGACATGCTGACGATCATCCTCCTCGCGCCCCTCGTGGGCGCGCTGATCTGCGGCTTCGGCTGGCGCTTCATCGGCGAGCGCGCTGCGCTCTTCACCGCGACCGGCCTGCTGTTCCTCGCAATGCTCCTGTCGTGGGTCGTATTCCTGAGCCACGACCCCGCCGAGATCCGCCACGTCAACCTCATGCGCTGGATCGAGAGCGGCACGCTCGCCACCGACTGGTCGATCCGCCTCGACCGGCTGGTCTCGATCATGCTGGTGGTGGTCACCACCGTCTCGGCGCTCGTGCACCTCTACAGCTTCGGCTACATGGACCACGACCCCCAGTGGCGCGAGGGCGAGACCTACAAGCCGCGCTTCTTCGCCTACCTCAGCTTCTTCACCTTCGCGATGCTGACGCTGATCACGGCCGACAACCTGCTCCAGCTCTTCTTCGGCTGGGAGGGCGTGGGCGTCGCCTCCTACCTCTTGATCGGCTTCTACTGGCGCAAGCCGAGCGCAGGCGCCGCCGCCATGAAGGCGTTCATCGTCAACCGCGTGGGCGACTTCGGCTTCCTCCTGGGCATCTTCGCGCTGTTCTTCCTGGTCGACTCGATCCAGTTCCGCGACATCTTCGCCGCCGCGCCCCTGATCGCCGACATCAACCTCGAGTTCATAGGCGGCACCTTCAACGCCGCCGAGCTCGTCGCCGTGCTCCTGTTCATCGGCGCCGCCGGCAAGTCCGCGCAGCTGGGCCTCCACACCTGGCTGCCTGACGCCATGGAAGGCCCGACCCCCGTCTCGGCCCTGATCCACGCCGCCACCATGGTGACCGCGGGCGTGTTCCTGGTCTGCCGCATGTCGCCGGTGCTGGAGTTCGCGCCGAACGCCATGGCCTTCGTCGCCGTCATGGGCGCGCTGACCGCCTTCGTGGCCGCCACGATCGGGCTGGTGCAGAACGACATCAAGCGCGTGATCGCCTACTCCACCATGTCGCAGCTCGGCTACATGTTCGTGGCCGCCGGCGTGGGCGCGTACTCGGTCGCCATGTTCCACCTCTTCACCCACGCCTTCTTCAAGGCGATGCTGTTCCTCGGCGCCGGCTCGGTGATCCACGCGATGCACCACGAGCAGGACATGCGGAACTACGGCGGCCTGCGCACGAAGATCCCCTATACCTTCTGGGCGATGATGATCGGCACCCTCGCCATCACCGGCGTCGGCATCCCGCTGACCCACATCGGCTTCGCGGGCTTCCTGTCTAAGGACGCCGTGATCGAGTCGGCCTTCGCGGGCACGCAGGGCGGGATCGTGTTCTGGCTGCTGGTCGTGGCCGCCGCACTCACCTCGTTCTACTCGTGGCGCCTGATGTTCCTCACCTTCTTCGGCAAGCCGCGCGGCGACCGGCACACCCACGAGCACGCCCACGAGAGCCCGCTGGTGATGACCGCGCCCCTCGGCGTGCTGGCCGTGGGCTCGGTGCTGGCCGGCATGGTCTGGTACGGGCCGTTCTTCGGCTCGCAGTCCAGCGTCGACGCGTGGTTCGGCATCTCCACCCACGCCGCGGTGGAGCACGGCGCGCCGCTGGTCGAGGACGGGCACGGCGACGATGAGGCCGAGGCCGCGATCGTCGCCACGGACGAGGGCACCGCCGTCGCCGCCGTCGCCGACGACCACGCCGCCGACCGTCCCCTGCAGGAGCCGGGCGAGGGCGCGATCTTCATCGGCCCCGAGAACCACGTGATCCACGAGGCCCACGAGGTGCCGAAGTGGGTCAAGGTTTCGCCCTTCGTGGCGATGCTGCTGGGGCTGGGCACGGCTTGGCTGTTCTACCTGCGCAGCACCGCGCTGCCGGGGGCCTGGGCGCGCACCGTTCCGCCGCTCTACCGGTTCCTGCTCAACAAGTGGTACTTCGACGAAATCTACCAGTACGTCTTCGTGAACCCCGCCAAGTTCCTGGGCCGCTTCCTGTGGAAGCGCGGCGACGGCGACGTCATCGACGGGACCATCAACGGCCTCGCCATGGGCGCCGTGCCCACCGCCACCAAGTGGCTCAATCGCGCCCAGTCGGGTTACATCTTCACCTACGCCTTCACGATGGTGCTGGGGCTCGTCGCCCTGATCACCTGGATGACGCTGGCCGCCGCGAACTGAAGCCCCCATGGACAACCTTCTCTCGATCATCACCTTCACGCCGCTGATCGCCGCGGCGATCCTGGCCCTGTTCCTGCGCGGCGACGACGAGGCGGCGCAGCGCAACGCCAAGTGGCTCGCCCTCGGCGCGACCGGCTTCACGTTCCTGGTCTCGATCTTCCTCCTGACCGGGTTCGACCCGGCCGACACCGGCTTCCAGTTCCTGGAGGACCGCGAGTGGCTGCTCGGTTTGCGCTACAAGATGGGCGTGGACGGCATCTCGATCCTGTTCGTGATGCTGACCACCTTCCTCATGCCGCTGGTGATCGCGTCCTGCTGGACCGTGACCCACCGGGTGAAGGACTACATGGTCGCGCTCCTGGTGCTCGAGACGCTGATGCTCGGCGTGTTCTCGGCGCTCGACCTGATCCTGTTCTACCTCTTCTTCGAGGCGGGCCTGATCCCGATGTTCCTGATCATCGGCATCTGGGGCGGCAAGGAGCGCATCTACGCATCCTTCAAGTTCTTCCTCTACACCCTGCTCGGCTCGGTGCTGATGCTGGTCGCCATGATCGCCATGTACGTGGACGCCGGCACCACCGACATCCCCGCGTTGCTGGAGCACCGCTTCGCCTTCGACACGCTCTCGGTCCTCGGGATCACCATCCCGGGCGGCATGCAGACGCTGCTCTGGCTCGCCTTCTTCGCGTCGTTCGCGGTGAAGATGCCCATGTGGCCCGTGCACACCTGGCTGCCCGATGCCCACGTGCAGGCGCCCACCGCCGGCTCCGTGGTGCTGGCCGCGATCCTCCTGAAGATGGGCGGCTACGGCTTCCTGCGCTTCTCCCTGCCGATGTTCCCCGTGGGCTCCGAGATCCTCGGCCCCCTCGTGCTGTGGCTGTCCGTGATCGCCATCGTCTACACCTCGCTGGTGGCGCTGATGCAGGAGGACATGAAGAAGCTGATCGCCTACTCCTCGGTTGCCCACATGGGCTTCGTGACCATGGGCATCTTCGCCGCCAACCGGCAGGGCATCGACGGCGCGATCTTTCAGATGATCAGCCACGGCTTCATCTCCGGCGCGCTCTTCCTGTGCGTGGGCGTGATCTACGACCGGATGCACACCCGCGACATCGCCGCCTATGGCGGGCTCGTGAACCGGATGCCGGCCTATGCCGCCGTCTTCATGCTCTTCACGCTGGCCAACGTCGGCCTGCCGGGCACCTCCGGGTTCGTGGGCGAGTTCCTCACCCTCATGGGCGTGTTCCAAGTCTCCACCATCATCGGCGTGATCGCCTGCACCGGCGTGATCCTGTCGGCGGGCTACGCGCTGTGGCTCTACCGCCGGGTGGTGTTCGGGGACCTGATCAAAGAATCCCTGCGCTCGATTACCGACATGACGGGCCGCGAGCGCGCGATCTTTGCGCCGCTGATCTTCTTCACAATCCTGCTCGGGGTCTATCCCAGCCTCGTCACCGACGTCATCGGCCCCTCGGTGGCCGAGCTGGTCGCGCGCTACGACGTGGCCACGGCCAACCTCGACCTCCACACCGCCGTCGCCGCGGCCGACCACTAGGAATCCGCGATGTCCGCCGACCTCTCCACCGTCCTTCCCGAGATCGTGCTCGCCGTCTGGGCCATGGGCTCGCTGCTCGCCGGCGTCTACGGCGGCAAGGACGCCATGGCCAAGCCGCTGACCTGGATGACCGCCGCCGTGCTGGTGGTGGTCGCCTTCTGGATCGGCGTGACCGATGCCAACGGCCTCGGCTTCGGCGGCATGGTCCTGAAGGACGGCTTCGCCCGCTTCGCGCAGGTCACCATCCTTCTCTCCGCTGCCGTCGTGCTGCTGATGTCCACCGACTGGATGGAGCGCCACGCGCTGCTGAAGTTCGAGTACCCCCTGATCGTCACCCTCGCCGTCGTCGGCATGATGGTGATGGTGGCCTCGAACGACCTCCTGACCCTCTACATGGGCCTCGAGCTGCAGTCGCTGTCGCTCTACGTGCTGGCCGCCCTGCGCCGCGACTCCGCGCGCTCCACCGAGGCGGGCCTCAAGTACTTCGTGCTCGGCGCCCTGTCGTCGGGCCTGCTGCTCTACGGCATCAGCCTCGTCTACGGCTACACCGGCTCCACCAACTTCCGCACCGTGATCGCCGCCGCCATCGACGGGCACCTCGCCCTCGGCCTCCTGTTCGGCCTCGTGTTCCTGCTGGCCGGCCTCGCCTTCAAGATCTCGGCCGCGCCGTTCCACATGTGGACCCCGGACGTCTACGAGGGCGCGCCCACGCCGATCACCTCGCTCATGGCCACCGCCCCCAAGGTCGCCGCCATGGCGATGTTCGCCCGCGTCACCTACGGCGCCTTTGGCGGCGCCGTGGCCGACTGGCAGCAGATCGTCGTGGTGTTGTCGGTGATCTCGATGTTCCTCGGCGCCATCGCCGCGATCGGCCAGCGCGACATCAAGCGCCTCATGGCCTACTCCTCGATCGCCCACATGGGCTACGCGCTGATGGGCCTCGCCGCCGGCACGGCCGCGGGTGTGCAGGCGATGCTGCTCTACATGGCGATCTACGTCGTCATGAACCTCGGCACCTTCGCCTTCATCTTGTCGATGACCCGCGACGGGCGCGAGACCACCGACATCGCCTCGCTCAACCGGCTATCGGACCGCCATCCGGGCCGCGCGCTGGCCCTCCTGGTGCTGATGTTCAGCCTTGCCGGCATTCCGCCCCTCGTGGGCTTCTTCGCCAAACTCTACGTGCTGCAGGCTGCGGTGAACGCGGGTCTCACCTGGCTCGCCATCCTCGGCGTGATCGCCAGCGTCATCGGCGCGTTCTACTACCTGCGCATCGTGTTCTACATGTACTTCGGCGAGGAGGACGCGCCCCTCGACGCAGGGATGCGGACCCTGCCGTGGGTCACGCTGGTGGCCGCGGCCGCGATCATGGTGCTCGGCGTCGTCAACATGTTCGGCCTCGAGGGCGTGGCCGCCGCCGCCGCCCTGACGCTGGTGCCGTGATGCGTTGCCGCGCTTGAGCTGGCCCGAGGGCGTCGGCCGCATCGTTCTGGGCACGGTCGGCTCCACCTCCGAGGAGGCGCGCCTCCGTGCCGCCTCCGCACCGCTCTGGGTGCTGGCCCACGCGCAGACCGCGGCGCGGGGCCGCCGGGGGCGCCCCTGGGCCATGCCGCTGGGCAACTTCGCCGCCTCGCTGGCCTGGCGCCCGCCCGGCACGCCCGCCGACCACGCCCTGCGCTCCTTCGCTGCCTCGCTGGCCCTCCTCGACGCGCTGGAGGCGTTCGGCGTGGAGGGGTTGGCGCTCAAGTGGCCCAACGACGTGCTGCTCGGAGGCGCCAAGCTCGCCGGCATCCTCCTCGAGGCGCCCGATCCGGAGCTCGTGGTGCTTGGCGTCGGCGTGAACCTCGCCGCCGCACCCGACACGTCCGCGCTGGAGCCCGGCGCGCTGCCGCCCGCGTCCCTGGACGGACGCGTCGCCCCCGAGGCCCTGCTGGACGCGCTCGCCCCCCGCTTCGCGGCCGAGGAGGCGCGCCTGATCGCCGAGGGCTTCGCGCCCCTGCGCCGCGACTGGCTGGCCCGCGCCCACGGCCTCGGCGCCCCGGCCACCGCGCGCCTGCCCGCCGAGACCGTGCCCGGCACCTTCGAGGACGTCGATGCGGCCGGCCACTTCGTGATGCGCACGCCCGGCGGCCGCCGCGCGATCCCGGCGGGCGACGTGTTCTTCGGAGGCCGCCCATGCTCCTGACGATCGACTGCGGCAACACCAACACCGTTTTCGCGCTCTGGGACGGGACGCGCTTCGCGGCCGAGTGGCGCATGGCCACCCAGCATCAGCGCACCGCCGACGAGTACTACACCTGGCTGCGCACCATGATGCGCCTCCACGACCTGGAGGTGACGATCACGGACTGCATCGTGTCCTCCACGGTGCCCCGGGTCGTGTTCAACCTGCGCGTCCTGTGCGACCGCTACTTCGGCACCCGCCCCCTCGTGGTCGGCAAGCCCGAGTGCCGCCTGCCGGTGCCTCCGCGGGTGGACGAGGGCACCACCGTCGGCCCCGACCGGCTGGTCAACAGCGCCGGCGGCTTCGACCGCCACGGCGGCGACCTCATCATCGTCGACTTCGGCACCGCCACGACTTTCGACGTAGTGGACACCGACGGGGCCTACGTGGGCGGCGTCATCGCCCCCGGCGTGAACCTTTCGCTGGAGGCGCTGCACATGGCGGCCGCCGCGCTGCCGCACGTCGACATCACCCACCCGCAGCGCGTGGTGGGCACGAACACGGTGGCCTGCATGCAGTCGGGCATCTTCTGGGGCTACGTCGGGCTGGTGAAGGAGATCACCGCCCGCATCCGCGCGGAACGGGACCGGTCCATGACCGTTGTCTCCACCGGCGGGCTCGCGCCCCTCTTCCAGCAATCCGAAGACCTCTTCGACCACCTCGAGGGTGACCTCACGATGCACGGCCTGACCGTCATCCACCGATTCAACAAGGACAATCCATGAGCAGAGACCGCCTCATCTACCTACCACTCGGAGGCGCCGGCGAGATCGGAATGAACGCCTACGTCTACGGCTACGGCCCCGAGGGGAAGGAACGCCTGATCCTCGTGGATCTGGGCATCGCCTTCCCGGACATGGACACCACCCCCGGCGTCGACATCATCCTTCCCGACGTCTCGTGGCTGATGGACAAGCTCGACCGCCTGGAGGCGGTGTTCGTGACCCACGCCCACGAGGACCACGTGGGCGGGATCGGCCACCTCCACGGGCGCCTCGGCGGCCCCGCCGTGCACTGCCGCCGCTTCACCGCCAACCACGCCCGCCGCAAGCTCAAGGAGCAGGGCCACGACGAGCGCGCTGTGGTCGTCTCCGAGCCCTGGCCCGCGCAGGTCGAGGCGGGGCCGTTCAAGGTCGGCTTCCTGCCGATCTCGCACTCGATCCCCGAGTCGTCGGCGCTGGTGATCGACACGCCCGCGGGCCGCATTGTCCACACGGGCGACTTCAAGATCGACCTCGTGCCCGTCTTGGGCGAGGCCTTCGACGCCGACAGCTTCCGCGAGGTCGCCAAGGGCGGCGTGCGCGCGCTAGTGTGCGACTCGACCAACGTGTTCAACAAGCACGAGGGCCGCTCCGAGAGCCTCGTCGGCCCCAACATCCGCGAGCTGGTCGCCGGATCGAAGGGCATGTTCGTCGCCACCACCTTCGCCTCCAATGTCGCGCGCCTGGTCTCGCTCGCGCGGGCCGGCGAGGCGGCGGGCCGCTCGATCTGCCTCATGGGCCGCGCCATGCGCCGCATGACCGAGGCCGCCGTCGAGGAGGGCATCCTCACGGACTTCCCCAAGACCGTCTCGCCCGAGGACGCCGCCAGCCTCCCGCGCGAGAACCTGATGCTGATCGTCACCGGCAGCCAGGGCGAGCGGCGCGCGGCCTCGGCGCAGCTGAGCCAGGGCAAGTACTTCGGCATGGAGATGCGCGAGGGCGACACGTTCCTGTTCTCGTCCAAGACCATTCCCGGCAACGAGAAGGAGGTGGCGCGGATTATGAACGCCTTCTCGGAGATGGGCGTCGACGTGGTCACCGACGACGACGGCCTGTTCCACGTCTCGGGCCACGCCAACCGCCCCGACCTCGAGACGATGCACGCGCTCGTGGATCCCGCATCGGTGATCCCGATGCACGGCGAGCACCGCCACCTGCGCGAGCACGCGCGCCTCGCGCGCAGCCTCGGGCGCGAGGGCGTTGTGGCGCCGAACGGCACCATGCTCGATCTCGCGGGCAACAAGCCCACGGTGATCGACCGGGTGGAGACGGGGCGCACCTACCTCGACGGCTCCACGCTGGTGGGCCAGTTCGACGGCGTGGTGCGCGACCGCATCCGCATGGCGCTGAACGGCCACGCCGTGGTCGCCGTGATGGTCGAGGACGACGACCAGATCATGGAGGAGGCCTGGGTGAGCCTGCGCGGCCTGCCCGAATCGGGCCGCGCCGGGCGCGACCTCGCCGAGGAGATGGAGCGCGAGCTCGGCCAGCGACTGGGCCGCGTCGACACCCGCACCGCGGGCGACGATGACGCGCTGGAGGCGCTGATCAAGAAGGCCGTGCACCAGGTCGCCCAGGAGGAGATCGGCAAGCGCCCCGAGGTGACGGTGCTGATCACCCGGCTGGCCTCGGAGTAGGCGACGAGGCCCCGGCGCGAGCCGGGGCAACCTCCCGAACGAAGAAGGGCGCGCCCGGCGGCGCGCCCTTTCTCGTCTTCGGCGGATGACCCGCAGCTCTAGCCGCGAACGCCCTCGGTCTCGCGCCGTTCCGCGAAGCTCATCTCGATGAACCCCGGCACGTGGTCGCCGAGGCCCACGACGCGCGCGCCGCCACGGTCGTCGCCGCCGCCCGTGCGTACCCGTCCGCCGCGCGAGCGTCCGCCGCGCCCGGAGCTGCTGCGTTGCTCGCGCGGGGCCTCCTCGCGGGGCGCCTCGGCCTCCGCGGGCGCCGCCTCGGCGGGGGCGGGGACCTCGACCGCTTCGGCCGTGGCCTGGGCGGGCGCCTCGTCGCGGGGCTTGCCGCGCGAGCGCGAGCGGGACCGCGTCTTGGGCTTCTCGTCGCGCGCCGGGGCCTCGGCCTCCGCCGCATCGCCGCCGGTGCCGCCGCCGAGCGGGTTGTCGCCCGCCGGGATCGGATGGCCGATCAGCTTCTCGATGGCGTCGAGGTACTTCTCGTCGGCCGGCACCGCGATCGTGTAGGCCGTTCCCAGCTTGCCCGCGCGGCCCGTGCGGCCGATGCGGTGGACGTAGTCCTCGGCGTGGGAGGGGACGTCGAAGTTGAACACGTGGGACACGTCCGGAATGTCGAGCCCGCGCGCCGCCACGTCGGAGGCCACGAGGAAGCGCAGGCTCCCGTCGCGGAACCCGTCGAGGGTGCGCGTGCGCTGGGACTGGTCGAGGTCGCCGTGGATCGGCGCGGCATCGAGCCCATGCTGCTTCATGGACTTCGCCACCACGTCCACGTCGACCTTTCGGTTGCAGAACACGATCGCGTTCTTGCAGGCCTCGCCATCGCGCTCGATCAGCGCGCGCAGGATCGCGCGCTTGTCCTTGAAGGCGACGTCCCGGCGGCGCGAGTCGCCGCGCACGAGCACCTGAGTGATGGTCTTGGAGGTGGTGTTCTGGCGCTCCACCTCGATCTTCACCGGGTTCGAGAGGAACGTGTTGGTGATCCGCTCGATCTCGGGCGCCATGGTGGCCGAGAAGAACAGCGTCTGGCGGGTGAAGGGCGTCATCTCGAAGATGCGCTCGATGTCGGGGATGAACCCCATGTCGAGCATCCGGTCGGCCTCGTCGACGACCATGATCTGCACGCCCGTCAGCAGCAGCTTGCCGCGCTCGAAGTGGTCGATCAGGCGGCCGGGCGTGGCGATCAGCACGTCGACGCCGCGGTCGATCAGCTGCTCCTGCTCCTTGAAGCTGACGCCGCCGATCAGCAGCGCCTTGGTCAGCTTCGAGCCTTCCGCGTAGGTGTCGAAGTTCTCGGCCACCTGCGCGGCCAGCTCGCGCGTGGGCGCGAGCACGAGGCTGCGGGGCATCCGCGCGCGGGCGCGGCCCTTGGAGAGCTTGGTAATCATCGGCAGCGTGAAGCTGGCCGTCTTGCCGGTGCCGGTCTGGGCGATGCCCAAGACGTCGCGGCCCTCGAGCGCGGGCGGGATCGCGTCCGCCTGGATCGGGGTGGGGGTGTCGTAGCCCGCGGCCTCCACGGCCTTGAGCACCTTCGGGCTGAGGCCCAGGTCGGAGAATTTCGTCATCGGCGTCCTCTTGGCGTGCGGCCCCATTGCCGCTTCGCCGGGGTTTCTGGACGCTTGGGTTCCGGGCGTCCGTGATCGGGAGGGGGGCGGATGGCCCCGGGGCCCGCGCCTTCACAGGCGCGGAACCGCTATCAACCCCGCGGCGCCGGGTCAACGCGGCGGATCGTGGAGGAAGTGGGGAGCCGGCGGCGGCCGTTCAATGGGACGGCGCGCACCGCGACGCCGCACCCGCGCACCGATGCTGCGCGTGCAGCGCGGGAACGCCGCCCCGCCGGCGTTCGTTGCGCCCCCGCGAACGATGGCCGGCTCGCCGGCCCGCACAGGAACACCGAAAGGAGGCCACCCATGGCCATCACGAAACGCGGCAGCGCCCACTGGACCGGAACCCTCAAGGAGGGCAAGGGCACCGTCTCGACCGGCTCGGGCGCGCTGAAGGACAACCCCTACGGGTTCAACACCCGCTTCGAGGACAAGCCCGGCACCAACCCCGAGGAGATGATCGCGGCGGCCCACGCCTCGTGCTTCTCGATGGCGCTGTCGATGGTGCTCGGCCAGCACGACGTGACCGCCGAGGCGATCGATACGAAGGCCGCCGTGAAGCTCGAGGAGAAGGACGGGGGCTTCGCGGTCACCGCCTCGCACCTCGACGTCACGATCAAGGCGCCCGGCGCCGACGAGTCGACCCTGCGCGAGGCCGCCGAGGGGGCCAAGCAGAACTGCCCGATCTCGAAGCTGCTGAACGCGGACATCACCATGGACGTCACGATCGCCTGACGCCCCGCGCCGGCGTGCCCCTCGGGGCGCGCCGGCCTAGCCGCCGCCGACCCAGGGCAGCGGCACCGGCGAGAGCCACAGCATCAGCGCGATCACCGGGATCACCAGCACGCCCGCCAGCGCCACCAGCACGCCGTTGTCGGCCGTCAGGCCCAGACCGAACAGCGCCACGGGCAGCGCCAGCGCCGCCGGAAGTCCCGGCACGGCGCCGAGCACGATCATCACCGCGCCGCATAGCATCGTCAGGATCGCGCCGCCCCACTGGGCGTAGCGGTGCCGCGCCCACTCGGTCCAGCGCGGCCCCACGAGGCGGTCGGCCTTGCGCGTCCAGCGATGCGCGCGCTCCAGGCTGCGATGCACCGGCTCGGCGCTGAAGGTCCGGCGCGAGATCCAACCCGGCAGCCGCACCCCGTCTCCGCCCTTCAGAAGCTGCCAGCCCGTCAGCACGAGTATCAGGCCCACCACCGCGGGCATCCCCGGCAGCATGCCCACAGGCAGCAGCATGGCGAGGCTGGAGACGAGGAGGATGGGTCCGAAGCCCTGCTCGCCGAGCGCATCGAGCACGTCGCCCACGGAGATGCGCTCGGCGTCCGTGGCGACGTCCTCGATCTGGTCGACCGGCTCCTCGATCGGGCCGCTTCCGGACATGGCCGCCTCCCCGTGGTTGCGAGGGGAAAACGTGACGGATCGCCGCGGGTTCCGCGCGCGAGAGGCGGGTCAGGCGGCGGAGGGGTGCAGCGCGGGGGCGTATCCGGCCCGCAGCAGGGCGAGCGTAGGCGCGGGCGTCAGCACCTCGGCGGGGCCATGGGGCAGGGGCCGCGGCGCCCCGTAGCCGCCCGCCGCGAAGCGGCGCAGGGCGCCCCCGTGGACGAGATGCGGCGCGCCGTCCCAGACAGCGAAGGCACCGTCGGGCAACGCGCCCACGTCGTCCGTCCGGCCCCGGCGCATGCGGCGGCCCCCCGGCTCGGCCCGCGCCTCGTGCAGCACGGCGTCCATCGCCGGGACCGCCGCCACGCCGTGCACCTCGTCCCACAGCGCCCGCCACCGCGCGAAGGCCGCGCGCCGGCAGGTGCCGCAGGGCCGATGTCCCGCCGCGAGCGCCACCGCCTCGTCGAGGAAGAACAGCTCCGTGTAGCGCCCCGGCTGCCGCAACTTGCGGTGGCGCCCCCCGAACTCCAGCGCGCAGCACACCCACGCCTTGTGCGCCCAGCGCTTGGGCAGCGCCTCGCCCCGGTCGTCGAGGAGGATGCCACGATTGCCCATGAGGGTGCCTGGCTCGGGGTCGGCGCGGAAGCGACCGTCGGGGTGGACGCGGTTGGGGTGGGGCATGGGGCCAGCGTCGGTTAATTTCGCCGGCCCCGCAACTCGGGGCAGGGCGCGCCGTGCCTCGGGTCAGGATACGTCGCGGGGAGGCACGTGGCCTTCGCCGCCACCACCGCGCAGCGACGTCCCCCCGAACACGCGCCCCCCCGGGGCGCACCAGAATCCGCGGCGACCACTCACGGAGCGCCCGAACAGAAGGCCCGCGGGAGCGAACCCGCGGGCCTTCGCTACGGCAGCGTCCTTGCGGTGGACGCCCAGTCGCTCCACCACCGCACCCCGCCCGGACCCTCGGACGGCTCGATCCGCACCGCGTTCGCTAAGTAGTCCCCCAGCCCCCGCAGCGCGAACGACGCCTGCTCCACCGGGGCCATCTTGAGCATCCTGGTCGACCAGTCCTATTCCTCTAACGGTTTGAGCAAAAGCGACAAACAGAACGGACCCACCTCCAGAGTGGTGTCAATGTAGCCGAAACAGTTCCCCATTTGTGAGAAACAGAACAGTATCAAAAAGTGTGCAACTGCGGTTGCGTGCCTGATAATCCGCAACCGCACGTTTCAGATTTGTTCCCGCTGGGGAAGCGCGATCATAGATGACGAGCCAGCGCTCTGTTGCATTCGTAATGTCGGGGTAGTTGTGGGCTCTGGTCAGCTTCTCTTGAACCCTAGCCTCTACCATCCTTGTAATTCGTTCTTCCCAATCATTTCCGTATGAAGGACGATCTTTGAAATCTAGCGCCCGAGCAACCAACTCCTTCACTTCCTCACGTCTGTCACGCTTTTTAGGATGAAGGGATTTACCGAGGTAGTCGCCAGCCATAAAGAGGCCGTTAACAGAGTAGGGTTGATCTGTATCCCCCAATATCTCTAGCGCCTGCGCATAAATCTCTGGGATTAAACTCGTGACTTCGATCGCAATGCTTGCATTATCACTCTGGAGCCAAAAATCTGGGCGATCGCTATGCTGAAGCAGCAAACTGCTGTCTGGTAGAAGATTTCTGACCTTGGAGATCGCTTTGGCTATGATCCAGAATTCCCGAGATGCTTTCCGAAAGCGTCGGTCTCCATGAGTATCAGGGGAAATCTCATTGAGAAGTGAAATGAGATGGACCGGCGATGTAGCTGAAACTTGTATGGGGGTACTTCTCACACCATCAGCTCCTTCGTCGCCGACAGGGTGATCTCCGGAAAGTCGCGCACCACGCGGTCGATGTCCCACTGGAGGCGGGTCAGGAACACCACGTCGCCGTCGTTGTCGTGGGCGATGTGCTGCTTGTTCTTGGCCACCAACGCGTCCACCGCCGCGTCGGGCCCGTGGACCCAGCGCGCCGAGGTGAACTGCGAGCCCTCGAAGCGCACGGGCAGGCCGTATTCCAGCTCGATCCGGCTGGCGAGCACCTCGAACTGGAGCGCGCCCACCACGCCCACCACGTGTCCCGAGCCGATCGCCGGCTTGAACACCTTGGCGGCGCCTTCCTCCGCGAACTGCATCAGCGCCTTGTCGAGGTGCTTGGCCTTCATGGGATCGCCCGCGCGCACCGACTGCAGGAGCTCTGGCGCGAACGAGGGGATGCCCGTGAACTTCAGCGCCTCGCCCTCGGTCAGCGCGTCACCGATGCGCAGCTGCCCGTGGTTCGGAATGCCGATGATGTCGCCGGCCCAGGCCTCCTCGGCCAACTCGCGGTCGGCGGCTAGGAACAGCACCGGGCTGGAGATCGCCATGGGCTTCTTGGATCGCACGTGCGTCAGCTTCATGCCCCGCTCGAAGTGTCCGGAGGCGAGGCGCACGAAGGCCACGCGGTCGCGGTGCTTGGGGTCCATGTTGGCCTGCACCTTGAACACGAAGCCCGCGACCTTGGTCTCCTCGGGCGAGACCTGCCGCGGCTCGGCGCGCTGGGGCTGGGGCGCGGGGCCGAACTCGGCGATGCCGGTCATCAGCTCGCGCACGCCGAAGCTGTTGATCGCCGAGCCGAACCAGATCGGCGTCAGCGAGCCTTCCAGGAAGGCGACGCGGTCGAAGGCGGGCATCAGCCCGCGCGCCATCTCCAACTCCTCGCGCAAGTTGTCGAGCAGCTCGGCGGGGACGTGCTCGGCGAGCCTCGGGTCGTCCAGCCCCTCGATCGCCACGGTCTCGGCGACGCGGTTGCGGTCGGCGCGGTCCATCAGTTCCAGCCGGTCGTGCAGCAGGTCGTAGCAGCCCACGAACTCGCGCCCCCGGCCGATGGGCCAGGAGGCAGGCGTCACGTCGATGGCCAGGTTCTCCTGGATCTCGTCGATGATCTCGAAGGTGTCGCGGCTCTCGCGGTCCATCTTGTTGCAGAACGTCAGGATCGGCAGGTCGCGCAGGCGGCAGACCTCGAACAGCTTCTGGGTCTGGCTCTCGACGCCCTTGGCGCCGTCGATCACCATCACGGCGGCGTCCACGGCCGTCAGCGTGCGGTATGTGTCCTCGGAGAAGTCCGAGTGGCCCGGCGTGTCCACGAGGTTGAAGCGGTACTCGTCCTGCCCTCGCGCGAAGTCGAACGACATGGCCGAGGCCGAGACAGAGATGCCCCGGTCCTTCTCCATCGCCATGAAGTCCGAGCGCGTGCGCCGCGCCTCGCCCTTGGCGCGCACCTGTCCCGCCATCTGGATCGCGCCGCCGAAGAGCAGGAACTTCTCGGTCAGCGTCGTCTTGCCCGCGTCGGGGTGCGAGATGATCGCGAAGGTCCGGCGGCGGCCGATCTCCGGGGGCAGGGGCGGGCGGTTGGTGGGGGTGTCCAGCATGGCGGGCATATACGGACGCACTCCCGCCCCCGCAACGGCGGGCGCCGTGCTACGCTGCAGCATTCCGAATCGGGGGAGTGGGCGATGGCTTTGATGGATGTGGCGCGCGAGCTGGTGGCCGGCTGCCGCGAGAATCGCACCGAGGAGAACCTCGACAAGCTCTACGCGGAGGACGCGGTCAGCGTCGAGGCGGTGGACCAGGGGCAGGGACGCGAGGTGCACGGGCTCGACGGCATCCGTGGCAAGCACCAGTGGTGGGACAGCACCTTCGAGACGCTGGACGCCACGGTGTCCGACCCGTTCCCCCACGGCGACGACCGCTTCGCCGTGATCTTCGAGATGCGCGCCCGCAACAAGGGGAGCGGCGAGACCTTCGACATGAAGGAGGTCGCCGTCTACCACGTCGACGGGGGCAGGATCGTGCGCGAGGAGTTCTTCTACGGGTCCTAAGCCCCTCGGGACGCGGCCGCCTCAGGCAAGGCCTGCGCCCGCGACGTCCCACGCCGCCGCCGCGATCCGACCGATCGCGGCGCGGACCCCGGGGACCACGAGCAGCAGCGCGCCGGCCTGCGCGAGCATGATCCCGTTCAGCACCGTGCGGAACGGCTCCTTGCGCGTCTTGTGGCGCAGGCGCCGCTGCGCCAGCTTGGCGCCCGGCGACCCGCCCAGGAGGGCCATCAGCAGGAGCGTGCGCTCGGGCACGCGCCGCGCCCCCGCGACCGCGGCGCGCTTGTCGCGGGCGAATACCCCGTAGGTCGCGGCGTTCCAGAGCATCGCCGCCCCGGCCGCGAGCGAGGCCCAGGGCCACGGATCAACCATGCCGCGCCGCCACCGTCTTGAGCTGGCTGAACCCGTAGAGCGCCTCGAAGCCCTTCTCGCGCCCGTGGCCCGAGCGGCCCACGCCGCCGAAGGGCAGCTCCACGCCGCCGCCGGCGCCGTAGTTGTTCAGGAACACCTGCCCCGCGCGCAGGTCGCGGGCCATGCGCATCTGGCGCGCGCCGTCGCGGGTCCAGACGCCGGCCACCAGCCCGTAGTCGGTGCCGTTGGCGACCGCGACGGCCTCCTCCTCGCCCTCGAAGGGGATCACCACCTGCACGGGGCCGAAGATCTCGGACTGTGCGAGGTCGTGGCCCGGCGCCACGCCCGTGAGCAGGTGCGGCGCGACGTAGTGCCCGGCGGCATCGGTCACGATCCGCCCCGTGGCCGCCACCTCAAGACCGTCCGCGCGGGCGAGGAACCCCTCCACGATGCCGCGCTGGCGCGCCGAGATCAGCGGGCCGACGTCGAGGTCCTCGACTGCCGGCCCCACCCGCAGCGCCGCGATGCGCTCGGCCATGCGCGCGACCACCTCGTCGTGGCGGCTGCGGTGCACCAGCACGCGCGAGCCGGCCGAGCAGGTCTGGCCGGCGTTCTGGATGCCGGCATTGACGAGGAAGGGCAGGGCGTCGTCCAGGTCCGCGTCCTCGAACACGATCTGCGGCGACTTGCCCCCCAGCTCCAGCGTCACCGGCACCGCGTTGGCCGCCGCCGCCGTCTGGACGGCGGTCCCTGCGGCCACGGAGCCGGTGAAGCTGACGTGATGGACGCCGGGATGGCCAGCGAGGGCGGCGCCCGCCTCGGGGCCGGTGCCCGGAACGACGTTCAGCGCGCCGGGCGGCAGCCCCGCCTCCTCGGCCAGCCGCGCAAAGGCCAGCGCGGTCAGGCACGCCTCCTCGGCGGGCTTCAGGACGCAGGCGTTGCCCATGGCGAGCGCGGCGCCGACCGAGCGGCCGATGATCTGCATGGGGTAGTTCCACGGCACGATGTGTCCCGTGACCCCGTGCGGCTGGCGCAGGGTGTAGACGGTGTAGCCGTCGAGATAGGGGATCGTCTGTCCGTGCACCTTGTCGGCGGCGCCGCCGTAGAACTCGCAGTAGCGCGCGAGCGCCACCGCGTCGGCCCGCGCCTGACCGAGCGGCTTGCCCACGTCGGTCGCCTCCAGCAGCGCCAGCACGTCCACCCGCTCCTCGACCAGACGCCCCAGCCGGGCGAGGACGCGGCCCCGCTCGAAGGCTGGCGTCCGCCCCCACGGCCCGCGCATCGCCTCGTGGGCGGCGGCCACGGCGGCGTCGATCTCGGCCGAGCCGCCGCGGGCGATCTCGCCGATCGCCTCGCCCGTGGACGGGTTCTCCAGCGCCATCGTGTCGTGCGCGCGGATCCAGCGGCCCCCGATCAGCATCTCGGCGGGGTCGAACCACAGGGCGGTGTCGAAGTTCATCGGTCGGTCCTCCTCGGGGGATGCGTAAGGGGCGGTGCGACGAGGGGCCAGAGGGGCGGAGCGTCGCACCGGCCTTGCGCCGGCGGCACCCGAAGGCTCAGGACAGGGGCGCGTCTTCGGCCACCCACCCCTCGGGGATGCGCGGCGCCGCCGCGAGCAGGGTCCGCGTGTAGGGATGCTTCGGCGCCTCGAGGGCGGCGCGCCCCTCCTCCACGATCCGCCCCGCCCGCATCACCAGCACCCGGTCGCAGAGGCTGCGCACCACCGTGAGGTCGTGGGAGATGAACAGGTAGCTCAGGCCCAGCCGCTCCTGCAGCGCGCGCAGGAGGCCCAGGACCTGCGCCCGCACCCGCACGTCGAGCGCGCTCACGGCCTCGTCCAGCACCAGCACGGCCGGATCGGTGACCAGCGCGCGGGCGATGGCGATGCGCTGGCGCTGCCCGCCCGAGAACTCGTGGGGCAGCTTGGCGGCGTCCGAGGCCGCCAGCCCCACCGCCTCCAGCGCCGCGCCCACCTTCGCCCGCCAGTCCGGGGGGCGCCCGGTGAGGTGGAACGGCTCGGCCACCAGCCGCGCCACGGTCCAGCGCGGGTCGAACGAGCCGTAGGGGTCCTGGAACACCACGGAGACGTCGGCCCGCTGCCTCCGGTCCATCGCCGCGCCCGCGGGCCGGCCCCGGAGGCTCACGGTGCCCGCATCCGGTGCCTCCAGTCCCAGCAGCATCCGCGTGAGGGTGCTCTTGCCGCACCCGCTCTCGCCCACCAGCCCCAGCGCCTCGCCCCGGTGCAACGCGAAGCTGACCCCGTCCACGGCAACCGTCTCGCCGTAGCGCCGCACCAGCCCGTGCGCCTCCAGCATCCGTTCGGGCGCCTGCGGACGCGCGGCGCGCGGCGAAGGGCGGGACGCGTCGACGAGCTGGCGGGTATAGGGGTGGCGGTGGGTGCGGAACAGCGCCTCGGTGGCGCCCCGCTCCACCACCTCGCCCCGGCGCATGACGGCCACACGGTCCGCGGTCTCGGCCACCACGCCGAGGTCGTGGGTGATCAGCAGCATCCCCATGCCCTCCTCGCGCACGAGGTCGCGGAGGAGGTCCAGGACCTTCGCCTGCGTGGTGACATCCAGCGCCGTGGTCGGCTCGTCGGCGATTAGGAGGGCGGGGCGGCGGGCGATGGCCATGGCGATGCAGACCCGCTGGCGCTGCCCGCCCGACAGCTCGTGCGGGAAGCGGTCCAGCCCGATCCGCTCCAGCCCCACCCGGTCGAGGCGCGCGCGGGCGACGCGCCGGGCCTCCGCGCGCGGCGTGCCCGCGAGGCGCAGCCCCTCGGCCACCTGCGCGCCGATCGTGTGCACGGGGTTCAAGGCGGTCATCGGCTCCTGGAAGATCATCCCGATCCGCGCGCCCCGGACCCCGAGCCAGTCCCGCTCGCGCAAGGCGAGCAGGTCGCGCCCCTCTAGCGGGATGCGACCCCTAGCGGCGGCGCCCTTCGGCAGCAGACCCATGGCGGCGAGGGCTGTGACGGACTTGCCCGACCCGCTCTCGCCCACCAGCCCGAGGATTTCGCCCTGCCGCACCTCCAGGGAGACGCCGCGCAGCACGGGCGCGCCGTGGATCGCGACGTCGAGGCCGTCGATGGCGAGCAGGGGGCCGGTCACCGAGGCGCGCGCGGCATGGACGCGCCCCGCGATGCGGCGAGGGCAGGGGGCGTCCGCGGGTGGTCGCGAAGCGGCCGCCCATGGGGGCGGACGGCCGCTGCCCGGCGGTTCCCGCCGGGCGGGACGGGGCCGCAGCGAAGGCGCACCGAAGCCGACGCCTTCACATCCGCACCCGCCGCAGCCGCGGGTCGAGCGCGTCGCGCAGCCCATCGCCGAGCAGGTTCAGACCCAGCACCGTCACCACGATGGCCAGCCCCGGCAGGACCGCCAGCTCCGGTGCCACGTAGATCATGGTCTGCGCATCGCTCAGCATCCGGCCCCAGGACGCGGTGGGCGGCTGGGCGCCGAGGCCGACGTAGCTCAGAGCCGCCTCGGCGAGGATTCCCAGGGAGAACTGGATAGTGGCCTGCACGACGAGGAGGCTCGCGACGTTGGGCAGGATGTGCTCGGCCGAGATTCGCAGACGCCCCTTGCCGGCCACTCGCGCGGCGGCGACGTAGTCCAGCGTCCAGAGGGGCAGGGCGCCACCCCGGGCCACGCGCGCGAACACGGGCACGTTGAAGATGCCGATCGCCAGGATCGCGTTCAGCGCCGAGGGGCCGAACACGGCGGTGATCAGGATCGCGATCACCAGCGACGGGAACGCGAACACGAGGTCGTTGCCCCGCATGATCGCCTCGTCCACCCAGGAGCCCCGCTTGGCGGCGGCCCACAGGCCCAGCGGTACGCCGAGGCCCACCCCGATGCCCACCGCCACCAGCGCCACTGCGATCGAGGTACGCGCGCCCTCCATCAGCATCGACACCATGTCGCGCCCGAAGTGATCGGTGCCGAGCGGATGGCTCCAGGACGGCGCGAGCCCGCGCGCGGCGATGTTCAGGGCGGCGGTGTCGTGGGGCACCCAGACGAGGCTCAGGAGCGCGGCTGCCGCCACCAGCGCCGTCAGCACCGCGCCGACCCGCACGCCCCAACTCATACGCATCCCCCTCACCGGCGCCGTAGCCGGGGGTCGGCGGCCGCATAAGCGACCTCCACGAGGAACGTCACCAGGATCACGGCGGCCACGAGCAGCATCGTCACCGACTGCACCACCACGAGGTCGCGCTGGGTGATGCCCTGGAAGATCAGCCGCCCCAGCCCCGGCAGGAAGAACACGTTCTCGATCACGATGGCGCCCGCCAGCAGGAACGAGAACTGGAGCCCGAGGATCGTCAGCACCGGGATCATGGCGTTGCGCAGCGCGTGGCGCACCACCACGGCGCGGCGGCTCAGGCCCTTCGCCCGCGCCGTGCGCACGTAGTCCTGCTCCAGCGTGTCCAGCACCGCGCCGCGCAGCACGCGCGCCAGGATCGACGCCTGGGGCAGGGCGAGCGACACCGCTGGCAGTGTCAGCGCCCCCATCGCGGCCACGGGATCGTCCCAACCCGGAAAGCCCCCGGCGCCGACCCAGCGCAGGGTGACCGCGAAGAGGAGCACGAGCAGCATCGCGAACCAGAAGTTCGGCACCGCGATCCCGAGCTGCGTCGCCCCCATCACCCCCCAGTCCGCCGGCCCGCCCCGCGAGGCCGCCGCCAAGAGGCCCACCGGGATCGCCACCGCGACCGTCAGGACGAGGGCGTAGAGGGCGAGCGGTGCGCTTACCCCGATCCGGTCGGCCACGAGGTCGGCCACCGGCACGCGATAGGTGTAGGAGGTGCCGAAGTCGCCCCGCACCATGCCCGCGACCCAAGAGGCGTAACGCTCCACCAACCCGCCCTCGAGGCCCAGCTCGGCGCGCAGGGCAGCCACGGTCTCGGGGCGCGCGTTGAGGCCCAACATGAACGCCGCCGGATCGCCCGGCACCGCCTGCAGCATCGCGAAGATCACCACGCTCGCGGCCACGAGGCTGAGCGCGAGCGAGACGGCGCGGCGGGCGAGGGCGCGGAGCATGGGGCGACGCTAGAGGAACGGGCGGGGGGGTGGAAGCGCGTGCGGCTCGCGGACCGCAAGCCGCACGCCCCCCGACCTTCCCCGAGCGGCGCGCTTCCCGGAACGCCGCCCGGCCGCCACGCGCCCATCACCCCCGGAACCCCGCGTCACACCGCCCCGCCCCGATTGACGCGCGTTCCCGCGGTTCCCATACCTCTGCGCAACGTTCGCAAACGCAGCAATTCCGGAGAGCATCCCATGTCCGAGGCCATCGAACGCGAAGCCATGGAGTACGACGTGGTCATCGTCGGTGCCGGTCCCGCCGGCCTCTCGGCGGCGATCCGTCTCAAGCAGCTCGACCCCGAGCGCTCTGTGGTGGTGCTCGAAAAGGGCTCCGAGGTGGGCGCGCACATCCTGTCGGGCGCGGTGCTCGACCCCGTCGGCCTCGACGCGCTGATCCCGGATTGGAAGGAAAAGGGCGCCCCGCTCGACACCCCGGTCACATCGGACCACTTTTACGTGTTGGGCGAGGAGGGCAAGGTCCGCATCCCCAACGTCGCCATGCCGCCGCTGATGAACAACCACGGCAACTACGTGGTGAGCATGGGCAACGTCTGCCGCTGGATGGCCGAGCAGGCGGAGGCCTTGGGCGTCGAGATCTTCCCCGGCATGGCCTGCTCCGAGCTGGTCATGGACGGCGACCGCGTGCGGGGCGTCGTGGCCGGCGAGTTCGGCCTGAACGCCGACGGCACCAAGGGCGACGGCTACGAGCCGGGCATGGAGCTGCATGGGCGTTACGTGATGCTGGGCGAGGGCGTGCGCGGCTCGCTCTCGAAGCAGGTGATCGAGCGCTTCGGGCTCGATGCCGACGCCGAGCCGCAGAAGTACGGCATCGGCATGAAGGAGCTGTGGGAGATCGACCCCGCGAAGTCCCAGCCCGGCAAGGTCCTGCACACGATGGGCTGGCCGCTAGGCTCCAACGCGGGCGGCGGATCGTTCGTGTACCACCTCGGGAACAACCAGGTCTACGTCGGCTTCGTGGTGCACCTGAACTACAAGAATCCTTACGTGAACCCCTACCTCAGCTTCCAGCAGTTCAAGCATCACCCGATGATCGCGGAGCTGCTGGAGGGCGGGAAGCGCGTGGCCTACGGCGCGCGCGCGATCACGGAAGGCGGCTGGCAGTCGCTGCCGAAGACGGCCTTCCCGGGCGGCGCGCTGCTGGGCTGCGCGGCCGGCATGGTCAACGTCCCCCGCATCAAGGGCAACCACAACGCCATGCTGTCGGGCAAGGCCGCGGCCGAGGCCGCCCACGAGGCCATCGAGGCGGGCCGCGCGGGCGACGTGTTGGAGAGCTACGACACCGAGGTGCGGACAGGCCCCATCGGCAAGGACCTCAAGCGGGTACGCAACGTGAAGCCGCTGTGGTCGAACTACGGGCTGGTGGCCTCGATGACCGTTGGCGGGGCATCCATGTGGATGAACAACCTCGTGGGCTGGTCGCCCTTCACCACCCGCCACGGCAAGTCCGACGCCGAGTCCACCGAGCCGGCCGCGAAGCACAAGCCGATCGAGTACCCCAAGCCCGACGGCAAGCTCAGCTTCGACCGCCTCACCAACGTGGCCTACAGCTTCACCAACCACGAAGAGAGCCAGCCCGCGCACCTCAAGCTGCGCGACCCGGCCAAGCCCGTGGAGGTGGACCTGAAGATCTACGCGGGCCCGTCGACGCGCTACTGCCCGGCGGGCGTCTACGAGTTCGTGGGCGAGGGGGACGACGCGAAGTTCGTGATCAACTTCCAGAACTGCGTCCACTGCAAGACCTGCGACATCAAGGACCCGGCGCAGAACATCGTCTGGACGCCGCCGCAGGGCGGGGACGGGCCGAACTATCCTAACATGTGACGAGTGTCCCCGCCGCCGGCATGGCCGGCGGCGGGGCGGATCGGTCCAGTGGACCGATCCGAACGAGGAACCGAGCGCGCAAGCGCAAGGCGCCGCTAGGCACTCCCTATGCAAGCCGCTCGCAGCCTGTAACCGGGCAGGGGGCTCCGCCCCCGTTGATCCGCACCGTCCGGGGCTCCGCCCGTCCGCAGGCGGATCGGTCCACCGGACCGATCCCAAGGTGCCTGCGAACCCCCTCGGTATTCCTCCAACGGAGATGCGGGGCGCTGCTTCACCGCAAATCGTGCCTGATCCGCGCGCGTTTTCGGCATCCTCCCGCGCACACCCCCGTGAGGCCTGTGCCCCCCGCGTTGTCTTCACCGGGCCCCCGCCCTACCGTGCCGCAAAGCCGCAAAGGCCGTATTCCGAGGGACATCCATGACACTCCGCGCGATCCTGCTCGCGGCCTCCCTGCTCGCCGCGCCCGCCGCGCAGGCGCAGGACCTGGCCGGACCCTACCTCGCCGCCCGCATCGCTGGGTTCGGCAACGACTACGCCGCCGCGGGCGACTACTACGCGCGCCTCATGCGCCGCGAGGAGCTGCCCGCGCAGGTGCTCGAGAGCGCCGTGATCATCTACGGCGCGCTGGGCCGCTTCGACCGGGCCGCCGAGGCCGCCGGACGCCTCGCGGAGATGGAAGCCGCCTCTCGCTTCGGCGCCGCCGCCCAGCTGGTCGAGCGGCTCGTCGAGGGCGACTGGGACGGGGCCGAGGCGCTGATCGAGGACGCGGGCGTGGGCGGCGCGCTGCTCGACGGCCTCCTGCGCGGATGGATCGCCGCCGCGCGCGGCGACGCCGCCGCCGCCGAGACCGCCTTCGAGACCCTCGCCGAAAGCGGCAGCTTCGCGCCATTCGCCCACCTCCACCGCGCCTACGCCCGCGCTGCGCGCGGCGACCTCGCCGGCGCCGAGGCGCTTCTGTCGGGAGAGGAGGCGGGACCGCTCCAGCTCGACGCGCGCGGCATCCTGGCCCGCGCCGAGGTGCTCTCGCTGCTGGATCGGGGCGACGAGGCCGAGACCATCCTGCGCGACGCGCTCGCCGCCGGCGGCGGCCCCGAGCTCGCGAACCGCCTCGCGCGGCTGGAGCGCGGCGAGGCGCTCGAGTGGACCGCCGTGCCGGACGCCCGCGCGGGCATGGCCGAGAGCTACTACACCCTCGCCGCCCTCCTGGCCGGCGAGTCGCCCGCGACCTTCACGCTCATCAACGCCCGCGCCGCCACGGCGCTGCGCCCCGACCACGTGGACGCGCTGATCCTCACCGGCGAGCTGCTCGAGGACCAGAGCCAGCACGCCCTCGCCAACGCCGCGCTCGGCAAGGTGCCGGCCGACCATCCCGCCTTCTTCGGCGCCGAGATCGCCCGCGCCGAGGTGCTGCTGAACTCCGGCAAGGAGGATGCCGCCGTCGAGGTGCTGCAGGGCCTCTCGCGCACCTTCCCCGCCGAGCCGGCGGTCTGGACCGCGCTGGGCGACATGCTGCGCCGCCTCGACCGCCACCGCGGCGCCGTGGACGCCTACGACCGCGCCATCGAGCTCAGCGAGCCGATCGACGAGCGCGACTGGTTCCTCCACTACGCCCGCGGCATCGGCTACGAGCGGACGGGCCGCTTCGAGCAGGCCGAGGCCGACTTCCGCCGCGCGCTGGAGCTGCGCCCCGGCCACCCGCTGGTGCTGAACTACCTCGGCTACAGCCTCGTGGAGGAGCGCATCAAGCTCGACGAGGCGCTCGGGATGATCGAGCAGGCCGTCGCCGCGCGCCCCGACGACGGCTACATCACCGACTCGCTGGGCTGGGTGCTCTACCGGCTGGGCCGCTACGACGAGGCCGTGGCGCCGATGGAGCGCGCGGTGCAACTCCAGCCGCTCGACCCGCTCATCAACGACCACCTCGGCGACGTGCTCTGGACGGTGGGCCGCGAGCGCGAGGCCAGCTTCCAGTGGCGCCGGGCCCTGAGCCTCGAGCCCGAGAGCGAGGAGGAGGTGGAGCGCATCCGCCGCAAGCTCGAGGTCGGGCTGGACCGCGTGCTCGAGGAGGAGGGCGGCGCCGGGCCGATCGAGGCCGCCGACGAGTGACCGAAGGCGATGCGGGGGCCTTCGCGCCCGCGAAGGTCAACCTCGCGCTCCACGTGACGGGGCGGCGCTTCGACGGGCGCCACGAGCTCGACAGCCTCGTCGCCTTCGCGGACGTGGGCGACCGGCTGTGCCTCGCCCCCGGCGACGGGCTGCGGGTGGACGGACCCTTCGCCGCCGGCGTGCCTACGGACGGCACCAACCTCGTGCTGCGCGCCCTCCGCGCCGCCGGCGCGCCCCGCGCGGTTGCGCTGCGCAAGAACCTGCCGCACCCGGCCGGCATCGGCGGCGGATCGTCCGACGCCGCTGCCGCCCTGCGCGCCGTGGGCGCCGTGCTGGACGTGGACACCCTCATGGCCCTCGGCGCCGATCTTCCGGTCTGCATGCCCGCCCGCGCCGCCCGGATGCGCGGGGCGGGCGAGCGGGTCGAGCCGGTCGCGATGCCCCCCCTCCACGCGGTGCTGGTGAACCCCGGCGTGCCCGTGCCCACGGGCGCGGTGTTCGCGGCGCTGGAGCGGCGCGACGGGAGTGCGATGGGCGCGGTGCCGGACGTGGACGCGGAGGGATTGGTGCGCTGGCTTGCAGGCTGCCGCAACGACCTGCAAGCCCCGGCTCGCGCTACCGCGCCCGCCGTGGGGGAGGGGCTCGACGCCCTGCGCGCTGCAGGCGCCACGCTCGCGCGCATGTCCGGCTCCGGCGCGACCTGCTTCGGCCTCTGGCCCACCCGCCGCGCCGCCGAGGCCGCCGCCGAAGCCCTCCGGCGCCCCGGCTGGTGGGTCGAGGCCTGCACTCTGGCGTAGGGGGGCACCGCTTCCGTTGGCCCCGCCCCGGCCTTGCGCCGGGGTCATGGCGTCGAACGCGCAACCCACTCCGCCCCCGAAGCGCTACCGGCCCCCAGAGACCCCGGCGCAAGGCCGGGGCGATGCGACGCGCCCCTAGTTCGCCCGCGCCACCACGTAGTCTGCCAGATCCGCCAGCATCTCCCGGATCGGATGCTCCGGCACCCGCTCCAGCGCCGCCACCGCCCGGTCGCGCCAGCGCAGCGCCTCGAGCCGCGTGGCTTCGAGCGCACCGTGCCGGGCCAGGATCGCCTGCGCCCGCGCGAAGTCGTCCGCGCGCCCCCGCTCGATCGCGCCCTGCCAGAACGCCCGCTCCGCCTCGTCGGCGCCGGCCAACGCGCGGATCACGGGAAGCGTCACCTTGCCCTCGCGGAAGTCGTCGCCCAGCCGCTTGCCGATGCCGTCCCCGGCGCCGCCGTAGTCCAGCCAATCATCGACGATCTGGAAGCTCACCCCCAGCGCGTCGCCGAACTCGGCAAGCGCGGCCACCTGCGGCTCGGGCACGCCCGCGATCACGCCGCCCACCTCAGCGGCGGCCTCGAACAGGGCTGCGGTCTTGCCGCGCACGACCTTGAGGTAGGTCGCCTCGTCGGTCCCGAGGTTGCGCGCGGCCGAGAGCTGCAGCACCTCACCCTCGGCGATCGTGGCCGCGGCGCCCGACAGGATGTCGAGCACCCGGAGCGAGCCGGTCTCGACCATCAGCTGGAAGGCGCGCGCGAACAGGTAGTCGCCCACCAGCACGCTCGACTGGTTGTCCCACAGGAGGTTGGCGGTGGGCCGGCCCCGGCGCTCGCGGCTCTCGTCCACCACGTCGTCGTGGAGCAGCGTGGCGGTGTGGATGAACTCGACCGTCGCAGCCAGCTTCACGTGATCCTCACCTGCGTAGCCGCACAGCTTGGCGCTCGCGACGGTGAGCAGGGGGCGCACCCGCTTGCCACCGGCCTCGACCAGATGGGCCGTGACCTCGGGGATGCGGGGCGCGTGCTCCGAGGCCATGCGCCGGCGGATCAGCGCGTTCACCCGCTCCATCTCGGGGGCGCAGGCCGAGGCCAGCCGCTCGTGCGGCGCGGGGGGGGCGAGGTCTGTCAAAGGGGAGCCTTCCGGGCGTTCTCGACATCGGGGCGGTGTGCCCATAGCTGTGCGCCCATGCGGGAGCTCTTGCGGACCAACGACCCGACGGTGATCGCCTTCGCCTCGGCCCTGCTGGACGGCGAGGGTATAGCCTCGTTCGTTCTGGACGCCAACATCTCGGTCCTCGAAGGCTCGATCGGAATCCTGCCCCGCCGGCTGATGGTGGCCGAGCGCGACCACTTCATGGCCGCCGCCGTGATGCGCGACAACGACCTCTCCGTCACGGAATGACCCGCGACGCCCTGCTCGGCGGACGGGTGCTGCTCCGGCAGCCCGCGCGCGGGGGCTTCCGCGCAGGCTCAGACGCGGTGCTGCTCGCCGCCGCCTGCCCGGCGGGGCCGGGCGACACGGTGCTCGACCTCGGCTGCGGCGCGGGCGCGGCGATGCTCTGCGTGGCCGCGCGGGTGCCCGGAGCGGAGGTCCACGGGCTGGAGCGCGACGCGGAGGCCGCCGCGATGGCCCGCGCCAACGGCTGCGACGTGACCGAGGGCGACGTGCTGGACATGCCGGCCGCCTTGCGCGCGCGCAGCTTCGACCACGTGATCCTGAACCCGCCTTACTTCGCCGCGCGGGGCGGCCTGCCGGCCCGCGACCCGGCCCGCGAGGCGGCGCTGCGCGAGCCCGAGGGCGGCACGCTGGCGGCGTGGTGCGACGCCGCCATCCGCCGCGCCGGGCCGCGCGGCACGGTGACCGTGATCGCCCGCGCGGACCGGCTCGCCGACCTCCTCGTCGCCCTGGCGCCCCGGCTCGGCGCGCTTGCCGTGCTGCCCGTGGCGGCGCGCGAGGGGCGCGAGGCGGGGCGCGTCGTGGTGAGCGGGCAGAAGGACCGCCGCGCGCCCCTGCGCCTCCTGCCGCCCCTCGTGATCCACCGCGGCGCGGCCCACCGCGACGGCGCCGACGTCTACACGCCGGCCGCCGCCGCGGTGATGCGCGATGCGGCGGCGATCCGCCTTCGTTAGCGACAATCCGCTGCAACTTTCCGCAGCGCGGCGGGAGTTCTCCGTGACAGGCCGCCCCCGGCCATGCTCATCTCGGTGGGCCAACATCAGCAGAGGAGAACGCCCATGTCGCTGGACACGCACCTTCAGGAGCTGCGCCGCAAGCACGAGGCCCTTTCGCGACAGGTGGAGAGCGAGGCGCGCGCGCCCGGCTCCGACAGCCTGACCCTCGCCGACCTGAAGAAGCGCAAGCTGGCGATCAAGCAGCAGATCGAGCGGCTCAGCCACTCGGTCCACTGACGCGCCGCCAGCGCGCCGCGTGACCGCACGCCCGGCCCGTTCCCGACCCCGGGGGCGGGCCTTCGCGTCTCAGGCGACCACGGCGCGCCCCTCGCACCAGCAGCCGGTGTCCGCCACCGCCTCCTCCAGCCACCCGAGGAACGCCCGCACCGCGGGCCGCCCCTCCGCCCCCGGCGCGCAGAGCACGCGGAACGTCTCGGGCGGCGCGAGAACGGGTCCGAAGGGCGCCACCAGCCGGCCCGCCCGAAGCGCCCCGTCGGCCAGCACCGCGCGTCCCAGCACCACGCCAGCCCCCGCCTCGGCGGCATCCAGCGCGTGGTCCGCCTGGCTGAAGCGCGGCCCCTGCGCCTCGGGCGGCGCAAGTCCCGCGGCGCGGAACCACGCGGGCCAGTCGGGCAGGGGTGCGGGCAGGGTCCGCTCGTCCTGATGGATCAGCGGCGCGTCCCGCAGGCTCGCGGCATCGGGGAAGCGGGCGGCGAGGGCGGGCGGCATCATCGGCATCATCCACTCGCGCACCGCCAGCACCTCGCGCAGGCCCGGGTCGCCCCCCTCGGGGCGGCGGCCGAAGCGGATCGCCACGTCCACCTCGTCGCGCGCGGCGTCCAAGAGGCGCAGCGTGGCCGCGAAGCGCAGCTCCACCTCCGGGTGGTCCTGCGCGAAGGCGAACATGCGCGGCGCCAGCCAGCGGGCGGTGAAGGCCGGCCCCGCCGTGACCGTGAGCTCCCCGCTTCCGAGACTGCGCGCCGCCGCCCGCCAGCCCGTCCGCAGCGCCGCGAACCCCTCGCGCGCGTGGGGGGCGAGCGCGCGTCCCGCCTCGGTCAGCTCCACTTGGCGGTGAAGGCGGCGGAACAGGGGCGCGCCGAGATGCGTCTCGAGCGTCTTGATCTGGAAGGATAGGGCGGCAGGCGTGACCGATAGCTCGGCTGCGGCGTCCTGGAACGACAGGTGCCGCGCGGCGGCGTCGAAGGCGCGCAGGGCGGTGAGCGGGGGGAGGCGGTCGGACATGGTCGCATAAATATATCTTGCGCGAGGCGCGCGAAAGTCTCGTTTGAGCGCAAGCGTTGTAGGGCGCATCTTCGGGTCACAGCGAACGATCATGAACCGAAGGAATGCCCGATGATCGAGACCCGCCACAGCCGCACCTACGACGAGGCCATCGCCCGCGCCCATGCCGAGCGTGCCCGCGCCTTCCGCTCCCTCCTGCGCTTCCGTGCCCCGGGCACCGGGCTGGGCCGCCAAGGGGCGCGGCTCTAGGACCGACCCTCATGTCTTCGTTTCCGAAATACCTTGGGGGAGGCCCGAAGGGCTGGGGGCAAAGCCCCCCAAACGAAGAAGGCCCCCGCGAGGGGGCCTTACAAGCTCAACCAAGGGCCACCCCTCAGCTCATGTACTGCCCGCCGTTCGCCGAGATCGTCGAGCCGGTGATGAAGCCCGAATCGTCGGACGCGAGGAACGCCACGCAGCGGGCGATCTCGTCGGCCTCGCCGAGGCGGCCCACGGGGATCCCGCCCACGATCTGGTCCATGACCTTCTCGGGAATCGTGCTCATCATGTCGGTGTTGATGTAGCCCGGGGCCACCACGTTCACGGTGATGCCGGCGCGCGCGCCCTCCTGGGCCAGCGCCTTGGTGAAGCCGATGTCGCCGGCCTTGGTGGCGGCGTAGTTCACCTGGGCGAACTGCCCCTTCTGGCCGTTGATCGACGAGATGGTCACGATGCGCCCGAACTTGCGCTCGCGCATGCCGCCCCAGACGTTGTGCGTCATGTTGAAGACGCCGTTCAGGTTGGTGTCGATAACCTGCTTCCAGTGGTCGGGCGTCATCTTGTGGAACGGCGCGTCGCGGGTGATGCCGGCGTTGTTGACCAGGATGTCCACGGGGCCGAGGTCGCCCTCGACCTCGGCGATGCCCGCCTTGCAGGCCTCGTAGTCGGCCACGTCCCACTTGTAGGTCTTGATGCCGGTCTCGTCGGTGAACTGCTTCGCCCGCTCGTCGTTGCCGGCGTAGGTCGCGGCGACCTCGCAGCCCTGCGCCTTGAGCGCCTTCGAGATGGCCGCGCCGATGCCGCGCGAGCCTCCGGTGACCAGTGCGATCCGTGCCATGGTGGGTCTCCTCCTAGTTAATGCGTGTGCCGTTCGGGGTCGTCGCGCCAGGCCTCGCCGTCGGCGCGTCCCTGCTCCCACGCCTCCTGCAGGAGCGCGGGGTCGGTGAAGTCGAGCTTCGAGCCGGTCAGCACCGATTCCGAGGGCTGGACGTAGTCGACGCGCGCCTCGTCGGGGAGCGAGCGGAAGCGCTTGGTCAGGAGCACCAGGGTCCGGCCCCGGTCGGGGTCGGGCAGGGGGGCCTTGTCGACCATGCCGCCGTCGTAGACCGGCTCGCCGTCCCACGCGTCGGGGCGGAAGGCGGGGGGAACGGTTGCGGCCATGCGGACCAGCTCGGCCAGCCGCCCCTCGCGGGCGGCGGCGCGGGCGTCGATCAGGCGCTGCTCGACGCCCGCCGCGGACGACAGGCGCGGGCGCGGGGTGGGCGCCACGACCTGCTCCATCTGGTAGATCGCGCCGGCGGCCAGGGCGCGCGCCGAGGCGCCCGCGGCGTCGCCGGTGGTCGAGACCGAGATCTGGAACGCGGGGCCTTCGGCGATGCGCCGCTGCGCCTCGGCGTCGATCACGTCCTCGACGATGCTCTCGTAGACCCGCTGGTGCGGCGAGCGCCCGTCCTCGCCGTCGATCTCATCCAGGGCGACGTTCGCGTCGTTGCGCCGGAGCGCGCGGCTGAAGCGCTTGAACAGAAACGCCTCGCGGTCCGCGATCCAGGACGACGCCGAGAGCGCCCCGCCCGACACGCCCGTGACGCGCTCGGGGCGCAGCGCGAACCGCTCGCCCACCGCCTCCATCCAGCCGCCGTGCCAGAAACACCGCAGGCCGCCGCCCGAGAAGACGAGCTGCTCGTAGGGAAGAGGGGTGCGGTCCGCGGCGCTCATTCGCTCAAGCTGTCCTTGAGCGTTAACGCGTACGCCCCGCGTGCACCCCCCGTGCACCCCCCGTGCAGACGGATCGCCGCCCCCGGCGCGGGGGCCGGGGCGGTGTTCGGGGTGGGGCGGGGTGCGGCCATCGGGGCGCGTCGGGGCGGGGCCGGTCGGGCCCTGCCCGCAACCGTCAGGGACGCTCGACGCAGAGGGCGACGCCCATGCCGCCGCCGATGCACAGGGTGGCGAGGCCGCGCTTGGCGTCGCGGCGCTTCATCTCGTGCAGGAGGGTGTTCAGGACGCGGCAGCCCGAGGCGCCGATGGGGTGGCCGATGGCGATGGCGCCGCCGTTCACGTTCACGATCGACGGATCCCAGCCCATGTCCTTGTTCACGGCGCAGGCCTGCGCGGCGAAGGCCTCGTTGGCCTCGACCAGATCGAGGTCGTCCACCGACCAGCCAGCCTTCTCGAGCGCCTTGCGCGAGGCGTAGATGGGGCCAACGCCCATGTACTGCGGATCCAGTCCGGCGGTGGCGTAGGAGGCGATGCGGGCCAGCGGCTCGATGCCCCGGCGCTCGGCCTCGTCGGCGCTCATGAGGAGGGTCGCGGCGGCGCCGTCGTTGAGGCCGGAGGCGTTGGCGGCGGTGACCGAGCCGTCCTTGGTGAAGGCCGGGCGCAGCTTCTGCATGGCCTCCATCGTGGCGCCGTGGCGGATGTACTCGTCCTTGTCGACCACGGTGTCGCCCTTGCGGCCCTTGATGGTGTAGGCGACGATCTCCTCGTCGAACTTGCCCGCCTTTTGGGCGGCCTCGGCCTTGTTCTGGGAGGCCACGGCGAACTCGTCCTGCTGGTCGCGGCTGATCTGCCACTTCTCGGCGACGTTCTCGGCGGTCTGGCCCATGTGGTAGCCGTTGAAGGCGTCCCAGAGGCCGTCGCGGATCATGGTGTCGACCATCTTGATGTCGCCCATCTTCTGGCCCTGGCGCATGGACTGCGCGTGGGGGGCGAGCGACATGCTCTCCTGCCCGCCGGCGACCACGATGGCGGCGTCGCCGAGCTGGATGTGCTGGGCGCCGAGGGCGACGGCGCGCAGGCCGGAGCCGCAGACCTGGTTGATGCCCCAGGCCGAGGCCTCCTGCGGGAGGCCGGCGTTGATCGCGGCTTGGCGGGCGGGGTTCTGGCCCTGCGCGGCCGTCAGCACCTGACCCAGGATCGTCTCGGAGACCTCGGACGCGTCGATCCCGGCGCGCTCCACCACGGCCCGGATCACGGCGGTGCCGAGGTCGTGGGCGGGGGTGTTGGCGAAGGAGCCGAGGAAGCTGCCGACCGGCGTGCGGGCGGCGGAGGCGATGACGACGTTGGTCATGGAAGGGTCTCCCTGGGGGTCTGACAAGTGTCTCGTCCCGGCCCGTCTACTCCGCGGGGCGGGGCGATGCAAAGCGGAAGGGGGGGACGCGCCGGGTCGGGGCGCGGTGCGGCGGAGGGGACCGGGAGGGCGGGGAGGGCGCGCCCGACCCTCAGGCGCTCGCGCGGTCCTCGCCCGGGCCGCCGCGCAGCCAGACCGGCCGGACCTCGGGCGCGCCGTAGAGGTAGCCCTGCAGGCAGTCCACGCCGGCGCGCGCCGCGAAGTCCGCCTCGGCCCGGGTCTCGACCCGCTCGGCCACCGTCGCCATGCCGAGGCTGCGGCCGAGGGCGGCGATCCCCTCGAGCATGCACCGGCTGTCGGCGTCCGTGTCGCAGCCGCGCACGAAGGCACCGTCGATCTTCACGATGTCGAACAGGAGGCCCGCGAGGTGGCGCAGCTCCGAGCGGCCGGCGCCGAAGTCGTCGAGCGCGAAGCTAACGCCGCGCCCCCTCAGGTCGGAGATCAGGCCGCCCACCAGTTCGGGGACGCGCATGGCGCTGTCCTCGTTGATCTCCAGGATGAGGCGCTCTCCGGCGGAGGGGTCGGCCTTGAGGCCGCGGTTCAGCGTGGCGGTCCAGCGCGGGTAGCCGATGGAGCGGGCCGACATGTTGACCGACAGGCGCAGGCCGGGGTTGCGGCGCAGGGCGCCGAGGCCGCAGCGCAGCGCGGCGCAGTCCACAAGGCGCCCAAGCTCCTGCGCCTCGACGACGGCAACGAACTGCGCTGCGGGAATGATGCGGCCCGTGGGATCGAGTACGCGGACCAGCCCCTCGTGGAAGGCCACCGCGCCGGTGGCGGCGGAGACCACGGGCTGGAAGGCCAGCATGACGCGGCCGCGGTCCAGCGCCTCGCGGACCATGCCGATCACGCCCCGGTCGCGCGCCGCGGCGGCGAAGGCGATGGGGTCGGCGACGTCGGGCTCGGGCGGGGCTCTCATGGCCCCGCCCAATGCCATGCGGGGGTGAAGAATCCCTTACGCGGCGGCGCGGCTCCCGGCGGCCTCGACCGCGTCCACGATGGCGCCTACGAAGGCGTCCAGATCGTCCGGGTTGCGCGAGGTGATGAACCCGCCGTCCACCACCACCGGCTCGTCGACCACGTCGGCGCCGGCGTTGCGAAGGTCGGTGCGGATGCTCTTGTAGCAGGTCATCCGGCGGCCCGACGCGAGGCCCGCCTCGATCAGCAGCCACGGCGCATGGCACACGGCGGCGACGGGCTTGCCGGACTCGGCGAAGCCCTTCACCAGCGCGATCGCGGCGTCCTCGACGCGCAGGAGGTCGGGGTTGATCTGCCCGCCGGGCAGCACGAGCGCGTCGTAGTCGCCCGGGCCCACCTCGGCGAGGTCCTTGTCCGCTTGAAGCGACTTGCCCCAGTCGTCGCCGTCCCAGCCCTTGAGCGAGCCGCCGCCGGGGGTGGCGACGTGGACCGTGGCGCCCTTCGCGCGCAGGTCCTCGAGGGGCTTCATCAGCTCCGACTGCTCGAAGCCGTCGGTGGCGAGGATCAGGATCCTCGCGTCGGTGATCGTCGGCATGGTGCGTCCTTCCGAGTTGCTGTCGGGGTCCGAACGCGGTCCCCCGGGGGCACGGTTCCTCGGGCGGACAACGGGTTACGCGACGGTCCCCATTCAAACCCGCACCCTCGTCGCCGCTAGGGAAATACCGAGGGGGTCTGCAGGCTTCCCGGGATCGGTCCAGTGGACCGATCCGCCTGCGGACGGGCGAAGCCCCGGACGTGCGAAGCGCGGGGGCGGAGCCCCCCAACCCTCACTGCAAATCCGAGAACGCCGCCTGCAGCCGCTCCACCGCCCGCTCCACGTTCGCCCGCGTCGTGGCGATGTTGAAGCGCAGGAAGCTCTCGCCCCCGCGCCCGAAGGTCGGGCCGTGGTTGGCGGCGATGCGCGCGTCGCCCTCGACGCGGCGCGCCACCTCCTCGTGGCTCATGCCGGTGCCGCCGAAGTCCACCCAGCTCAGGTAGGTCGCCTCCAGCGCCACCGAGCCCACGCCGGGGATCGCGTTGACGCCCTCGTCGAAGATCCGCCGGTTGCGGTCGAGGTAGCGCATCAGCGCGTCCACCCACTCGGCGCCCTCGGGCGAGTAGGCCGCGCGGGCCATCTCCAGACCGAACAGCGAGGGCGAGAGCCCCAGCGCCCCCTTCCGCCGCGCGAAGCGCTGGCGGAGCCCTGGGTCCTCAATGGTGACGTTGCCGGTGTGGGCGCCGGCGATGTTGAAGGTCTTGGTGGTGGCCGTCATGGTCACCAGCCCCTCGGGGCCCGTCACGTTGGCCATCGGCACGTGGGTGTGGCCGGGATAGACGAGGTCGTGGTGGATCTCGTCGGACACCAGCACCAGCCCGTGGCGGCGGGCGAAGGCGGCGAAGCCCTCCAGCTCCGCGCGCGACCACACCCGTCCGTTGGGGTTGTGGGGCGAGCACAGGATCATCATCGACGCGCCCGATCCGGCCACCTCCGCGTCCCAGGCGTCGAAGTCGCAGACGTAGCGCCCGTCCTCGAGGGGCAGCTCGCATTCCACCACCTGGCGCCCGGCGGCGCGGATCACGCGCGCGAAGGCGTGGTAGACGGGCGTGAACAGCACCACCCCGTCGCCCGGCAGCGTGAAGGCGTCGACGCAGACGCCGGTGCCGTTCACCAGCCCGTGGGTGGTGAAGATCCACTCGGGCCGCAGCGCCCAGCCGTGCCGCTCGCGCATCCACCAGGCGACCGCCTCGCGGTGCGCGTCGTCGGCGCCGGGGTAGCCGTAGACGCCGTGCTCGTGCAGCCGCGCCACCGCGTCCGAGACCACCTGCGGCGGGCGGAAGTCCATGTCGGCGACCCACATGGCGATGCCGTCCGAGGGCGGGACGCCGTAGAGCGCCTCCATCCCGTCCCACTTCATGCAGTTGGTGCCGCGCCGGTCGATGGGCGCGTCGAAGCGGGGGTCGGCGGCGTGGTCCTGGGGCATGCGGGCTCCTCCTCGGGCGCGACCCTAGCGGCGCCGCGGGCGGGGGCAAGGCGCCCCCGGACGCTCACGCAGTTGCACGGTTTCGCGCGCCCGCGTAAGGGGCTGGCGCATGAAGCGGCCCATCCTCCTTCACCCCGATCCGCGCCTCAAGAAGCTCTGCGAGCCGGTGCCCGACCTCTCGGACGCCCGCCGCGCGCTGGCCGCCGACATGCTCGAGACCATGTACGCCGCGCCCGGCATCGGGCTGGCCGCGCCGCAGGTCGGCGTGCTGGAGCGCCTGATCGTGCTCGACTGCGACAAGGCGGACGACGCCGCGCCGCGCCCCCTCGTGATGTTCAACCCCGAGATCGTGGCCGCCTCGGACGACACCTCGACCTACGAGGAGGGGTGCCTGTCGATCCCCGACCAGTTCGCCGACGTGACCCGCCCCGCCGCGGTGACGGTGCGCTGGCTCGACGAGGGCGGCGCCGAGCGGCAGGAGGACATGGAGGGCCTCTGGGCGACCTGCGTGCAGCACGAGATCGACCACCTGGATGGGCGGCTCTTCATCGACCACATCGGCGCCATGCGGCGGCAGATGATCACCCGGCGCATGGTGAAGCTGAAGCGCGAGCGGGCGCGCGAGGCGCTGTAGCGCCGCCCCGTGGCGCCTTGGCCTTCGCGCCGCTATACGGCCCCCCATGACCGCCCCCGCCGCCGCCGCGTCCCTGCGCATCCGCCTCCATCCCGACCCGGTGCTCCGGGAGCCGTGCGCGCCCGTCACCGGCGACGCGACCGCGCTTGCCCGCGCCATGCTGGATGCGATGTACGCCGCGCCCGGCCGCGGCCTCGCCGGGCCGCAGGTGGGCGAATCCCTGCGCCTCTTCGTGATGGACGCCTCGTGGAAGGAGGGGCTGCCCGACCCGCGGGTGTTCGTGAACCCCGCCGTGGTGTGGGTTTCGGACGAGACCGACGTGGCCGAGGAGGGGTGCCTGTCGATCCCGGACACCCCCCGCCGCGTCCGGCGCCCCGTGGCCTGCCGCATCGCCTTCGACGGGGCGGGCGGCCTGCGCCGCGAGGCGGTGCTGGACGGCTTCGCCGCGCGCTGCGCCCAGCACGAGATCGACCACTTGGACGGTGTCCTGATCCTCGACCACGAGGCCCAGCCGTGACTCGCCCGATCCTGCGCTGGCCCGATCCGCGCCTGCGCCGCGCCGCCGCCCCCGTGGGCGAGGTCACCGATGCCCACCGCACGCTCTGGGACGAGATGATCGAGGTCATGCGCGCCATGCCGGGCGTCGGCCTCGCCGCGCCGCAGATCGGCGAGATGATCCGCCTCGCCGTGGTCGACGCCGGCCGGGGCGCGATCCGCCTCGCCGATCCCGAGATCGTCGCCAGCAGCGCCGAGCTGCGCCCCCACGAGGAGGCGTCGCCCTGCCTGCCGGGCGTCTCGGCCCTGGTCGCGCGCCCCCGCGCCGTGACGGTCCGCTACCTCGACGAGACCGGCGCGCGCACCGAGCGCGACTTCGTGATGCTGGAGGCCACGTCGATCCAGCACCAGATCGACCACCTGGAGGGACGCATGTTCTTCGACCGCCTCAGCCGCACCCGGCGCGACATGCTGCTCCGCAAGGCCCGCAAGTGCGCCTGATCTTCATGGGCACGCCGGACTTCGCGGTCCCCGTCCTCGATGCCCTCGTCGAGGCGGGCCACGAGGTCGTTGCCGTCTATTCCCAGCCCGCGCGCCCCGCGGGCCGCGGCAAGCGCCCGCGCCCCTCGGCGGTGCAGGCGCGGGCGGAAGCGCTGGGCGTCGAGGTCCGCACGCCGAAGACGTTGCGCGACGCGGCCGAGCAGGCCGCCTTCGCCGCCCTGGACGCCGAGGCCGCCGTGGTCGTCGCCTACGGGCTGATCCTGCCCGTGCCCGTGCTCGAGGCCCCCGCACACGGCTGCCTCAACGTCCACGCCTCGCTCCTGCCGCGCTGGCGCGGGGCGGCGCCGATCCAGCGGGCGGTCATGGCCGGCGACGCGCGCACCGGGGTTTGCATCATGCAGATGGAGCAGGGCCTCGACACCGGCCCCGTGCTCCTGCGCGAGGACACCGAGATCGGCGAGACCGACACCGCCGGCGACCTCGCGGGCCGCCTCGCGGAGATGGGCGCCCGCCTCGCCGTGCGGGCGCTGGCCAAGCTGCCGAGCCTCTCGCCCGTGCCCCAGCCCGAAGCGGGCGTCACCTATGCCGCCAAGATCGACAAGGCCGAGGCCCGCGTCCACTGGGACGGCGACGCCGCCGCCGTGGCGCGCCACGTCAACGGCTTGTCCCCCAGCCCCGCCGCCTTCGCCGAGCGCGGCGGCGCGCGCCTGCGCCTTCTGCGCGCGCGCGCGGTGGCGGGCGAGGGCGCGCCCGGCACCGTGATCGGCGCCGAGGGCCTCCGCGTCGCCGCCGGCACCGGCGCGGTCGAGATCCTGGAGGTTCAGCCCGCCGGCAAGGCGCCCATGGCCGCCGGCGACTGGCGCCGCGGCGCGCGCCTCGATGCGGGCGCGATGCTGGAGGACGGCTGATGTTCCCGACCCTCATGGGCACGGTCGTGATCGCCGGCATCGTCGGCTACCTCTCCGAGAAGACCGGCTTCACCCACAACGGCATCCTCCAGAGTATCGTGATCTGCGTGGGCGGGGCGTTCCTGTTCTACTTCGTGTCGATCATGTTCGGGGTGGGTTTCCGCGCGCAGGGCTGGAACGCGATTCTGGCGTCGGTGGGCGCACTGGTGATCGTGCCGACGCACTGGCGGCGGTAGGGGAGGGGGCTCCGCCCCCGGCCCTGCGGGCCTCCCCCGAGGTATTTCCGGCAAGATGAGGGGGTATCCTCGCCTTGCCCCAAATACCTCGGGGGGAGCGCGAAGCGCGGGGGGCGGCGCCCCCCCCCACTGGACCCGAAGCGCCTCGACCCATAGGTGGGGCGCAGACGGAGACACGCCGATGACCGACGCCCCCAAGCCGCCCCTCACGCTCCTCCTCGCCGCGCCGCGCGGCTTCTGCGCGGGCGTGGACCGGGCCATCAAGATCGTGGAGATGGCGCTCGAGAAGTGGGGCGCCCCGGTCTACGTGCGCCATGAGATCGTCCACAACGCCTACGTCGTCGACGGCCTCCGCGCCAAGGGCGCCGTGTTCGTGGAAGAGCTCGACGAGTGCCCCCCGGACCGCCCCGTGATCTTCTCGGCCCACGGCGTGCCCAAATCGGTGCCCGCCGCCGCCGCCGCGCGCGAGATGGTGTTCGTGGACGCCACCTGCCCGCTGGTCTCCAAGGTCCACATCGAGGCCGCCCGCCACCACGAGAACGGCCTGCAGATGGTGATGATCGGCCACGCCGGCCACCCCGAGACCGTGGGCACCATGGGCCAGCTCCCCCCGGGCGAGGTGCTGCTGGTCGAGACCGTCGAGGGGGTGGACGCGCTTGCCCCCCGCGACCCCGGGCGCCTGGCCTTCATCACCCAGACCACTCTCTCGGTAGATGACACCGCCGAGATCGTGGCCGCCCTCCAGCGGCGCTTCCCGGCGATCGTCGGGCCGCACAAGGAGGACATCTGCTACGCCACCACCAACCGCCAGGAGGCCGTGAAGGCCATGGCGCCGCGCATCGACGCGCTCTTGGTGGTGGGCGCGCCCAACTCCTCGAACTCGAAGCGGCTGGTCGAGGTCGGCGCCCGCGAGGGCTGCCGCTACGCTCAGCTCGTGCAGCGCGCCGCCGACATCGACTGGCGCGCGCTGGAGGGGGCCGCGTCCGTAGGCATCACCGCCGGCGCGTCGGCCCCCGAGGTCCTCATCGACGAGGTCGTGGACGCCTTCCGCGCCCGCTACGATGTGGCGGTCGAGGAGATCGTCACCGCCCGCGAGACCGTGGAGTTCAAGGTCCCCCGCGTCCTGCGCGAGCCGGCCTGAGGCCCACGCCCGGCTGGACGCACGCCGCCCGCCGCGCCACGGTGCCCGCGTCCCACCCGCGAGGCCCGCCCCATGATCTCCCTCCAGTTCCTCGTGACCGCCCTCGTGGTGGTCGTCGCGCCCGGCACCGGCGTGGTCTACACCCTCGCGCTGGGCCTCGGGCGGGGGCGCCGGGCCGCGGTGGCCGCCGCCGCGGGCTGCACGGTGGGCATCGTGCCCCACCTCGCCGCCGCCACCCTCGGGCTGGCGGCGATCCTCCACGCCTCGGCGCTCCTGTTCGCCACGGTGAAGTGGGCCGGCGTCGCCTACCTCCTCTGGATGGCCTGGGGTGCGCTGCGCCAGACCGGCGCGCTCGCCGTGCGCCCCGAGGGCGCCGAGGGCCGTGGCCTTCTCGCCATCGCCGGACGGGGCGCCGCGATCAACATCCTCAACCCGAAGCTCTCGATCTTCTTCCTCGCCCTCCTGCCGCCCTTCCTGAGCGGCGACCCCGCCCGCGCCACCGCCGAGATGGCGTTGCTGGGCTCCGTGTTCATGGGCCTCACCTTCGCGGTGTTCATCCTCTACGGCCTCTTCGCCGCGACCTTGCGCGCCCGCGTCCTCGCCTCGCGCCGCGCCGTGGCCTGGCTGAACCGCGCCTTCGCCGGCGTGTTCGCAGCCCTTGCCGCGCGGCTGGCGCTGGAGCGGGCCTGACCGCTGCCGCCACGATCCCGCTTCCACCCGGCGCCCCGGCGGGGCACAAGCGCGCCCATGTTCGCCCCCGTCCCCCGCGCGCCGCTCCTGCTCGGCCTCGCCGGCCTGCTGCCGTTCCTGTGGGGCGTGCTGACGATGTGGTCGCCGTGGCTCGCGCTGCAGACCGCGGCCTGGGTCGGCCCGCGCTTCGTCGGACCTTACGTGGGCCTGTTCTACGGCGCGATCATCCTCGCCTTCATGTCGGGCGTGCTCTGGGGCTTCGCAGCGAAGGCCGAGGACGCCCGCGTCGCCGCCACCGGCTACGCGCTCTCCACGCTCCCGGCCCTCTGGGCCTTCTTCACCACCGGCGGCGGCGCCGAGGCCGCCGCCGTGGCCCTGATCGCCGGCTTCGTCGGCCTCCTCGGCCTCGACTGGCTGTTCTGGCGCCACGCGCTCGCACCGCCGTGGTGGATGACCCTGCGCGTCCTCCTCACCGCCGGCGTGGTGCTCCTGCTCCTGCCGGTGGCGCTCTGACCCTTCCGAACCACGGGTGCCCTGTCATGCCTGACCTCCTCGCCTATACCGACGGCGCCTGCTCCGGGAATCCCGGCCCCGGGGGCTGGGGCGCGCTCCTCGTCGCCCGCGACGGGGGCGCCGTGCTGCGCGAGCGCGAGCTGAAGGGCGGCGAGGCGGACACTACCAACAACCGCATGGAGCTGATGGCCGCGATCGCGGCCCTCGAGGCGCTGGAGCGGCCCTCGACGCTCACGGTGGTGACCGATTCGGCCTACGTGAAGGGCGGCATCACCTCCTGGCTGCACGGCTGGAAGCGCAACGGCTGGAAGACCTCCACGAAGAAGCCCGTGAAGAACGAGGACCTCTGGCGCCGCCTCGACGAGGCGCAGGCGCGGCACACGGTGGAGTGGAAGTGGGTCAAGGGCCACGCCGGCCATCCCGAGAACGAGCGCGCCGACGCGCTGGCCCGAGCCGGCATGGCGCCGTTCAAGCCGAAGCGCGGCAGCGGCGGCGGCCGGGGGCGGTGACGCCGCCCGAGGCCCTCGACCTCCTCGCGGTGCTGGTCTTCGCGGTGACGGGGGCGCTCGCGGCGGCGCGCGCGCAACTCGACCCGGTGGGCTTCGCGTTCATGGCGACGCTGACGGCCGTGGGCGGCGGCACCGCGCGCGACCTCCTGCTGGACCGCCCCGTGTTCTGGCTGGCCGAGCCGGCGCCCCTCGTGGTGGCGGCCGGGGCGGCGGCGGCCGTGTTCTTCCTCCACCACCTGCTCGCCTCGCGGATCGCGACGCTGATCTGGCTCGACGCCGTGGCCCTGTCGGTGGCCGCCGCCGCCGGCATCGCCGCCGCGGACGGGCAGGGGGCGGCGCTCTGGGTGCAGGTGACGATGGGGGTGGTGACGGGCTGCGTGGGCGGCCTCGTGCGCGACGTGGTGGCGAACGAGGTGCCGCTCGTGCTGCGCGCGGGCGAGCTCTACGCCACCGCGGCCCTCGCGGGCGGCGCCGCGGCGGTGGCGGCGCGCGAGGCGGGGCTGGCGGCGCCGGGGCCGCTGGCGGTCTGCGTCGCCGTGACCCTCGCCCTGCGGGCGGGCGCGATCCGGCTCGGATGGCGCCTGCCCGCGTTCCGGGCGCGGCCCCCGCGCTAGGGGCTGCCCCTCAGCCCGCGGCCGAGGAGGAGGGGGGCTGGGTGCGCGCCGCCGCCGGCTGCGTGCCCTCGCGCGGGGCGGCGGCGGCAGCGTCGCGGGGCGGGCGGCCGAGCACGTCGCGCAGATCGTCGAGCTCGATGAAGTTGTCGGCCTGGCGCCGCAGGTCGTCGGCGATCATCGGCTGCTGCGAGCGGATGGTGGAGCACACGGACACCCGCGTGCCCCGGCGCTGCAGCCCCTGCACCAGCGGGCGAAAGTCGCCGTCGCCGGTGAACAGCACCACGTGGTCCACGTGGTCCGAGATCTCCATGGCGTCGACGGCCAGGTCGATGTCCATGTTGCCCTTCACCTTGCGGCGGCCTTGCGCGTCGGTGAACTCCTTCGCGGGCTTCGTCACCAGCGTGAAGCCGTTGTACTGCAGCCAGTCCACCAGGGGGCGGATCGGCGAGTACTCGTCGTTCTCCAGCAGCGCGGTGTAGTAGAAGGCCCGCAGCAGCTTGCCGCGGCGCATGAACTCCTGGCGCAGGAGCTTGTAGTCGATGTCGAAGCCGAGCGCCTTGGCGGTGGCGTAGAGGTTCGATCCGTCGATGAAGAGCGCCAATCGCTCGTCGCGGTAGAACATGATGAAAATCCCTTGCGTGGCGGGGCGCGCGAGCGGAGGCGAGGTCCGCAGCGGGCTGGAGGACGTGGCTAATGATTCGCGCCGCATGAATGGGGGTCGCGTCGAAGCGGGCACCGTAACGGCCGTGTCGATCGGTGCCAATGCCGGCCACGTGCGTGCGGCGAATCGCGCCGCCGTGCTGCGGGCCGCCGCCCGGCTGCGCCGTCTGTGGGGGCCGGGCCTGCGCGTCTCGCAGCCCTGGCGCACGCCGCCCTGGCCGCCGGGCGCGGGCGGCGCGGACTTCGTGAACGCCGTGGCCGTGCTGCCCCGCCTCGTGCCGCCCGAACGGGCGCTCGCGCAGCTCCACGGGATCGAGGCGGCGATGGGCCGGGTGCGCCGCGAGCGCTGGGGTGCGCGGCTGATCGACCTCGACCTCGTGGCGGCCGGGCGGCTCGTGCGGCCCGACGCGGCCGCGCAGGCCCGATGGCGCCGCCTGGACGGGGCACGGCGGCGCGCGGTGCCGGGCGGCCTCGTGCTGCCCCACCCGCGCCTCGGGGAGCGGGCCTTCGTGCTCCTGCCCCTCGCCGAGGTGGCGCCGCGCTGGCGCGACCCCGTGACGGGGCGCACCGCGCGCGCGCTCGCCGCCGCGCTGCCCCTCGCGGAGCGGCTGCACCTCGCGCCGCTCGGCCCCGCCCGCCCGGTGCGCCGGCGCGGTCCTGTCAAGCCCCCACTTGCCAATCGGCGCCTCGGCCCGTAAGGACGCGGCTTCCCAACGATGAGGTGTCGCCATGGCCCGCGTGACGGTCGAGGATTGCGTCGACAAGGTTCCCAACCGCTTCGAGCTCGTGCTCCTGGCGGCCCACCGCGCCCGCGAGATCGCCACCGGCTCGCCCGCGACCGTGGACCGCGACAACGACAAGAACCCGGTCGTGGCCCTGCGCGAGATCGCCGACGAGACCCAGTCCGCCGACGACCTGCGCGAGCGCATGATCGAGTCGAACCAGACCCAGATCGAGGTCGACGAGCCCGAGGACGACTCGATGACCCTCCTGAAGGGCGTCGAGAAGGACACGCCCTCCCAGGACGACATGAGCGAGGAGAAGCTCCTGCGCGCCCTCATGGAGGCCCAGGGCGAGCGCTGATGCCCCCGGCGCGTCGATGATCTCGGCGGACGACCTCGCCGCCCTCGTGCGGGCCTACAACCCGCGCTCCGACGGCGACCTGATCCGCCGGGCCTACGCCTATGCCGAGGAGATGCACCGCGGGCAGGTGCGCCGCTCGGGCGAGCCCTACTTCATGCACCCCGTCGAGGTGGCCGGGCTCCTGACCGAGCAGCACCTCGACGACGCCACCATCGCCTGCGCGCTGCTGCACGACACCATCGAGGACACCCGCGCCTCCTACGACGAGGTGGAGCGGCGCTTCGGCACCGACATCGCGCGACTGGTCGACGGCGTCACCAAGCTCACCAAGATCGAGCTCAACTCCGCCGAGACGCGCCAGGCCGAGAACTTCCGCAAGCTGTTCATGGCCATGGCCGAGGACCTGCGGGTGATCCTGGTGAAGCTGGCCGACCGGCTCCACAACATGCGCACCATCAAGCACGTGCCGCCCGAGAAGCAGGTGGTGAAGGCGCGCGAGACCATGGACATCTACGCCCCCCTCGCGGGGCGCATGGGCATGCAGTGGATGCGCGAGGAGCTCGAGGACCTCGCCTTCGCCGTCCTCAATCCCGACGGGCGCAACTCGATCCTGCGCCGCTTCGTGCGCCTCCAGCGCGAGTCGGGCGACGTTATCCGCCGCATCACCGCCGACATCGAGCACGAGCTGTGGAAGGCCGGCATCGAGGCCGAGGTGCAGGGCCGCGCCAAGCGCGCCTTCTCGATCTGGCGCAAGATGGAGGAGAAGGGCATCGGCTTCAGCCGCCTGTCCGACATCTACGGCTTCCGCATCGTCACCCACTCCGCGGCCGACTGCTACGCAGCTCTCGGCGCCGTGCACCAGCGGTGGACGCTCGTGCCGGGGCGCTTCAAGGACTACATCTCGCAGCCCAAGTCCAACGGCTACCGCTCGATCCACACCACCGTGCTGGGCCGCGACGGCAAGCGCGTCGAGGTGCAGATCCGCACCCGCGAGATGCATGAGGTGGCCGAGCGCGGCGTGGCCGCCCACTGGAGCTACCGCGATGGCGTGCGCACTGCGAACCGCTTCGCGGTCGACCCCGCCGTCTGGCTGCGGCAGATGACCGAGCGCTTCGAGGAATCGGCCGACCACGCCGAGTTCCTGGAGGCGGTGAAGCTCGAGATGTACACCGACCAGGTGTTCTGCTTCACGCCCAAGGGCGAGGTGGTGAAGCTGCCCCGCGGCGCCACGCCCATCGACTTCGCCTACGCCATCCACACCAACCTCGGGCACCGCACCGTGGCCGCCAAGATCGACGGCATCCGCGTGCCGCTCTGGACCCGGCTCAAGAACGGCCAGTCGGTGGAGGTCGTCACCGCCGCCGCCCAGACGCCGCAGGCCACCTGGATCGACATCGCCACCACCGGGCGCGCCAAGTCCGCGATCCGCCGCGCCCTGAAGGCGGAGCGCCGCGTGGGCCACGTGCGGCTGGGGCGCGAGCTGGCGCGCGCCGCCTTCGCCCACATGGGCAAGCGCGCCACCGAGAAGGCGCTGCGCACCGCCGCCGACGCGCTGGGCTACGACGACGACGAGGACCTGCTAGCCGCGATCGGCGCCTCGCAGCTCACCGCGCGGCGGGTGGTCGAGACGCTCTATCCCGAGCTGGCCCACGGCAGCCCCGTGCCGGACGTCGACCCGGCCCGGGCCATCGTCGGCGTCGACCCCCGCGCCCACTACGACCGCGCGCCCTGCTGCCAGCCCGTGCCCGGCGAGCGCATCGTCGGCATCGCCAACCGGGGCCGCGGCGTTCAGGTCCACGCCATCGACTGCCCCCGCATGGTGGAGTTCGAGGACCAGCCCGAGCGCTGGATCGACCTGCAGTGGGCGCCCGGCCATCACGCCGCCTCCCATGCGGTCACGGTCGACCTCACGATCTCGAACGACGCGGGCGTTCTGGGGCGGATCTGCACGTTGATCGGCGAGCAGAACGCCAATATCTCCGACCTGCGCTTCATCGACCGGAAACCGGACTTCTTCCGCCTGCTTCTCGACATGGACGTGCGCGATGCGGAACACCTGCATGCGGTCCTCATGGCGGTCGACAGCGACAGCGACGTCGCCCGCGCTGCCCGCCACCGGGAGACGGCGGCCGCCGTCGCGGCGGCGCAGCGCACCGCCCAGCCGGTCTGATCCCCGGACCGCGCGCGGGCACGGGATCACGCCGCGAGGCCGGAAGGAGGAGCGATGTTCAAGCGCCGCGACCGATTGCCCCTCTGGCAGTCCCTGCTCCACGCGGTGTGGCCGCGCGGCGGCTGGCGGCGCGCGGCGCTCTACGTCAAGCACCGTCTCCGCCGGCTGCCCGACACGCCCCAGAAGATCAGCCGCGGCATCTGCGTGGGCGTGTTCGTGACCTTCACGCCCTTCTACGGCTTCCACTTCGTGATCGCCGCCGCGCTCGCCTGGATCGTGCGCGGCAACGTCATGGCCGCCCTCCTGGGCACCTTCTTCGGCAACCCGCTCACCTACGTGCCGATCGCCGTGGTGTCGCTGAATCTCGGCCACTGGATGCTGGGCACCGAGCTGCGCGGGGCCGTGGACGAGAACCTGTTCTCGAAGCTTGCGGGCGCGGGCGACGACATGTTCTGGAACGCCTGGCACGCGCTGCGCGGCGAGGCCGTGGACTGGTCCGCCCTGCGGGTGTTCTGGAACGACGTGTTCTGGCCCTGGCTCGTGGGCGGGCTGGTGCCCGGCGTGTTTGCGGGGCTGGCCGCCTACACCCTGGCGATGCCGCTCATCACTGCCTACCAGAAGCGCCGCCGCGGCCTGATCAAGGCCAAGCTCGACGCGATCCGCGCGCGCGCCGCCGAGAAGGCCGCCGCCAAGAAGGCCGCGGGGCGCATGCCGGCGGACTGAGCGGCCGGCCCCGCGGTGGAGACGGGGGTGGCCCGTGCGTCGCGCGCGTCCTACGAAGGCGCAAACGGAGGGCTTTGGGATGGATCGGCTTCGGCTCGGCGTGAACATCGACCACGTGGCGACGGTGCGCAACGCGCGCGGCGGCGCGGTGCCCGACCCGGTGCGCGCCGCCAAGCTGGCCGAGCGCGCCGGCGCCGACGGCATCACCGCCCACCTGCGCGAGGATCGCCGCCACATCCGCGACGCCGACATCGAGGCGCTGGTGGAGGCGCTCTCGGTCCCCCTCAACTTCGAGATGGCCGCCACCACGGAGATGCAGGCCATCGCCCTGCGCCACCGCCCCCACGCCGTGTGCCTTGTTCCCGAACGCCGCGAGGAGCGCACTACGGAAGGCGGGCTGGAGGTGGCGGGCGACGCCGCGCGCCTCGCCGACTACGTGGCCCCCCTGCGCGAGGCAGGCAGCCGCGTGTCGCTGTTCGTGGCCCCCGACCCGGCGCAGATCGAGGCCGCCGCCCGCATCGGCGCCGCCGTGGTGGAGCTGCATACCGGCGCCTACTGCGACGCCGTGGCCGAGGGGCGCACCGCGGATGCAAACGCCGAGATGGACCGCATCCGCAAGGCCGCCCGCACCGCCCACGCCGCTGGGCTGGAGGTCCACGCGGGCCACGGCCTGACCTACGACAGCGTCGGCCCCGTGGCCGCGCTGCCGGAGGTGGTGGAGCTGAACATCGGTCACTTCCTCATGGCCGAGGCGCTGTTCCGCGGGCTGGAGGACGCGATCCGCGAGATGCGCCGCCGCATGAATGCCGCGCGGGGCGGGGCCTGAGGTGGGAGGCGCGGACGCGCTGCTGATCGGCCTCGCGACCTTCGCGGTGGTCTGCGCCTCGCCCGGCCCCGCGGGGCTGGCCGTGGTCTCCACGGCCATGGCGCGGGGCTTCGCGGCGTCGCTGCCTCTGACGCTGGGCCTCGCGCTGGCGCTGGGCGTCTGGGGCGTCGTGGCGGCCGCCGGACTGGGCGCCGTGCTGTTGGCCGCGCCCTCCGCCTTGCTCGCGTTCAAGCTATTCGCCGGCCTGTTCCTCCTCTGGCTAGCTTGGGGGGCAGGGCGCTCGGCGCTGCGCCCCGACACGTCCCCGGCGCCGCCCCTGCGCGCGGGCTTCCGCGCGGGCCTGCTTCTCAATCTCTCGAACCCGAAGGCCGTGCTGGCCTGGTCCGCCACGATCGCGGTCGGCACCGCGCCGGACGCGCCGTGGACCGGCTGGCTGCTGGTGCCGCTGGCGATGGCGCTGACCGTCGCGATCTACGTGGCCTACGCGCTGGCCTTCTCGCGCGCGCCCCTGCGCCGCGCCTACGGGCGGGCGCGCCGCGGGATCGACGGGGTAGCCGCCGTGCTCTTCGGCCTGGCGGGGCTGGCGATGCTGCGCGACGCGGCGGTCTCGCTCGCCCGGCGGGGGGCGGCTGCGTGATCCTCGGCATCGGCACCGACCTCGCCAACATCGAGCGCATCCAGGGGGTGCTCGACCGCTTCGGCGACCGCTTCCGCGACCGCGTGTTCACGGACCGCGAGCGGCGCAAGGCCGAGCGGCGCCCCGACCAGGCCGCCACCTACGCCAAGCGCTGGGCCGCCAAGGAGGCCTGCTCGAAGGCGCTGGGCACGGGGTTGCGGATGGGCATCGCCTGGAAGGACATGAGCGTCAGCAACCTCCACACCGGGCAGCCCGTCATGCACGTCACCGGCTGGGCCGCCGAGCGGCTGGAGCGCATGTGCCCCGAGGGCCACGAGGCGCGCATCCACGTCACCCTGACCGACGACCACCCCTGGGCGCAGGCCGTGGTCATCATCGAGGCGATCCCCTACGGCTGATCGCCGCCCGCGCGGCCCCCGAAAAAGTTGCCACCCGGCAATCCCGGGGTTTTCCCTGCGGGATCAAGCCTCTGTAATTGCACTATAAATGGTTAACGCGCCTGCCCCGCCCCCCGCCCGGCGCGCGCGCGGGGGCCGCGTTGACACCGGCGCGGGCGCGGGGCAGTGCGGCGGGGCAAACGGGGGACGGGACGCATGGTGGCCAAGGCGGAGAAGCAGGAGGGGTTCTGGGAGACCCTCAAGACGATCTTCTGGGCGCTGGTGATCGCGGGCATCTTCCGCACGCTGTTCTTCCAGCCGTTCTGGATCCCGTCGGGCTCCATGAAGGACACGCTGCTGATCGGCGACTTCCTGTTCGTGAACAAGATGGCCTACGGCTACTCGCGCCATTCCTGCCCGTTCTCGATGTGCCCGATCTCGGGGCGCATCCTGGGGAGCCAGCCCGAGCGCGGCGACGTGATCGTGTTCCGCCACCCCGCCAACGGCCAGGACTTCATCAAGCGCCTCGTGGGCCTGCCCGGCGACACGATCCAGATGCGGAGCGGCGTGCTGCACATCAACGGCGCGCCGGTCGAGATGGAGCCGCTGGAGCCCTTCGTGGAGGCCAAGCTGCCCCAGGGGCCGCAGCAGCTCGTGCCGCGCTGCACCAACGACCCCGTGGGCCTCGGCGGCGACTGCCTGAAGGACCGCTACCTCGAGACCTTCCCGAACGGCGAGTCGCACCACGTGCTCGACATCGGCCGCACCTCGACCGACACCACGCCGCTCTTCACGGTGCCGGCGGGCGAGTACTTCTTCATGGGCGACAACCGCGACAACTCCTCGGACAGCCGCGTGCCGCGCGCCATCGGGGGCGTGGGCTTCGTGCCGTTCGAGAACCTGATCGGCCGCGCCGACCGGGTGGTGTTCTCGTCCGCGGGCGCGCGTATGATTTACGTCTGGACCTGGAGGCTCGACCGCTTCTTCGAGCGCATCGTGTGAAGCTGTCGCGCGAGCTGGAGGCCTTCCAGGACCGGCTGGGGCATCGGTTCGCGCAGCCCGAGCTCCTGGTGCGCGCCGTCACCCACGCCTCGTTCTCCTCGGACCAGCGCCCTTCGAACGAGCGCATGGAGTTCCTGGGCGACCGCGTGCTCGGCCTCGTGATGGCCGAGGCGCTGATGGAGGGCGACCGCGAGGCGCCCGAGGGCCAGCTCGCCCCCCGCTTCAACGCGCTGGTCCGCAAGGAGACCTGCGCGGCCATCGCCCGCGAGATCGATCTCGGCGCGGTGCTGCGCCTGGGCAAGTCCGAGCGCATGACCGGCGGGCGCCGCAAGGAGGCGCTGCTGGGCGACGGGGTCGAGGCGCTGATCGCGGGCGTCTACATGGACGCCGGGTTCCAGAAGGCGCGCGAGGTTGTGCTGGCGCTCTGGGGCGGGCGCATCGACGCCGTGGAGGACGACGCGCGGGACCCCAAGACCACGCTGCAGGAATGGGCGCAGGGTCGCGGCATGGCGCCCCCGCGCTACGAGGTCGTGGACCGCTCCGGCCCCGACCACGCCCCCACCTTCGTGATCCGCGCCTCGCTCGGCGACGGGCGCGAGGCGACCGGCGAGGCGGCCGCCAAGCGGGCGGCGGAGCAGGCCGCGGCGAAGGCGCTGCTGGGGATGGTGGACGAGTGAGGGCGCTCGGGGGCGAAGGTTCCTCCACGCTCCGGTGAGCTAGCGCCTCTTGCGCCCGGAGGCCCCGGCTCAGGGCCGGGGCGGGTGTCGTCCTTCCTCTGGCGGGAAATACCCGGGGGGTTCGCGGGCTTCCCGGGATCGGTCCGGTGGACCGATCCGCCCGCGAACGGGCGAAGCCCCGGCAGTTTCAATCCGCGCGCCGAATCCCTACATGCACCGCATGCAGGACACTCCCACGCGCGCCGGATTCGCGGCCCTGATCGGCGAGCCCAACGCGGGCAAGTCGACCCTCACCAACGCCCTCGTGGGCGCCAAGGTCTCGATCGTCACCCACAAGGTGCAGACCACGCGTGCCCGCATCCGCGGCGTGGCGATGGAAGGCCCGGCCCAGATCGTGATCGTGGACACGCCGGGCCTGTTCCGCCCGCGCCGCCGGCTCGACCGCGCCATGGTCGCCGCCGCCTGGGGCGGGGCGTCCGACGCCGACGTGGTGGTCTTGATGGTCGAGGCGCACCGCGGGCTGACCGAAGGCGTGCGCGCGATCCTCGACCGGCTGGCCGAGGCGCCGCCCCAGGCGCCCGTCTGGCTCGCCATCAACAAGATCGACCGGGTGAAGGCCGAGGCGCTGCTGGCGCTTTCGGCCGAGCTGAACGAGTCCCATCCCTTCGCCGAGACCTTCATGATCTCGGCCGAGCGCGGGCACGGCGTGCCGGCGCTGAAGGCGAAGCTGGCCGCCGCCATGCCCGAGGGGCCGCTGCTCTACCCCGAGGACCAGATCGCCGACCTGCCGGTCCGCATGATCGCCGCCGAGATCACCCGCGAGAAGCTCACCCTGCGCCTCCACCAGGAGCTGCCCTACCAGCTCACGGTCGAGACCGAGGCCTGGGAGGAGCGGCCCGACGGGTCGGTGCGGATCGAGCAGGCGATCTTCGTGATGCGCGACGGGCACAAGGGCATCGTGCTGGGCCACAAGGGCGAGACCGCCAAGGCGGTGGGCAAGGCCGCGCGCGAGGAGCTCGCGGAGTTCCTCGGCCAGAAGGTGCACCTGTTCCTCCATGTGCGGGTGCGGCCGAACTGGCTGGAGGAGTCGGAGCGGTACGAGGCGATCGGACTGGATTTCAGAGACGGATGATGGGGGCTCCGCCCCCGCGCTTCGCGCTCCCCCGAGGTACTTATGGCAAGATGAGGAATGTGCCTTGAGCCCCCGTTTGACCGCCTCCTTCTGGATCTCCGCCTACCGCCGCCGGCTGGAGCAGGAGGGCATTCCCTGCACCGTCGTCGCGCGGGGCGACGAGACCGCGGGGGCGGTGCTGGTGAAGTGCGCGACGATGGACGGGAAGGCCTCGCTGCACCACCGCACCTTCGACCTCGAGTCGGGCGAGCGGCGGTGGATGGTGCTGACCGAGGGCGACGAGGCCGAGTGCGACGCCGCCGCCCGCCGCCAGAGGGGCTTCGACCCGGACCTCTGGGTGCTGGAGGTGGAGGACCGGCGGGGGCGGCACATGCTCGGCGACAAGGGGTTGGACTGAGGTGGAGTGGCGCGACGAGGGGATCGTGCTCGCCGTGCGGCCCCACGGCGAGACCGCGGCCATCCTGGAGCTGTTCACCCGCGGGCACGGGCGCCACGCCGGCGTCGTGCACGGGGGGCGCTCGCGCAAGGTGGCGCCGATGCTCCAGCCGGGCAACCAGCTCTCGGCGCGCTGGCGGGCGCGGCTCGAGGACCACATGGGCGGCTTCGCGGTGGAGCCTGTGCGCGCCCGCGCCGGGGCCGTGCTGGGCGACCCGCTGCGGCTGTCCGCATTGTCGTCGCTCTGCGCGCTCGCGGCCTTCGTGCTGCCCGAGCGCGAGGCGCTGCCGGAGTTCCAGGCGCGCACCGAGACGCTGGCGGACGCGATCGTCTCGGGCGAGGGCTGGCTGCCCGACTACGTGGCCTGGGAGATGGCGCTGCTGGAGGTGGGCGGCATGCGCCTCGACCTCTCGGCCTGCGCCGCGGGCGGCGGGGCCAACGACCTGGCCTTCGTGTCGCCCCGCACGGGGCGCGCGGTTAGCCGCGCGGGCGCGGGGGAATGGGCCGACCGGCTGCTGCCGCTGCCCGACATGCTGCTCGGCGGGCCGGCGACGCTTGAGGGCGTGCTCGCGGCGCTGCGGCTGACGGGGTTCTTCCTGGCGGAGCGGCTGGCCCCGTCCCTCGGCAACCGCCCCCTGCCGGCGGCACGCCAGCGGCTGCTGGACGCGCTGGGGCGGGAGCGGGACGGGTAATCGGCTCCGCCCCGGCCTCGCGCTGGGGCCTCCGCGTGCCGCTCGCGGGGCGCTCCAATCATCGTGCAGCGCCACCTGAGACCAGAGGCCCCGGCGCAAGGCCGGGGCGTGGCGGGGTCACTCCGCCGGGGCGGGGAGCATGCGGGCGAGCGTGGTCTCGCGGCCCGGCTCGGGGTGACGGGGGACCAGCGTGGAGAGCATCAGCGACACGGCGGCCATGGCGGCGGCGGCCACGAACACCAGCGTGGGCGAGCTCAGCCACAGGTAGCCCAGCAGCGCAGGCAGGAACACGGCCGCGATGTGGTTGATTGTGAAGGCGACCGCGGCCGTGGGGGCGATGTCGCCGGGGGCGGCGATCTTCTGGAAGTAGGTCTTTATGGCGAGGGCCAGCGAGAAGAACACGTGGTTCGCCACGTAGAGTGCCGCCGCCACGCCCACCCCCCAGTCGAAGTGGTAGAGCCCGGCGTAGAGCACGAAGATCGTCCCGAGGCCCGCGTACTCGATGACGAGCGCGGACCGCTCGCCGAAGTGGCCCACGGCGCGGCCCACGAGGGGGGCGGAGATCATGTTTACCAGGAGCGTGCCCATGAAGAGGGCCGTCACCTCGTGCACGGCGAGCCCGTAGCGCTCCACCATCATGAAGCCGGCGAAGACCACGAAGATCTGACGCCGGGCGCCCGACATGAACTGCAGCGCGTAGTAGAGCCAGTAGCGCCGGCGCAGCACCATGCGCTTCACCTGCGGGTGGGGGCTCTCGAACGAGGGATAGAGGAAGAACGCCAGCGCGGCGACAGCGGCGGTGAAGCCGCCCGAGAGCCAGTAGACCAGATCGTAGCTGAGGTCGAAGGCCCGCCAGGTGACCACGATTGCGCCGTAGGCGAGGAGGGTCGCGCCCGAGCCGATGGACAGGAGCACGCCCAGCATCCGCGGCGCCCGGTCCTTCGGGAGCCACTGGAGCTGGAGGCTCTGGTTCACGGTCTCGTAGTAGTGGAAGCCTATGGAGCTGAGGAGCGTGATGAACAGCAGGCCGCCCAGCGACGGGAACTGCGCGGTGAGCGCGGTGGCGACGCCGAGGAGGACGAGCGAGACCAGCGCCAAGGTCTGCTCGCGCACGAAGAGGATCACGGCGATCACGCCCACGGCGAGGAAGCCGGGGATCTCGCGCACCGTGTGGAGCCAGCCGATCGCCGCGCCGTCGAAGCCGGCCCGCTCCACGGTAAAGTTGTTCAGCAGCGCCGACCACGTCGCGAAGGCCACCGGCATGGCGAAGGCCATGAGCATCAGCAGCGCCTCGGGGCGGCGCCACGGGGGCAGGGCGTCGGCGCGGGCGATCGGGAACGGCATGGCCGGGAGGTAGGGCAGGGGGCGCCGCCTGTCCATCAGGCGCGCCGCGCCCCCCGGATGTGCAGGGATGCACGGGCCGATATGCGATAACAAAGTGCGCGGCCCGCCTGCGGGCTGGCCCCCGGCGCGCGCGCGCGGCAAGGGGGGCGGATGGAGACGCTCCGCTACCGCTTCGACCTGCGCGGCCACGACCTGCACCGCACCGCGCGGCGCATCGCCTGGCGCGAGGGCGGGGGCGCGGCCTTCGCGGCGCACGCCGCGCTGTTCGCGGCGGCCGCGGCGGCGCAATGGGCCTGGCCCCGCGCCGAGTGGCTGGACTGGGCGCCCGCGGGCGCTCTGGCGGCGGGCTTCGCGCTCTATCCCCTCGCGCACCGGGCGCGCCTGCTCGCGGCGGCGCGCGGGCCGCTCTTGCGCGGCCCGGCGCGGCTGCGGCTCGACCCCGAGGGCTACACCTGGCGGGGACCCGCGGCCACGAGCGAGGGGCGCTGGGCCGCCGTGGCGCGCGTCGTGCGGGCGCGGCGGCACGTGGCGATGCGGACCGGGGGCGGCGCGCCGCTGGCGGTCAGCCACGGCGCGCTCAGCCCGCTGATTCCGGCGGACGCGGCGCACCGGATCGAGCGCTGGATCGCGGGCGCCCGCAACGGGGCGCCGATCGAGCGCACCGACCGCCTGCGCGCGCGCGACCTGCCGGGCCTCCTGCGGGCGCTGGACCGGGCCGACCGCTCGGGCCGCGCCGACCTCGCCTGGGGGGCGGCGCTGGTGGCGCTGCTGGTGTGGGCGGCGGTGGCGGAGCGGCTGGATCTCGCGCCGCTCCTCGCCGTGGCGCCGGTCGGCGTGGTGATCGTGGCGCTCCTCGGGCTGGAGCGCCGCTCGGCCCGCCTGCGCGCGGACCGGGCGCGGCGCTCGCCGGCGTTCCGGGGCACGTTGCAGGCGCGCTTCTCGGACCACGGCTGGTCGGCCGAGGGCGACGGCTGGCGGATCGAGGGCCCTTGGTCGCGGGGCGTGCGCCTTTCGGCGGTGGGCGGCGCGCTGGTCTTGCGGCTCGGCCCCGTCTTCCACCTCCCGATCCCCGCCGAGGCGCTGGGCGAGCACGCGCCCAAGGTGGTGGCCGAGCACGTGAACCGCCACGCGCGCCGGGCGCGCAAGCGCTAGCCCCTCTGCAGCGCGCGGCGCAGGTCGCCCAGCGCGCGGTCCACCTCGTCCATCGCGAAGGCCAGCACGGTGGCGGTGCGCCGGTCGCAGACCTCGCCGCCATCGATGCGCGCGGTCACAGCCTCCTGCGCCTCGGTCACGGCACGCTCGGGGCGCACGGAGTCCGGCGTCTCGGACAGGGCGAGAAGCTCGCGCGCCACGGCGCGGCTGAAGCCCTCCAGCGTACCGCCCAGGGCCTCGCCGTTCCACAGATCGCCCGGCGCGGCGGCGGCGCGGTCGAGGAAGCGGATCGCGCTCTGCATCTCCTCGCAGGCCTTCAGGCGTTCGCGCAGGCGGTCGGCGTCGCGCCCGAGCGTATCCGCCGCCTCGTGGGCGAGGGTGAGGCGGCGACGCAGATGCGCCTCGGCGTCGATGCCGGTGGCGGCGTCCGAGAGCGCGGCCTTGTGGGTCGCCTCGTCGGCGGCGCGGGCGAGAGCCTCCAGCACGGCGTGGAGGTGGCGGTTGAAGCGGTGGCGGGCGCCGTCGTGCCAGAGGAATCGCACCACGGCGGCGCCGATCACGGCGCCGAGCGCGATCGAGGCGATGCGGTCGCCCGCGGCCCAGAGCAACGACTGGCCTTCCGTGGTCGCCAGCGCCACGGCGGCGACGATGCCGTAGCTCCAGTCGGGGCGGAACGTGGCCGCGAAGGTGGTGGCCGCCATCGCCGCGGCGAGGCCCACGGCGGTGCCCCAGCCCGCGGGGAGGGCGAGCAGGAAGGCGAGGCCCACCGCGCACCCCAGCACCGTGGCGAGGAAACGCGCCCGCGCCGCCTTCCAGGTTCCCTGGGCCGACGGCTGCACGATCAGCACGGCGGCGAGGATGCCGACGAACTCGCCCTCCAGGGGCAGCGCGCGTATCGCCAGCCACGCCAGCACCGCGCCGGCGGCGGACTGCACCGCGCGGCGGATCGCGTCGTGGGCCTTCAGGCGGTCGAGGCCGCGCCCCTCCAGCCAGTCGAGCAGGCGGTCCACGGTCTCAGGTGGCGAGCACGTTGCGGAACTGCCAGGGGTCGGACTCGTCGATGTCCTCGGGGAAGTGCTGCCAGCGGTCCTGGAGAGGCGTCCAGTCGGTGTAGTGCGCCTCGACGGGGCCGAGGTAGGGCGTCTGGATCTCGAGGCAGCGGGCGTGGTCCATCTCGTCGGTCTCGACGATGCCCGCGTTCGGATTCTCCAGTGCCCAGACCATGCCGGCGAGCACGGCCGAGGTGACCTGCAGGCCGGTGGCGTTCTGATCGGGGGCGAGGCGGCGCGTCTCTTCGTTGGACAGGCGCGAGCCGTACCAGAGCGCGTTGCGCGCGTGGCCGAACAGCAGGACGCCCAGCTCGTCGATGCCTTCCACGATCTCGTCCTCGGAGAGGATGTGGTGCTCGGTCTGCTGGCGGCCGGAGCCGAACATCTCGTGCAAGGAGAGTACGGCGTCGTCGCAGGGGTGGTAGGCGTAGTGGCAGGTGGGGCGGTACTCGGGCGCCTCGGCGTCGCCCACCGTGTAGTAGTCGGCGATGCTGATCGCCTCGTTGTGGGTCACGAGGAAGCCGAACTGCGGGCCGGGGGTGGGGCACCACGAATGGACGCGGGTGATGGCGCCGGGGCGGTCGAGCCAGATCGAGGCCCGGCATCCCGTGTCGTGGCGGTGGCCGTTCTCGGGGAACCAGGTCTCGTGGGTGCCCCAGCCGAGCTCGGCGGGCTGGAAGCCCTCGGCGATGAAGCCCTCGACGCTCCAGGTGTTCACGAACACGCCGCGGGGGCGGGGGGCGGCGCGGGCCTGGGTGTCGCGCTCGGCGATGTGCACGCCCTTGACGCCGAGGCTCTGCATGAGCACGGCCCAGCCTTCGCGGTCCGTGGGGGCGGCGGCGTCCGCGCCGGTGTCCTCGGCCAGACGCAGGAGCGCGGCCTTCACGAACCACGAGACCATGCCGGGGTTGGCGCCGCAACAGCTCACGGCGGTGGTGCCGCCGGGGTTCGCGGCCTTCTCGTCGCGCACGGCCTGGCGCAGCGCGTAGTTGGTGCGCTCGGCGTTGCTCTCGGTGTCGAAGTAGAAGCCGGCCCAGGGCTCCACCACCGTGTCTATGTAGGGCACGCCGCGCGCGCGGCAGTGGCGCATGAGGTCGAGCGACGAGGTGTCGACGCTGAGGTTCACCACGAAGCCCGCGCCGGGGGTGATCGCCTCGTCGAGGACCGCGCGGTAGTTCTCGGGCGTCAGCGCCACCTGACGGTGCGCGATGCCCCGGCGAGCCAGCTCGGCGCAGGCCTCGGGGTCGGGGTCGATCACGAGGAAGCGCTCGGGGTCGTAGCGGAAATGGCGCTGGATCAGGGGCAGCGTGCCGCGGCCGATCGAGCCGAAGCCGATCATCACGACGGCGCCCTCGATGGTGGCGTGGACGGGGTGCGCGGCGGCGTCGGTCATGGTGGCCCTCCCTCTCGCGCGGGCATCTGGCACGGCGCGCGCGGGGACGCAAACGGCGGCGCGGTGGAACGGATGGGGCGTCGGCGGGATTCGGACAGGACGCAGCCTCCGGTCGAAAGCTCCCCATGATCGCCTCCACCACCCTCTTCGCCCTCGGGCTCGCGATCTGGTTCTTCGTGTCGCTGGACCTCGTGGCGGTGACCATCGGGGCGACCACGCGGTTCACGGTCACGGGCTGGATCGGGCGGTTCGTGTTCGGCGCCCTGCGGCGGATCGCGAAGCTGGGGGCGCGGCCGTCGATCACCGCGATTTCGGGCGTCGCCGTCATGACCGCCGTCGCCCTGTTCTGGATCGTGGGCACGTGGCTGGGCTGGTCGCTGATGTTCGCCGCGGGCGCCGGATCGGTGGAGATGACCGTCACGGGCGCCGAGCCCGAGCCGCTGAGCTACGCCGCCCACGTGGGCCACCTCCTAAGCACACTGGGCGGCGCGCGCACGGAGCTGGGCGGGCTGCCGTGGTCGCTCCTGGGCGTGCTGGTGGGGGTGAACGGAATGGTCGTCCTGACGCTGTCGGTCAGCTTCCTCCTCTCGGTCCGCCAGACCGTCGACAAGGGCCGGGCCTTCGCGGCGCTCCAGAACGTGGGCGCGCTGCGGGCCGGCGACGCCTCGGAGCGGCTGGCGGAGCTGGTGGCGGGGCTTCATGCGGCGCCGTTCGCGCTGTGGTACGGCGAGCCGCGGGTGGAGCGGCAGCTGCCCTCCGCGCTGCTCGACCACGCCCGCGACGCCGAGGCGCGGGGCGGGACCGCATGGCGGCGAACCGTGTTCCTGCTGGCGGACCTGCCGCACCTGGACCGCGAGACGGCACTCGACGAGCCGATCCCGACGCTGGAGGCCTGGGCCGAGCGGCACACCATCGCCGAGTTGCACCACGCGCGGGGCGCCGAGGCGTAGATGCGCGAAGGGCCGCCCCGGTGGTGGGGCGGCCCTTCGTGTGTCGGCGCGGGTGCCGGAGGAGACCCCGGCTTCGCCGGGTCAGTTCTGGGCGTAGTATTCGATGACGAGGTTGGGCTCCATCATCACCGGGTAGGGCACGTCGGCGAGCGACGGCATCCGCACGAACGAGGCGGCCATCTTGTTGTGGTCGGCGTCGATGTAGTCGGGCACGTCGCGCTCGGCGAGCTGCGTGGCCTCGAGCACGACCGCGAGCTGCTTGCTCTTGTCGCGGACGGCGATCACGTCGCCTTCCTTCACCCGGTAGGAGGGGATGTTCACGCGCTGGCCGTTCACGGTGACGTGGCCGTGGTTCACGAACTGGCGGGCGGCGAAGATCGTGGGCACGAACTTGGCGCGGTAGACGACCGCGTCGAGGCGGCGCTCCAGCAGGCCGATCAGGTTCTCGCCGGTGTCGCCGCGGACCCGCTCGGCCTCGGCGAAGATGCGGCGGAACTGCTTCTCGGTCAGGTCGCCGTAGTAGCCCTTGAGCTTCTGCTTGGCGCGCAGCTGCAGGCCGAAGTCGGACATCTTGCCCTTGCGGCGCTGGCCGTGCTGGCCGGGGCCGTACTCGCGGCGGTTCACCGGGGACTTCGGGCGGCCCCAGATGTTCTCGCCCATGCGGCGGTCGAGCTTGTACTTGGCAGAGGTGCGTTTGGTCACCGTCTGATCTCCTTCTTTGATGGCCTCCTCAGCTTGTCCCGCGGCCTGCGGCCGGTGGGGCCGAGGAGCGCGCGCCTCGCTGAGAGGGCCGGAAGGGCGTTGTCCTTTCCGTCGCCGGCGTCCCGAGGGGGCCGGTCCGGGCGACAGGCATCCCCTCGCGGGGGCCGCCAACACCATGAAGGCCGCCCCGTAGCGGGGGCGGCGGGCGAGGTCAAGCGGCGGGGGTCAGCACAGGTGCGCCGGGGCCTCGTGGCGCAGGATCGCGTGCTCGGCGCGGCTGAGGCAGCGCCGGGCGGGCGGGCCGTAAGCGGCCGGGTCGCGGTCCGCGCCGGGGGCCACGCTCAGGAGGTCGGCGCGCTCCATGGGGTCCAGATGCGCCAGCTCCGCCTCGCCGGGGTGGAAGCTCTCGGTGTCGACGCCGTTGGCGCGCAGGATCTGGTGGCGGGCGAGCATGAGGTGGACATAAGTTGCCTCGGTGGCGCCGTGGTCGAGCAGCACCGCGCGGTCGTCGCGCAGGTCGCGGGCGCGCACGAGCACCTCGTCCTCGCCCCACAGTGCCCGGCACTTCGGGCCGCGCAGGAGCACGCGGTGGTCGGGCGAGACCACGAGGTCGGGGCGCGGCGCGCCGCCCCCCAGGGCGCCGGCGCGGATGCGCACGGGGCGCAGCTCGGGGAAGGCGAACATCCGGGCGCCGGTGACGTGGCGCAGGCCGGTCCACAGGATCGGCTGGGCACCGTCGTCGCGGGTGTGGACCCGGTCGCCCGGCTCGAGCGACTCCACGGCGCGGGGGCCGTCCGGCGTGTCGATCAGGGTGCCGGGCGTGAAGCAGATGGTGGCGCGCGATTCGGTGCCGCGGCGGGGGGCGTCGATGCCCTGCAGCACGCGCAGGTCGCGGCCCGCGGGGGGCATGTCGCCCTCGAACAGGAGCAGCCCCTCGCCATTGGCGCGGGCGACGGGGCGGGCGACCCAGCGGCGCCGGCCGTCGCCGAGCACGAGGCCGGGCAGGGTCTCGCCGTCGTCGATCGCGGCGGGGGCCCAGGGCGAGACGCCTCGGGCGCGCCCGAGCTTGCGCACGCCGCCGCGGGCGCGGACGCGCAGGATGCGTTGTTCCTCGGGGAGGGGGAGCGACAGGGCCTGGGACGTTCGATCGAGGCGCAGCACGGGGCCGAACCATCGCCAGACGGAGCCTTCGGGAATGGGGGAACGGGTGGAGGGCCGCTGGCCGTCCACCCGAGTCTGAACACAGGAAATCACATACGCCGGGACGCCTGTACCAGACATACCTGCCCATTCTTCGCCGTTGTTATCGTTCTTGTTTTTACGGCCTGCTCGACCGTTGCAGGGTTACTAACAGGGCGGCGATTCCCCGGTCCATGATTTTGTTCCCCCCCACCGCCGACTTTCTGCCTTGACAGGGATCAAGGCGTTGAGCCGGCGCGAGAAAAACTTTCCACAGGCCCCGTCAGTGCCATGGTGCGGAAGCCGTTGAAGTCCAGCACCGTCGCGGCGGCGCGACCCAGATCGGCGCGCAAAGGCAAGCCCCGCGCGAGGATCGCGCCGCCGCGGCCGCCGGGGTGTGCCACGACGGCCACACGGTACGCCTCGTCGGTCCACAGCACCCAGAGCGGCTCGGCGCCGTCCGGCCCCTCGAGCCGGAGCCGCCCCGGCCCGTCCGGGCGCGCCACCCCGCCCCGCGCGCGCAGCGGTGCGCCGTCCGCGCCAAGGCATCGTTCGCTACGGGACATCGCGCCGCCGGGGAGGGGGGCGTAGTCCAACGTCAGCCCGGCGCAGCCTGCGCGGAACCCGTCCGGAAACCACGCCGCGCCGTGCCAGCGCCCCGCGAGGCGGGCGGGGTCGAGCGCGGCCTTCGAGGCCACCGCCACGGACGCGTCCCGGAACACGGGTTCGGGGGCGGGCGGCGGCGGGGCCGCGCAGGCGGCCACGAGGGCGAGGGCGGCGAGGGCGCGCCTCATCGCGGCATCGGGATCTCGACCATCGGCGTGCCGGCCAGGATCGCGCGCGCGCCGGGGGCCATGAGGGCCGTCAGGGCCGCGTCGCGCGAACGCAGGCCGCCGGTGTAGGTGCCGTAGGCGGGCATCACCAAGCGGCGCTCGTCGCGCAGGAAGCAGGGGCGCGACACGGCCCGGCCCCGCACCCGCAGGCTCGCCTTGGGGTGGTAGTGGCCCGAGACCTCGTGGCGGCCGCCCTCGGTGGCGATGTGCACGAAGCGCAAGGGGCCGCACTCCAGCCCCTCGGCGGCATGTCCCCCGAGGCCCGTCGGCGCCGGGTCGTGGTTGCCGGTGATCCAGGTCCAGTCGCGGCCCCGCATCAGTCGCGCGATCCAGTCGCGGGCGTCGGGCACCATCGCGTCCACGGCGGCCATGTCGTCGAAGCTGTCGCCCAGAGAGATCACGGCCTGCGGGTCGGTCTCGGCGATGTCGGCCTCGAGCCGCGTGAGCGTGTCGATCACCTCGTAGGGCGGCAGGAGCGGGCCACCGCGCCGCGCCATGCGCTCGGACTTGCCGAGGTGCAGGTCGCTGACGGTCAGCACGCCCGCGGCGGGCCACCAGAGCGCGCCTGAGGGGCGGGCGACGAGCCGCTCGCCGGCGAAGGTGAAGTAATGCTCTCGGCGCATGGCGTCCTCCGAAGCCCCCGAGGAACCACGGTCCCGATTCGTTCGCAAGGGGCTCATTCGTACTCCAGCCCCGCCTCGGCCATCAGCCGCTCGGCCTCCTCCTCGATCAGCCGCGCCTCGGCGACGCCCTTGATGGGCACGCGGCCCCGCTCCAGGAACAGGGGCGCCGCGAGGGGGGACACGCGATCCAGGGCGATCTGGTCGATCCGGTCGCCCACGGTGTCCAGCAGCAGCTCCACCCGGGCGAAGTCGATGTGCCCGCGCATCGCCTCCTCCTCGGTGATCTTCAGCATCAGGTGCTCGGGGTCGTAGCGGTGCAGCGTGTCGTAGAGGATGTCCGACGAGAAGGTCGCCTGCCGCCCGGAGGTGCGCTTGCCCGGGTAGTTGCGGTCGATCAGGCCGGCGATGATGGCGGCCGAGCGGAAGGTACGCTTCATCACCGCATTCCCGCGCAGCCAGCTCTCCAGCGCGTCGTGGACCCCCTCGTGGCGCAGGAAGGGGCGGATGTCGCCCACGGGCTTCAGGCCCCAGATCATCGCGGCGTAGTCGGTGGCCACGAAGCCGAGCGGGTCAAGGCCGCGCTCTTCCATGCCCTTGGTTATCAGGAGGGCCAGCGTCTGGTGCGCGTTGCGGCCCGCGAAGCCGTAGAAGGCGACATGGTGGCGCCCGTCGCGGGGGAAGTGCTCGACCAGGAGGCGGCCGGGCTGGGGAAGCTGGGAGTTCTCCTGCTGAAGGCCGAGCCAGAAGCGGGTGTGCCCGGGCAGGTCCGTCCAATGGGCGGGGTCCGAGAGGATGCGCTGGATGCGCTCGGCGAGCTGGACCGAGGTGGTCCACTTGTAGCCGATGTAGGTGGCGATCCGCGGCTCCTTGGAGGGGTTCGGCGAGACCTCCACGGTCATCTCGCGCATGTTCTCGTAGCGCACGACCTGCCCGCCCATGAGGAAGGTGTCGCCCTTGGTGAGCGTGGTGGCGAAGCCCTCCTCGACCTCGCCCAAGGGAAGGCCCCCGCGCCCCCGGAACCGGACCTTGAGGGTGTCGGTGTCGATGATCGTCCCGAGGTTCATGCGGATCTGGCGCGCGGCCCGGGGGTCGCGCAGGCCCCAGACTCCGGGCTCGCGCTCCTTGAGGCGCTGGTAGCGGTCGTAGGCACGCAGGGCGTAGCCGCCGGTGGCCACGAACTCGAGGCACTCGTCGAACTCCCCGCGCGAGAGGCCGGAGTAGGGGCCGACGGTGCGGACCTCGGCGAAGAGGGCGTCCGCCTCGAAGTCGCCCGCGCAGGCCACGAGGGCGATGTGCTGGCAGAGCACGTCGCGCGGGCCGTCGAGGCGCAGGTCGCCGTCGAGCTGGCCGTCGCGCACCGCCTCCAGGGCTGCGCGGCACTCGATCACCTCGAAGCGGTTGGCGGGCACCAGCCGGGCCTTCGAGGGCGCATTGTAGCGGTGGTTGGCGCGGCCGATGCGCTGGACGAGCTGCTTGACCTTCTTGGGCGCGCCGACCTGGATCACGAGGTCCACGTCGCCCCAGTCGATGCCGAGGTCGAGCGAGGAGGTGGCGACGATGGCGCGCAGGGAGCCTTCGGCCATGGCCTGCTCCACCCGCACCCGCTGCTCGCGGGCCAATGCCCCATGGTGGATGCCGATCGGCAGGTCGTCCTCGTTGGCGAGCCAGAGGGCGTGGAAGAACAGCTCGGCCTGCGCGCGGGTGTTGTGGAAGATCAGCGTGGTGCGGTGGGCGCGCACCGCCTTTAGGATGGACGGGATCGCGTAGCGGCCCCCGGCGCCGGCCCAGGGGGGCGACTCCTCGGTCTCCAGGATGGCCACGTCGGGCGGCGGGCCGGGATCGGCGTGGAGCACGGGGCAGGGGTCGGGGTGGCGCGCGAGGTAGTGGGCGATGACCCCGGGGTCGTCCACGGTGGCCGACAGGCCCACGCGCCGCAGGCCGGGCGCGAGGGCCTGGAGGCGCGAGAGGGCGAGCATGAGCTGATCGCCGCGCTTGTTCTCGGCCAATGCGTGGATCTCGTCGACGATCACCCGGCGCAGGCCCCGGAAGGTGCGCTCGGCGTCGGGGTAGGAGCACATGAGCGCCAGGCTCTCGGGCGTGGTCAGGAGGATATGCGGCGGGTCGGCGCGCTGGCGCTTGCGGACCGACTGCGAGGTGTCGCCGGTGCGGTCCTCGACGCGCACGGGCAGGCCCGCCTCCTCGATGGGGATGCGCAGGTTGCGGCGGATGTCGTTGGCGAGGGCCTTGAGGGGCGAGACATAGAGGGTGTGGAGCCCCTCGTGGCCGTGCTCGGTGATCTCGGCCAGGGTGGGCAGGAAGCCGGCCAAGGTCTTGCCGCCGCCGGTGGGGGCGATCAGCAGGAGCGACGGCTCCGCGGCGCGGTCCAGCATCGCGCGCTGGTGGGGGTGGAGCGACCAGTGGCGGTCGGCGAGCCAGCGCTCGAGGGCGGGGGGAAGATCCATCCGACGGAGATAGGGCCGGGACGGAGAAAGGGCGACCCCGGAGGGCCGCCCTTGGCGTCGTGCGGTGGTGCGGCGGTCAGCCGTCGGTCGGGGCGGTGTCGGCCGCGTAGGTCGGGCGGGCGTTCGATTCCGCCTGCAGCGCCGAGCCGTAGCTGTCGTTCGCGCTCGCCTGGGCGTAGTCGGACTCGTAGCTCGTGGTGGCGCCGTCGTCCCTCACGTAGTTGCCGTCGGAGTCGTTGAAGCCCCAGGAGCCGTCCTCGCCGCGGGTGTAGCTCTCGCCGTATGTCGCATCGACGTCGTCGCGGGTCGCGAGGCCCGCACGGCTGTACTCGTCCTGCGCGTCGAACAGATCGGCGTTGCTCATCGCCTTGATCTGGTCGCCCGAGGCGAAGCCGGAGCAGTCGGCCGAGCCGCAGGCCGCGGCGTAGGCGCCCATCTCGTTGCCGGTGAACGAGGTGCGGATCACGGTGCCGCTCGTCATCTGGCTGTCGATGTTGGTGGAGGTGGTCTCGACGCCGGTCGCGACGACGCCCATCACGGCGAGGCCGAGGCCGACCAGCGCGGCGGTCAGGACCACCCAGTCGACGGTGACGGCGCCGGATTCGTCTTTGATGAAATTCTGCATGATGACCTCCTGGGGGATCGCTTCGCTGTTCCGATGATGCGGGTTGTCGTTGGGGAAGGGGGCGATCTCGTGGCGTCCCGTGGAAAGCTTTCGGGCTATCCTGCGAGCGCGGCGGAGCGGCGGGCGGCCTCGGCCTCGTGGAAGCGGGCGACCGCGGCGTCGGCCTCGGCCTGGGCGCGCAGGCGCGCGGCGCGGGCGCCGCCATCGCCGGCGCGGCCGAGCGCCTCGGCGCTGGAGCGGGCGACGACGCGGGCGAGGGCGAGAGCCTCCGCGAGCGCCGCGTCGTCCATGGCGTCCACGCCGGCGCCGTAGATCGCGGCGAGGTCGGCGCCGTCGCAGCCCGTCACGGCGCAGGCGCGCGCGAGCGCGCCGTCGAGCGCGCGGGCGTCGAAGCCCACGGACTGCACGTCGGAGAGCATGCTGCGGTCGAGGCTGCCGTGGGCGTCCTCGCGCCCGGCGAGCGTCGCGGCCACGAGGCCCGCGGCGGCCAAGAGGACCGCTGCCAGCGGCAGCGGCCCCAGACGGCCCCGGGCGGGCCGGTCGGTGGAGATGTCTGTGGTCATGGGATGCCCCTCGTCTGCTGCGCGGCGTCGCGGCCTCGCGCACAGGATCGGGGCGGATTGTGGCCCGAGTGGGACCCGAAGGTGCCGCGCCCCGGGCGGGTGCGGCGTCCGGGCCACGGGGGTCAGTGGACGATGTCGCCCTCCTTCACGAACAGGTTCTCCCAGGCACGGTCCACCAGCTCGGGGGTCATCTCGTAGGGGATGCCCTCGAAGTCGCACACGGCGATCATCTGGTCGATCAGGAACGGCGCGTGGTAGTTCGCGTAGACGTTCTTGATGGTGGGGTACTTGGTCTTCAGCAGGTGCACGAGGGCGCCTTCCGAGAGCTTCATCTTCTTCTTCTTCGCCACCATCGCGAAGATCTTCAGGAAGTCCGCCTGGCTCGGCCCGTCGATGATCACCTTGAAGAAGATCCGGCGCAGCGCGGCCACGTCGAAGATCTTGTTGGGGTGGAAGTTGGTGGAGAACACCACGAGCGTGTCGAAGGGCACCTCGAACTTCTCGCCCGACTGCAGGGCGAGGATGTCGTAGCCCATCTCCATCGGCACGATCCAGCGGTTGATCAGGGCCTGGGGCGGCTCCTCCTGACGTCCGAGGTCGTCGACGATGAACACGCCGCCCGAGGACTTCAGCTGGAGCGAGGCCTGATAGGTGCGGGCCACCGCGTTGTAGTTCAGGTCCAGCATCGACAGCGACAGCTCGCCGCCGGTCATCACCGTGGGGCGCTGGCAGAGCACGTAGCGCTCGTCCACGCGCAGGCCCGAGCGGCGCAGGCTCCCCTCCTCCTGGCGGCGGGGCACGGCCGTATGGACGATCGGGTCGAACACGGTGATGACCTGGCCCGCGTACTCGATCGCCTGGGGGATCCAGATCTGGTCGCCGAGGGCGGCGCGGATGCCTTCCGCGATCGAGGACTTCCCGTTGCCGGGGGGGCCGTACATCAGCACCGAGCGGCCCGAGCCCACGGCCGGCCCGAGCTGGTCGATCAGGCCCGGCGGCAGGATCAGGTGGCCCATGGAGCGGGTGAGGCTCTCGCGGGTGATGCGGATGTTGCGTACCGACTGGGCATGGACCTGCTGCTTGTAGCGCTCCAGGGGCACGGGCAGGGCGCCGTAGTACTCGGACTGGGCCAGCGCGTCGGCGGCGCGGGCCTTGCCGCCGTCGGTGAGCTGGAAGCCCATCTCGCCCGACGCGCCCGCGTGCATGGTGCCGGTGCTCTGCAGCAGCCCTGCGTCGCGGCACTGGTCCACCAGCTGCTGCGTGAGGGGCACCGACAGGTGGATCGCCTCGCCGATCTCGCGCGCGGTCTCCACGGCCTTGCGGAACATGGTCTTGAGCAGGATGTCCCGCAGCATAACGCCCGACAGGCCGGTGTCGGCCAGGGTGCGCGGCGGGGCGGGGGCGGGGACGCCCCCCGAGAGGGCGGGATCGACGTGCATGTTCATGGGGCGGGCCCTCCTAGAGGCCGTTCGCGGCGGCGAGGCCGTGATAGGCGAGATGGGTGGCGGCCAGGGTGATGCCCATGGGGAAGCGCGTCTTGCGGCCCTCCTCGGGGCGCTTCCAGGACTCCCAGCCGGGGGTAATGGCGCGCACCGGCTCCAAGGCGCCCGCCGCGCGGTGCAGCGCGAAGGTCAGCAGCAGGAGGCCCGACATCAGCAGGAGCACGAGGTTGGCGTCGGGCAGGGCCACGAAGGGCGCCATGGCGGCCATGAACTTGGCGTCGCCCGCGCCCAGCATCCGCAGGGACGAGAACGCGAAGCCCGCCAGCAGCACCACGGCGAAGTGCGTCCAGCGCCACGCCCAGTCCTCGAGGGGCAGCACGAAGAAGCCGCCCACCGCGAAGAGCGCCAGCAGCGCCAGCACCGCCTCGTTGCGGATCTTCATCACCGACAGGTCGGTGTAGGCGACCCACAGGCAGATCGGCAGGGACAGGAGCCCCAGCACGATCCCCTGCATCTGCGGCGCGGCGACGGCGATCTCCATGGCGGTCATTCCTTCAAAGGTTCAGCGCCTCGAGCGCGCGCACGGCGGGCTCGAAGTGGCGCGGATGGGTGTCGATCGCGTCCTCCAGGAGGTTGCGTCCGATGTCGGCGTCACCCTGCTTGATCGCCGCCAGGGCCGCGGTGTGCAGGAGCTGCGCGCGCTCCTCCTGGCTGACGGGCACCGCGGGCAGCGCGTAGACGCGGCGCGTGGCGCGGGCGAGAACGAGGTTGTTCTTGGCGGTGAAGAGGCCTGCGTCGTGGGTGATCGCCTCGGTGAACAGGCGCTCGGCGCCCGGGGCGTCGCCGCGGGTGAGCTTCGAGTAGCCCCAGTTGTTCAGCACGCCCGCGGGGCGGGTCGTCAGGTCCACGGCGGTCTCGTAGAAGCTGTCGGCGCGGGTCCAGTCGCGGGTCGAGTCGGCCACCATCGCCTCGAGGCGGTAGCGCTGGAAGGTCCGGTGCGAGGGCGGCACGCCGTCGAGCGTGGTCTTGGCCTCGCGCCACTCCGAGGTGCGGATCAGCGCGTCGGCCAGCTCCACCTGGTCCTCGGGCCCGGCGTCCTCGTGGGCCAGTACCTTGCGCCACGCCAGCACGGCTTCGGTGGAGCGTCCGGCGCGCACGAGGCTGCGGGCGAGGTCGCGGGCGTGCTCGGCGTTGCCGGGGTCCTTGCCGAGGCGGTTCTGGAAGTAGGCGACCGCCTCGCCGGGCTCGGCCACGGAGAGCATCACCTCGCGGATGCCGCCCTCCTCGTCGAGGCCGGAGAGGGCCTTGTTCACGTCGCCGCCCACGCCGCCGGTGCAGGCGGACAGGGCGAGGCTGCCTCCGAGGAGGAGGCCCGTCAGGATGGTCTGGCGCATCTTTGGCGTCCTTGTTCTGCTCGTGCCTTCGGTTCTTTTCATTGCGCGACGTCGATCCGGTACACGCCGTCCCGGCGCCGCGTGAGGGTGAAGGCGTCTTCCCCTTCGTCCTGCAAAGCGTAGCGGAGGGCCTCGCGCCGATCGAGCGCGAGGCGAAGATTGTCGAGGATCTGTGGCCTGTCGGGATCGAGCGCGAAGGCGCGGCGGAAGCTCTCGGCCGCCTCGCCGGCCTCGCCGCGCTCCATCAGCACCACGCCGAGGTCGTTCCAGGCGGCGGCATCCCCGGGGTCGGCCTCGACGGCGTCGCGCAGGAGCGCCTCGGCGGCGCCGAGGCGACCCATGGCGAGGTCGGCCCCGGCCATGGAGCGCATCAGCGCCGGCGTCAGCCCCGCGGGGCCGGTCGCGGCGGCGCGGGTGTAGGAGGCGTGGGCGAGGTCGAACTCGCCGGCCGCCATCAGCCGGTCGCCCACCAGCGCGGGGTCGACGCCCGCGGCGGAGGCGTCGGCGCCCGGCGGCGCGAGCAGATCGCCCGTGGCGGCGCGGCCCACGGGGCCGCCGGGCTGGCACGCGGCGAGGAGGAGCGTGCCGAGGAGGAGGGGCAGGGCGCGGCGGGGCATCAGAAGCTCCCCCCGCCGCCGCCGAGCGACTGCGAGATGCCGAAGATCGACGGCCCGATCAGGATGATCAGGAGGGGCGGCACGCAGAACATCATCGTGCCCACGGTCAGCTTCGTGGGCAGCACGTTGGCCTTCTCCTCGGCGCGCATCACGCGCTTGTCGCGCATCTCGGCGGCGTAGACGCGCAGGGCGTCGGCGATCGAGGTGCCGAAGCTCTGGGACTGGATCAGCACGGTCACGAAGGAGGTGATGTCCTGCAGGTCGCAGCGCTCGGCCATGGCGCGAAGCACGTCGCCCTTGTCCTTGCCGGCCTTCATCTCGTGGGAGACCAGCAGGAACTCCTGGGCGAGGGCGGGGTAGGAGGGCTCGATCTCGGTGGCCATGCGGATGATCGACTGGTCGAGCGACTGGCCCGCCTCGACGCACACGAGCAGCAGGTCGAGGCTGTCAGGAAAGCCGTCCTGGATCTCCTCCTGGCGCTTGGCCACGCGCTTCTGCAGCCAGTACTTCGGCGCGTAGTAGCCCACGAGGCCGGGCACCACGGAGTAGAGGAACATGTTCACCGGGCTCATGCCCGGCGCCAGCACCAGCACGTAGAACACGCCGATGGTCAGCAGGCCGAGGCCGAGCACCATCTGCGCCGCGTTGAGCGTGCGCACCGCGTCGCGCCCGCCGTAGCCGGCGCGCACCAGCATCATGCGGGTCTTGGACAGCTCGTCCTCGTCCTCGGGCTCGAGGTAGGCGGCGTACTTCGTGAGGAACTCGTTCGAGGCGCCGTGCTTCGACAGCCGCTCCACGTTCTCCTCGTGGCTCTCGGAGCCCCGGTCCTCGCGCAGGCGGTCGAGCGGGTCGACGCGCTTGCGCATCACCATGGGCAGCGAGAGCACGATCAGCAGGAGGCCGGCCGCCCCCGCCACGTACATCATGCCGTCGGGCCCGAGCAGCGCTTCCACCACCATGTCGAAGTAAGCCATTGAAAACCCTCAGACCTTGATGTTGACCATCATGCGCATGTAGACGATGTTCACGAGCAGGAAGATCACGACCACCGCCGCGGCGGGGATGAAGTAGGGGGTGTCGATCACGTCCTCGTAGTAGTCCGGCTTCATGACGTTGATCGCCACCAGCGCGAGAATCGGGAACGACGACAGGAAGATGCCCGACCAGCGGGCCTCGGCGGTGATCGCCTTGACCTTGCGGAACAGCTTGAAGCGCGCGCGCACCACGCGGCTGAGGCCTTCCAGGATCTCGGCGAGGTTGCCGCCCGACTTCTGCTGGATGGCGACGGCCACGGCCAGGAAGCGCATGTCCTGCAGCCCCGTGCGCTCGGCGAGGCTGCGCAGCGCCTCGGAGACGTCGCGCCCGTAGGCGGCCTCGTCGGCGATGAAGCCCATCTCGGTGCCCAGCGGGTCGGCGACCTCCTTGGCGACGATGCCGATCGCGGAGTTGAGGGGGTGGCCCACGCGCAAGGAGCGCACGATCAGCTCGATCGCGTCAGGAAGCTGCTCCTCCATCATGCCGAGGCGCTTCTTGGCGGCCTTGCCGACCCACATGTAGACCGAGCCCACCCCGAACACGACCGACAGCACCGCCGTCATCGCCGTGTTGGCCGAAGTGAACACCGAGAGCATCCCGAAGGACACCACCGTCAGCAGGCCCATGATCCCGATCAGCATGCCGGGCGTGAAGGCGAGGTTGGCCTTCTGCGCCTTCTCGGCGATCAAGGAGTAGAGCGGGATCGACTTGGCGCCGTCGTGCTGGCTCATCTCCTTGCGGAGCTGGGCCATCACCGTGTCCTTGGTGGCGCCCTTCTCCAGGAGCGACAGGCGCCGGTTGACCCGGTTGTTCAGCTTGATCGACTGGCCGAAGACCAGCATGTAGATCGCGCCGATGCACAGGTAGACCGACGCGAAGATCGCGAGGTAGATGAGCGGTTCCGCACTGATTTCCATCGGTTCAGCCCTTCGCCGCGGCGGGTTCGTAGATCGAGCCGGGCAGGTCGTAGCCCCAGGCCTTGAAGCGGTCCGCGTAGTGCGAGCGGATGCCGGTGGCGGTGAAGCGGCCGATGATCGTGCCGTCCTTCTCCAGCCCGAGGCGCTCGTAGCGGAAAATCTCCTGCATGGTGATCACCTCGCCCTCCATGCCCGTCACTTCCGTGATCGAGACCATGCGCCGCGAGCCGTCCTGCAGGCGGCTCGCCTGCACGATCAGGTTCACCGCCGAGGCGATCTGGGCGCGCACCGCCTTGATGGGCATCTCGATGCCGGCCATGGCGATCATGTTCTCGAGACGGCTCACGGCGTCGCGCGCGGAGTTCGCGTGGATCGTGGTCATGGAGCCGTCGTGGCCGGTGTTCATGGCCTGGAGCATGTCGATCACCTCCTCGCCGCGGGTCTCGCCGACGATGATGCGGTCGGGGCGCATCCGCAGGGCGTTGCGCAGGCAGTCGCGCTGGGTGACCGCGCCCTTTCCCTCCACGTTGGGGGGGCGGCTCTCCATGCGGCCCACGTGGTCCTGCTGGAGCTGCAGCTCCGCGGTGTCCTCGATGGTGAGCACGCGCTCGGCGTGGCCGATGAAGCTCGACAGCGCGTTGAGCGTGGTGGTCTTGCCCGAGCCGGTGCCGCCCGAGACGATGACGTTGAGGCGGCAGGCGCCGGCGGCCTGCAGGTAGGCGGCCATCTCCTCGGTGAAGGCGCCGAAGCTCACGAGGTCGTCGACCCCGAGCTTCTCCTTCTTGAACTTGCGGATCGAGACCAGCGAGCCGTCCACGGCCACCGGGGGCACCATGGCGTTGAAGCGCGAGCCGTCCTTGAGGCGCGCGTCGACGTAAGGATTGGACTCGTCGACGCGCCGGCCCACGGCCGAGACGATCTTGTCGATGATGCGCAGGAGGTGCCGCTCGTCCTTGAAGCGGATGTCCGACTTCTGCAGCTTGCCGGCGCGCTCGATGTAGATGTTGTGCGGGCCGTTCACGAGGATGTCGTTGACGCTGTCGTCGCGCAGCAGCGGCTCGAGGGGGCCGAGGCCCATCACCTCGTCGAACAGCTCGGTGTTCAGGATGTCTCGGTCCTCGCGCCCGAGGATCACGCCCATGTTGCCCAGCTCCTCGGAGGTGATCGCGGTGATCTCCGCGCGCAGGGCGGTGGCGTCGGCCTTCTCGAGGGCGCCGAGGTTGAGGTTGTCGAGAAGCCGGTGGTGCATCTCGGTCTTCAGCTCCTCGATGCGCTCGCGGCGCTTGAGGTCGGCGCCGGGCGCCTTGGCCTTCGCGGGCGCCTCGCCGGCGTCGCGGCGCGCGGCGGGGGCCTTCGCCGCGGGGGCGGCGGGGGCGTCGGCCGCGGCGGCGGGCGCGGGCTTCGCGGCGGGGGCCGCGGCGGCGGGCTCCACGGGGCTGGCGCCCTCGATCGCGGACTTCTTGTAGCGCGAGAACATCGGGTATTCCTCAGCCGAACTTGATGCCGAAGACCTTGCGGCCCTTGGGTGCGGGCGTGGCCGCGTTGAGCGCGCCGGCGGCGGCGAGGCGGCCCGCGAGGGCGGCGATCTCGCGGCGCACGGGCGCCTTGGGGGCGGCCGCGGCGAGCGGCTGGGCCTGGTCGTTGGCCTCGGTCACGGCCTTGCCGCCGTCGGGCAGCACCGCGTCGAAGCGCACGTCGAGCATCTCGGCCAGCTTGTCGGCGCGGCCCCGCGAGGCCAAATCGCCCCGGCCCGGCGCGCGGTTCAGGACCCAGCCCACGGGGCTCATGTCGATGCCCTCGCTCTTCATCAGGCGGATCAGGCGCATGGCGTTCTGCGCCGCGCGCACCTCCAGCGTGGAGACGAAGAAGAAGCGGTCCGACTCCGAGATCACCGTGTCGGTCCACTGCGTCAGCGCCGCGGGCGCGTCGATCACCACCACGTCGAAGCACTTTCGCGCGAGCGCGAGCAGCGCGCGCACGTCGTCGGGCCCGATCAGGTCGAGGGGCAGCAGCTCGGCGGGCGCGGTGAACACCCAGACCTTGTCGCGCACGAGCTGCAGCGACTGGCGGAACGCCTGCTCGTCCATGGCGTCGGTGTCGGACAGGATCTCGTAGATGTTGTCCTTGCGCGAGAGGTCCGTGTAGGTCGCCACCGATCCGAACTGGAGCCCGAGGTCGATCAGGCAGACCGAGGGGCCCTCGCCCTTGCGGGCGGTGGCCATCTCCCAGGCGAGGTTGACGGCGATCGTCGAGGCGCCCGCGCCGCCGGCGACGCCCTGGAAGGCGAAGACGCGGGCGGCCGAGGCGTCCTCGCGCGCGGCGGGCGGCGCGGCGGTCTCGAGGCCGGCCTCCTCGGCCGCGGCGGCCATGGCCGGCGAGACCTCGGCGCGCGGCGAGCGGACGTGGGAGATGGCCTCGGCGAGGGCGTGCTCGGGCAGCGGATAGGGCGCGAAGTCGTCGGCCCCGGCGCGCAGCAGCTCGTGCAGCACCATCGGACCGAGCCCGTCGGCCACCAGGATCACCTGCAGCCCCGCGCGCTTGGCCTGCTTCACCACCGCGGCGATGCGCGCCATGTCGCCCTCGTCGGCGTGGTCCACCGCGACCACCACGAAGCTGAGGCGCCGGGCCTCGTCCTGGCGGAGGAACTCGGCGGCCTCCTCGAAGGTCAGGTCGCCCCAAGCCTCGCCCAGTTCCGCCTCCATGTCCTCGATGAGGAGGTCGAACTCCTGCACGTCGCGCGAGATCGTCACCGCCTCGAGCGGGGCGGGTTCCGGTTGCAGGGCGTGATCGTCCATGGCCTGTCACCTGTTTCCTGTCTGGCCCGGCGCCCGGGGGCGGCGGGGCCGGCCCGCGAGACGTCGCGCGGGGCCGGCGTGGAAAGGGGCACGGTGGCCCTCGTTCCCGCCTCGTTGGTCGACAATCAGGGCAACAATGGGACCCGGAGCGTGAAAATGTCGGCCCCCGGGCCACGGCGGCGGGGAACGGTGCCCGAACGGACACGGCCCCCCGCCCGGATATCGGGGCGGGGGGCCGTGGACGTGCGCGGCGCGGGAAGGGAGGGGCGTCAGGCGGGCGGGGCCGCGGGCACGGCGCTCGCCACGTAGGCGCGGTACACGAGGTTGGCGTACTTGCCGTCGAGCACCAGCCCGTCGCCGTCGACGAAGCCGCCCACCCGCGTCACGGTGCGGCGGTTCGCGCGCTCCGGCGTGGTGGTGGGCACCACCGGCCGGGTCTCGCCGAGGGACACGAGGGCCTCGAGGCGCGAGAGGTCGACGCCGCGGCGTCCGAGATAGGCCACCGCGGCCTCGGCGCGGCGCTGGCCGAGCGCCTGGTTGTAGCTGTCGGAGCCCACGAGGTCGGTGTGCCCGTAGACCGAGAAGCGCACCTCGGGGAACTGGCGCATGAAGTCCGCCTGCTGGTCAAGCACGGCGCGCGCGGTCGCATCGAGCGCGGCGCTGTTGAAGGCGAAGGTGATGGTCGCCGGCACCGAGCCGGCGAACTTGGCATCCAGCGCGGTGAGGGCCGCGCCGGCGCCGATCTGCGCGGCGTGGTTGCCGCGGGTCGCGGCGCCGAACGCGCCGTCGTCGAAGGACGCGGCCACGGGCGCGCGCCCGCCGGTGGGATCGCTGCACGCGGCGAGCAGGGCGAGGGCGGCGAGGGGCGCCGCGCGGCGGAGGAGGGGGGTGTTCATCGCCATCACTCCAGGACGTAGCCGTAGTTGCCCGAGAAGTCGTGCTCGGCCGCCGGACCGCGGGTGGACGCGCGCGCCGGGGCGCCGGTCTCGCCCGAGATGCGGCCGAACACGAACAGCTCGTTCTCGGTCGGGGGGCGGATGCGGTCGGTGGGCAGCGTGACCGCCTCGCCGGTGGTGGGCGACACGAGGTGGGCCGTGATCACGACCACCAGCTCCGACTGCTGGCGCTGGTACTGCGCGGAGCGGAACAGGGCGCCGACCACGGGAAGGTCGCCGAGGAAGGGCACCTGCGTGGCCGAATCGGTGAAGTTGTCCTGCAGCAGGCCCCCGATCGCGAAGGTCTGGCCGTCGCGCAGCTCCACCGTGGTGGTGGTCTGGCGCCGCGTCAGCCCCGGCACCAGCGCGCCGTTGATGTTCACGGCGTTGGCCTCGTCGAGGTCCGACACCGAGGCGTCGAGCTGCAGGTTGATGATGTCCGAGGTCACCACCGTGGGGGTGAAGGTCAGCTCCACGCCGAAGGGGCGGAAGTCGACGCCCACGTTGCCCTCGTCGTCGATCTGCGGGAGCGGGATCTCGCCGCCCGCGAGGAAGCGCGCCGGCTGGCCCGAGAGCGAGGTAAGGTTGGGCTCGGCGAGGGTGCGCACGAGGCCCTTGTTCTCCAGCGCCTCGAGCGTGAGGTTCACCGCCACCGTGCCGCCCGGGAAGCCCAGCGTGTAGGTGCCGGCCGCGTTGCCGACCCCGGTGCCGCCGGAGGCGCCCAGCGTGACGTCGCCGTTGAAGCCGGTGCCGCTGGCCGAGAGGTTGGCGCCCAGCGCCTTCGTGACCGAGCGCGACATCTCCGCGAATCGCACCTTCAGCATGACCTGCTGCGAGCCGCCCACCACCATGAGGTTGAGCACCCGCTCGGGGGCGTAGCGCTCGGCGATCTCCAAGGCCTGGCTCAGGCGCTGCGAGGAGCTGACCGTGCCCGACAGCACGATGCCGTCGTTGGCGGTGCGCACCTCGATGCCCTCGCCGGGCAGCAGCTCGCCAAGGCGCTCCTTGAACTCCGCGATGTCGGGGGTGACGTGCACCTCCACGTTGGCCAGCAGCCGCCCGTCCACGCCCAGCAGCGTGAGGGTGGTGCGGCCGGGCGTCTTGCCCAGCACGTAGATCGTGCGCTCCGAAAGCGTGGCGATGTCGGCGATCGCGGGGTTCGCGACGCTGAGCTCGGCGAAGGGCACCTCGCTCTCGAGCACGATCGCGCGGTTGAGGGGGACGCGGAGCGCCGACTGGGACTGGCCCTGGGCCAGCTTCAGCGCCTGCGCGATCGCGGGGGCGACCGGGACGGCACCCAGCACCGCTCCGAGCAGAAATGCCCGGAGGACCTTCTTGAATGTCATCGTGCCTGCCTCTCGCTTCGAACTGCTCTTTCGTCGTTGCGCCGTGCCGCGCGGAGGCGGCCGGCTCGGGTCTGGCGCCCGATTGCGACGGCTGCGGAGGATCGGGTCCGAGCCGCTGGCAGGATGGGACGGGGGGCGGCACCGGGCAAGCGCCGTGGCGGCGCGGCGCGCCCGCCCGTGCCCGCCTGTTGGGCATTTGCCACAGGACGGGCGCCGCCGCGCGGCGCCGGAACGCGAAAGCGGCGGGCCCAGGCCCGCCGTCTCCGGTGCCCGCCGCGGCGCACGCTCAGCCGTCGTTGCCGAACGCGGGCATGGGGGCCGTGGCCACCAGCGCGCCCGGCTCGCCGGCGGGGGGCATGGCGTCCCAGCCGGCGGCGCCGTCCTCGGGGCAGGGGACCGGGATCATCTGCACCTCGGAGCCCTTGCGCAGGCGCTGCGAGCAGGTCCGGCGGCGCTGCACCTGCTCGGCCGGCCCGATGATGGCGTCGAGCGTCGCCTCCACGGTGTCCGAGGTCGTCTCGTCCTGCACGCCGACCAGGGCCAGGGTCAGCTTGCCCGTGGCCTGGGCCTGGGCGAGCTTGGCGACCACGGCCGGGGGGGCCTCCACCGTGACGGTGCGCGCGATCGTGGGGCCCGAGCGCTGGTCGTCGGTCTGCTGGTCGATGGCGAGGAGCGGCAGCGAGGCGTGGATCAGGCGGGTCAGCCCGCCGGTGTCGCCGCCCGAGCCGGTCCAGTAGACGTCCACGCGGTCGCCCGGGCGCAGGAAGCCCGACACGCCCGACATCACGTCCACCTGCAGCGCGAAGGCGCGCATGCCGGGCGTCAGCGTGGCGGCCACGCCCGCGTCGGCGCCCGGCTCGGTGACCTTGGCCGTCAGGAGCGGCTCGCCGCGCTCCATCACTCGCAGCACGGTGCGCTCGCCCTCCTCGCCCTCGGGGAAGATCTCCTCGAGGCTCTTGAAGGCGCCGGTGGGCAGGGCCGCCGCGGGCCAGGGCGTGGCGCGCACGTCGCGGGGACGCAGGACGTCGCCGTAGCGCATCTGGCGCTTCACCACGTAGACGTCCTGGACGTCGACGATCGCCGAGCGCGTCTCGTCGAGCGCGGCGCGGTACTGCCCGAAGCGGTCCTGGGCCTGCATGATGGCGAAGCCCGCGAGGCCGAGGCCGGCGAGCAGGGCGAGAAGGAAGATCGCGCGCATGGCTATGTCCTTGGTTGGATGTCGGGCGCGGGGGCCCGGATCGTTTCCCCAATGGCCCCCCATTGCGGCGATTCGGGGGAGGGGCGGTGGAAACACCGCGGTGCCGCGCGGCGGAGTCGAACGAAGAAGGGGGCCGCGGATCGCTCCGCGGCCCCCCCTGGGGTCGTCAGGCTGGGCGGATCAGCAACTGCCGGTGCCGCCGGCCTTCAGCTCGGCGAAGCTCGAGCCGGTCATGTCGCAGTTCAGCGTGCCCTGGATGTTGTTCGAGAGGTTCTCGACGCCGCCGGAGACGACACCCATCACGGCGAGGCCGAGGCCCACGAGCGCGGCGGTCAGGACCACCCAGTCGACGGTGACGGCGCCGGATTCGTCGGCGGAGAAGGTCTTGATGGCGTTCAGCATGGGGGCAGTCCTTTGGTTGAGTAGCATCTGGGTCCGGTTTCGGCATCGAGGCGTCTGCCGTTCGATGAGGAGGATATGTCGGCCAATCTGGGCAGGAATTTGGTGAACGCGGGCCGCTTCCGGGATGATTTGCCGACCCCCGAGGAAACGGCGCGCACGCGGCCCGGCGGGCCGGGAGGGGCGCAGGGGGGAAGGGGGCGGAACGGGAAAGGGCCGCGCCTGCCAGCGCGGCCCCCTGTCCCTCGGCCTGGGGGTGCCCAGGGGATGGTCTCGGCGACGTCCACCCGTCTTCGTGCCTGACTCCGCCTGCCGTGCGGAGACCCTGCGCGGGCCTGCTCGATCGTCGCGTTCCATGCCCGACTTCGTCGGTGCTCTTGGTGTTGGCCGGTGTCGGTCCCCGCGGTCTGCCATCGCGTCCATGTCCCGTCCGGCGAGTTCATGTCTCGCGCCGGAATGGGGCGGAAACGGGGCGGATTCCGTGCGAATTGAGGACAGTCTCCATTTCACCGTTTCTTAAGGGGCATTCGCGCACCAGCCTGTGTCCGGCCCGCGTCGCGAGGGGGGCGGACGCCCCGGAACGGGGCCCTTTGCGGGCCGGAGCGGAGTGCGGGCAACACCGCCGCCGCGAATCCCGGCCCCCGCGGCGACAGAACGCGCCGCCCCGTGCCACCTTGCGCGAAAACCAGAAACGATCGGGCAGTTTCCATGAAGCACATCATCTCCCTCGCGCTCGCGGGCGCGCTCCTCGTCCCGCTCGCGCCCGCGCCCGCTTCCGCCGAGTTCACCTTCAAGCGCGTGCGCCCCCCCGCGGCAGGCTCCACGGCGCGGCGCATCACGATCCAGATCGCACCGCCCACGGCGCGCGCCGTCCAGGCCGCCACCGCCGCCGCCGCCGCCGCGCGCGCCGCGGCCGCCACCGCCGCGGCGATCGAGGCCGGGGCAGGCGACCTGCGCGCCCCGCGCCCCGCCAAGCCCGACGCGCCCGGCGCGGTGGCCCTGCGCACCAGCCCCGCGGTCGCCACCGCCGCCGGCTCCCAGAGCTGGTTCTGGAGCGCCGTGAGCCCCGACATCGCGCCCGCGCCCGGCCGCTTCACCGCCGCCACCCGCGTGGCCGCGCGGCCCCCCGCCGCCTCGGGCGTGCGCGCCCCGCGCCTCGAGACCCTGCGCCGCATCGTCTCGCGCCACGGCGGCGACATCCTGCGCCACTCCGCCGGCAAGCGCGTCTCGCCCGCCCTGGTGCTGGCCCTGATCTCCGTGGAATCGGCCGGCCGCGTCGACGCCGTCAGCCACGCCGGCGCCCGCGGCCTGATGCAGCTCATCCCCGACACCGCGAAGCGCTTCGGCGTGCGCGACATCACCGACCCGGGCGAGAACATCCGCGGCGGCGTGGCCTATCTCGATTGGCTCGTGGGCGAGTTCGGCGACCCCGTGCTCGCGCTCGCGGGCTACAACGCCGGCGAGGGCGCCGTGCGCCGCCACAAGGGCGTGCCGCCCTACAAGGAGACCCGCGCCTACGTGCCCAAGGTCATGGCCGCCTGGAGCGTGGCGCGCAGCCTGTGCATCACGCCCCCGGTGATGCCGGGCGACGGGTGCGTGTTCCACACGGAGTTGGCGAGCCGGTAGGGGGAGGGGGCTCCGCCCCCGCCGCCTTCGGCGCCTCCCCCGAGGTATTTCCGGCAAGATGAGGAAGCTTAGTCGGTCCGTTCGCCGCCACTTACCCGTTCGGGCAGTTGGTTCTCGGGCGGTGCCAGCGGGCAGGTCCACGGCCCCCACGCGCAGCTCGGCTGGTAGGCGAAGTTGAAGTCGAGCACGAGCCGCCCGTCCTCGCACCCGAGGTCCGCACCCTTCACCGCATCGAGCACGTAGCGCCCGCCGCCATAGGTCTCGGCGCCGTTGGTCGCGTCCCGGAACGGCACGAACAGCCCGCCGCCGTAGCCGCCGATCCACCAGACCGTCAGCTCCGCGCCCAAGGCCTCCGCCAGCCCCCGCGTGCGCCCCAGCGCCCGCCGCACCATGCGTCCGTCGGCCCCGAGGTCCACGGCCTCCTCGGCGCCCTCCAGCGGATCGAGCGCCGCCGCGAATCGCAGCGCGGGGTCATAGGGGAAATGCCGCACCGGCACGTCCCGCCGGCCCGCGTCCAGCGGCGAGCACGGGTGCCCCGCGAACAACGCCGCGCGGGTGGCGCGCCAGTCGTCCCAGCCGGCGCGCGGCTCCGCGCCGCGCACCCGCGCGTAGAGGTCCGCAACCCGCCGCCGCCAGTCGGCCAGCGCCAGCGGGTCGCCCGCCGCGGGAAAGCCCCCGCTCAATCGACCAGCGTCGCCTCGGTGAGGCTCCGCAGCTCCTCCTCGGTGACGCCGTCGGCCAGCTCCACGATCCGCAGGCCGCCCTCGACCACGTCGAGCACGCCGAGGTTGGTGATGATCCGGTCCACCACGCCCGCGCCGGTCAGCGGCAGGGTGCAGGCCTTCAGCACCTTCGACTCGCCGTGCTTGTTGGCATGGTCCATCACCACGATCACCCGGCCCACGCCCGCGACTAGGTCCATCGCCCCGCCCATGCCCTTCACGAGCTTGCCGGGGATCATCCAGTTCGCGAGATCCCCGTTCTCGGCCACCTCCATCGCGCCCAGGATCGCGGCCGCGATCTTGCCGCCCCGGATCATGGCGAACGAGGTCGCCGAGTCGAAGTAGGCGGTGCGGCGCAGCTCGGTGATGGTCTGCTTGCCGGCGTTGATGAGGTCGGGGTCCTCGTCGCCCTCGAACGGGAACGGGCCCATGCCCAGCATTCCGTTCTCGGACTGGAGCGTGATGTCCTTGTCGCCGACGTAGTTCGCCACCAGCGTCGGGATCCCAATGCCGAGGTTCACGTACATGCCGTCTTCCAGTTCCTCGGCGGCGCGCGCCGCCATCTGGTCGCGGGTCCAGGGCATCAGGCGGTCTCCCTCTGGCGAACGGTGCGCTGCTCGATGCGCTTCTCGTGGGTGCCCTCGATGATGCGGTGCACGTAGATGCCGGGCAGGTGGATGTGGTCGGGATCGAGCGAGCCGGTCTCCACGATCTCCTCGACTTCCATGACGCAGACCTTGCCGCAGGTCGCGGCGGGCACGTTGAAATTGCGCGCGGTCTTGCGGAACACGGCGTTGCCGGTCGCATCGGCCTTCCAGGCCTTCACGATGGCGAGGTCGGCCACGATGCCGCGCTCCATGACGTAGCTCTGCCCGTCGAAGTCCATGTGCGGCTTGCCCTCGGCCACCACGGTGCCGACGCCGGTCTTGGTGTAGAAGCCCGGGATGCCCGCGCCGCCGGCGCGCATGCGCTCGGCCAGGGTGCCTTGCGGGTTGAACTCCAGCTCCAGCTCGCCGCTCAGGTACTGGCGCATGAACTCGGCGTTCTCGCCCACGTAGGACGAGATCATCTTCCGCACCTGCCGGGTCTGCAGGAGGATGCCGATGCCGAAGTCGTCCACGCCCGCGTTGTTGGACGCGAAGGTAAGGTCCTTCGTGCCGGCCTCCTTGATGGCGGCGAGCAGCAGCTCGGGGATGCCGCACAGGCCGAAGCCCCCCGCGGCGATGAACATCCCGTCCCGGAGCAGCCCGTCCAGAGCCTCCGCGGCGGTGCCGTAGACCTTGTTCATTCCGTCTCCCTTCGTCTGGCGTGCGCCGGGGATGCCTCCGGGCGCGGGGGGTGTCAATCGACAGGGGCGGACGCCCGGCCCGGCGGATGCGCGATCACGGTTGCGCGCGCGGCCCCCGGGGGCGGAACGGAGCGCGCACGGGACGGTTGAGCCCACGCAACCTGTCAGGAAGGCCACCCCATGAAGCGTCTCATCGCGGCCCTCGCCCCCCTGGCGCTCGTCGCCGCCTGCGCCACCTCCGGCCCCGCCGTCGACGGCGCCGTGCCCGCGGGCGTGGCCGCGACCGTGGACATGCAGCCCGTCCTGCGCTTCGCGCCCGACCCCGTCCGCATCCGCGCCGGAGAAACGGTGGAGTTCCGCAACGTGTCGGCCTTCGCGCACACCGTATCGACCCGTCCCTCTACGCCCGCCGAGGCGGCCGACGTCGCGCTCCCCGCGGGCGCCGAGGCCTTCGACTCCGGCGAGATCCCCGCGGGCGGCGTCTACCGGCACACCTTCACCGTGCCCGGCACCTACCGCTACTTCTGCGACCCCCACCACGGGGCCGGGATGGTGGGGACGGTGTTGGTTTCGTAGCGGCGCCGCCACGCCCCGGCCCTGTGCCGGGGCCTCTGCTCGCGGCAGGCGACGGCCTCGCCCCGTTGCGTTCCACGCCCGCCATCAGCGCCAACGTCGCCCCGAGGTCCCGGCGCAGGGCCGGGACGCGCGGGCCCCCGAGACCCCGCCCCGGACCTGATCCGGGGCCTCTGTCTGCAACGGGCGATGGCCTCGCCCCTTCGTGCGCAACGTCCACCACCGGCGCCAACACCACCCGAAGGTCCCGGCGCAGCGCCGGGATGGACCGACTTCGCCGCCACTGAATGCGGAAGCGTATCGGTCGGCCAAACCGAGACCTCGCCCCGCGCCGCTACCCCCTCGGGCTCCGCCCGCTCGGACCTCGATCGGTCCACTGGACCGATCGCCGGCTACGCCGGACCGGTCCTCGCCATCTCCCCGATCAGCCCACTCGCGAACCGCTCGAACGCGGCCCCCGGCTGCCGCACACGGAACGTCGCCGCGAACGGGTCCTCGACGTGCGGCAGGCCCGCCATCTCGGCCACCACCGCATGGGCGCAGAACGGCACGTAGACCTCCGAATACCCGCCTTCGTGGGCCGCCACGAGGCGCGCGCCGCAAACGTCCTCGGCCAACGCCATCACCTGCGCGGTCATCTCCCGGAACGTCTCGGCCGTCGCCATCATCCGGCCCAGCGGGTCGAGCACCGCCGCGTCCAGCCCGCAGGCCACCACGATCGCGTCCGGCTCATGCGCGCGGATCGCAGGCAGGACGAGCCGCTCCATCGCCTCGAGGTAGGTGCGGTGGCCCGCGCCGGGGGGCAGGGGGACGTTGAGGTTGGCGACCGCGTCGGTGCGGAAGGCGCCGGTGTCGAGCGGGTAGTTCCGGTCCTGGTGGATCGAGACCGTCAGCACCGCCGCGTCGGTGGCGTAGATCGCCTCGGTCCCGTTGCCATGGTGCACGTCCCAGTCGAGCACGGCGACCCGCTCCACGAGGCCGCGGGCGCGGGCCCGCTCGACGGCCAGCGCGATGTTGGCGAGGAGGCAGAAGCCGTTGGGCCAGTCGGCCGTGGCATGATGCCCGGGCGGGCGGGCGAGGGCGTAGGCGTTGCGAAGCTCGCCGCGCGCGACCCGCTCCAGCGCGTCGGCGACCAGCCCGGCGGAGAGGGCGGCGATCTCGTAGCCCCCCGGCCCGAACGGCGCGCGCAGCCCGATCTCGCCGCCGCCCGCGTCGCTGAGCGCCTTGAAGCGGTCGAGGTAGCCCGCCGGGTGGACCCGCAGCAGGTCCTCCCGCTCGAGGGGAGCGGCCGAGCCCTCGGCCAGCCCCTCCATCGTGCCCGCGACGCGCAGGAGGTTCACCAGCCGCCGCTTGGTCTCGGGGTCCTCGGGCAGGCCTCCGCCGCCGGCGATGGGCTGCACCAGCCCGCCCACGGGGGCCATCTGCGCGTAGTTGCCGCCGCCATGCCAGAGGCAGCGCTCGTCGTGGAGGAATCCGGTCTTCATGGGAGGTGTCTCGCATGTGATGCCGCCTTCGTCACCCATCCTCATCTTGCCAGAAATACCTCGGGGGCGGCGCCGAAGGCGACGGGGGCAGAGCCCCCACCCGGCACCAGCCCTTCGCTTGCGCTCCGGGCGTTCGCACCTCGGATCGGTCCACCGGACCGATCCGTCCGGCCGTGCCGGATCGGTGCTCACCGTATGCACGGGGGGTGCACGCGGGGTGCACGGGGGACACCCCCCGATTCCGCCCGAAACGCACCCCCGCGGGGGGGTCTTGAAATCCCCGGACGCCTCCCCACATCCCCTCTCGCCGGGCGCCTCGCGAGGGTCCGGCACGACGACCCCGGGCCTCCGTCCGAGCCGGAGGGGGCCTCCAAATGTATCGCTTTGAATGAGGATGCACCGATGCGTACCTACGACTTCACGCCGCTCTACCGCGCCACCGTCGGCTTCGACCGCATGGCCGACCTTCTGGACCGCGCCGCCTCCACCGAGGCCACGAACGGCTACCCCCCCTACAACATCGAGAAGACCGGCGAGGACGCCTACCGCATCTCCATCGCCGTCGCGGGCTTCCGGCCCGACGAGCTGGAGATCGAGGCGCGCCAGAACGCGCTCGTGGTCTCGGCGCGCAAGGCCCCCGAAGAGGGCGAGCGCACCTACCTGCACCGCGGCATCGCCACGCGGGCCTTCGAGAAGACCTTCCAGCTGGCCGACCACGTCCAGGTGACCGGCGCCCGGCACGAGCACGGCATGCTGCATGTCGAGCTGGAGCGTCAGGTGCCCGAGGCGCTCAAGCCGCGCCGCATCGAGATCGCCGGCGACGCCGACGCCCGCGCCATCGAGGGCAAGGCCGCGAAGGGCAAGAAGGACGAGACGGCCGACGCCTGATCGCCCGCACCGTTAGCCGACCGGGGCGCGCCCACACGGGCGCGCCTTTTCCGTGTCAGCCCTGCGGGATCGAGATCAGCGTCCACTCGCCGACCACCGCGACCTGCGCGCCGCCCTCGGCCAGCCGGTCTGCGATCGCGCCCGTCTCGACCGTCGGGCAGCCCACGAGGATCTCGGTGTGGTCGAGGTACTCGACCGTCCGCGCGCTCTCCCCGATCACCTGGCACACGTCCGCCGGACCCGGATAGGGCCGCACGCCCACGAGGCCTGAGGCCTCGGGTGGCGAGAAGGCGGGCGGCGGGGCGGCGGGCGGGGCCGCGCAGGCGGCGAGGGCCAGCAGCGCCGCGGCGGTCGCGGACGGTCGCAGGACGATCATGGCTTCGCTCCTCGGACATGGCGTGCTCCCCGGAGCCTGCGCCCCCCGGGGCGGCCGGGCAAGCCCGCGCCGCCCTAGAACCACTGGCCCGGCTCCATCAGCCCGAGGTCCATGAGCTGCTGCGCGCGCCACTCGAAGCGCACCGAGCCGTCCCAGCGGAAGCGCGCGATCGCCTCGCGCGACTCGGGGTTCGAGGCCAGCGCCTTGGCGGCCCGGAACGAGGCCACCGCCGCGGTCATGGAGTGGTGCCACGGGCAGGCGTAGGTGTTCATCTCCTCGACCGAGAGCCGGTGGTCGGGCAGGAGCCGCAGCCCCGGCCGCGCCCGGAACAGCGCGATCCGGTCGATGCGCCGCCGCGCCGCCGGCACGTGCTCCTCGAAGCGCCAGCGCAGGCCGCCGAAGAAGTCGAGCTGCCGGTCCAGGAGCTCGCCCTCCGCACGCCGCTCCAGGGCGTAGTAGCCCGTCTCGTCCATCCACGGCGCCTCCATGTCCACGCCCCCGGTCTCGCGGGGCGGCCCGTCGGCGTAAAGGTCCACCACGTAGGCGAGCAGCGCGTCGCGCCGCTCCTCGGCGCAGAAGGCCAGCGCCTCGCCGATGCGGCGGGTCTCCGAGAAGGGGTGGAAGAGGAACTCCGCGTTGTAGGCGTAGGCCAGCCACGTGCCGGGCGCCGCGCCCGCGATCAGGGCGTTCACGCAGGTCTCGGCCAGCTCCGGCGGGCGCCGCTCCAGCCGGAGCGCATGGGCGCGTTCGGGCAGCGCGAAGCCCGGCTCCACCCCCGGCGGCAGGGCCAGCACCACCGAGGCGAAGCCGGCCCGCAGGTGGTGCGCGAGGCTCGCCTCGATCTCGGCGGCGTCCTCGCACAGCAGCATCATCGCCGGGCTCGGCCCGAGGCCGCGCGCACGGGCGGCGAGGTCGTCGGTCGAGGCGAACTCCATGCGCCGACATCTGCCCGCCCGCCCCCGGCCGCGCAAGCCGCCCCCGCGTTGCGCGGACCCCGCCGCTGGGGTAGGTCGGCGCGCAGTCCGGACAGGGGATGTGCCATGGGCGCCGCGCCGAAGAAGCTCCACGTGAAGACCTGGGGCTGCCAGATGAACGTCTACGACAGCGAGCGCATGGCCGAGGCCATGGGCGCCGAGGGCTGGGTCGCCACGGACCGCCCCGAGGACGCCGACCTGATCCTGCTGAACACCTGCCACATCCGCGAGAAGGCCTCGGAGAAGATGTACTCCGAGCTGGGCCGCCTGAAGCCGTTGAAGGCCGCGAACCCCGACTTGAAGATCGGCGTCGCGGGCTGCGTGGCCCAGGCCGAGGGCGCCGAAATCGTGGCGCGTCAGCCGGCCGTCGACCTCGTGGTCGGGCCGCAGACCTACCACCGGCTGCCCGCGCTCGTGGCCCGCGCCGAGGCGGGCGAGCGGGCGATCGACACCGAGATGCCCGACGAAGACAAGTTCGAGCACCTTGCCCGCGCCCGCGGCCCGGCCGCGCGGCCCACGGCGTTCCTCACGGTGCAGGAGGGCTGCGACAAGTTCTGCGCCTTCTGCGTGGTGCCCTACACCCGCGGCGCCGAGGTGAGCCGCCCCACCGCGCGCCTCCTCGACGAGGCTCGCGCGCTGGTGGACCGGGGCGTGCGCGAGATCACCCTGCTCGGGCAGAACGTGAACGGCTACCACGGCGAGGGCCCCGGGGGGCGGACCTGGAGCCTCGCCGACCTCGTTGGGGCGCTTGCGGAGATCGAGGGCCTCCTGCGCATCCGCTACACCACCTCGCACCCGAACGACATGACGGGCGACCTGATCGCCGCCCACGGCGCCTGCGCCAAGCTCATGCCCTACCTGCACCTGCCCGTGCAGTCCGGCTCGGACCGCATCCTCCGGTCGATGAACCGCCGCCACACCGCCGGGGACTACCTCGCCGTGGTGGACCGCCTGCGGGCCGCGCGCCCGGACCTCGCCTTCTCGGGCGACTTCATCGTCGGCTTTCCCGGCGAGACCGCGGCCGACTTCGAGGACACGCTGCGGCTGGTGGAGCGGGTGGGCTACGCGCAGGCCTACGCGTTCCGCTACTCGGCCCGCCCCGGCACGCCCGCCGCGGAGCGCGAGGCGGTGCCCGCGGCGCTCGCCACCGAACGGCTCCACCGGCTGCAGGCCCTCCTCGAGGCGCAGCAGGCCGAGGCGCAGCGCGCCATGGTGGGGCGCGAGACGACGGTGCTGTTCGAGAAGCGCGGCCGGCGCCCCGGACAGCTCGTCGGCAAGTCCGAGCACCTCCACGCGGTCCACGTCGACGCACCCGACGCGGCGATCGGCACGGTGGCGCGGGTGCGGATCCGCGAGGCGGCGACCCATTCCCTCGGGGGCGACCTGCTCTGATCGGGCACGGGGTGGCGACAGTCGCCCCGTGCGCGGGGGATTTCCCGCGCGCCGACGCGGGGGCGTCATGCTTTTGCCGCTTTGCCCGCCCATCGGTTGCGGTAATCTGCCGCCGAGCGGCCGCCGCCGCGTCCCCCACCGGGCGCCGGCGACGGCCGGGCGCCTGTCAGCATGAAAGGACGTGACCCGTGACGTTCCACGCCATCCTCCGGGGCGCCGCCGCCGCCCTCCTCACCGCCGCCGCGCTCGGCGTCCCGGCCGCCGCACAGAACGCCGGCGACGTGGGCGTCGACGGCGCGGGCAACGTCTACACCTACACCGTCGGCGCGAACGGGCAGGGCGGCTGGGTCCGCGGTCGCAACGGCGCCGGCACCGAGCGCCGCATCCTCGCCGAGCGCTACATCCCCGGCATCTGGATCGACCCGGACGGCTGCGAGCACTGGGTCATGGACGACGGCATGGAGGGCTACATGACCCCCCACGTCCGCCGCGACGGCACGCCCGTCTGCAACCGCAGCCGTTGAGGGAGACGGACATGAAGCGCATCATCCTCCTCGGCCTCGCGGCCGCCACGCTCTCGGCCTGCGCCCAGGTCAACAACCCCGACAAGTCCGAGGATCGCCAGCTCATCGGCCAGTCCTCGCTGAAGGACCTCAAGGCCGGCATCTGGGTCGATCCCAACGGGTGCGACCACTGGATGATCGACGACGGCGTCGAGGGCTACCTGTCGCAGCGGCTGCAGCCGAACGGCAGGCCCGTCTGCTCGGGCGCCGCGCCGCCGACCTACGTGACCGGGCCGTTCCGCGGCGGCCAGGACGTCAACGACCCGCTGTGAGGCGGCATCCCCGCACCGGAGCGGCCGCGGCGGGCAACCGCCGCGGCCGCTCGCGCGTTCGGGGCACGGGTTGCGTCGGGGCCGCGCGCCGCCCACCTAGGAGTTCCATTCCAGCGCCCGACCGGAGAGCCGCTTGGCAGACGCCCCCACCGCACCCGCGATCGACTTTCCCGACAACCGCCTCCTGATCGAGCTGGTCGGCCCCCACGGGGCCCACCTGGCGCAGATCGAGCAGCTCATGGGCGTCGCGATCTCCCATCGCGGCAACGCGCTCTCGGTCTCCGGCGAGGACGCCGAGGCCGCCGAGCGCGTGCTGCGCGCGCTCTACGCCCGCCTCGAGGGCGGGCGCTCCGTGGACATGGGCGCCATCGACGCGCTGATCCGCCTGCGCGCGGAGCCCGATGCCGAGGGCGCCCGCGACGGCGACCAGCGCGAGATGTTTCCCGGCCCCGCCCTCGAGATCCGCACCCGCAAGAAGACCATGGAGCCGCGCACCGAGGCCCAGAAGGCCTACACGCGGGCGCTGCTGGAGAACGAGCTGACCTTCGGCATCGGCCCTGCCGGAACGGGCAAGACCTACATCGCCGTCGCCGTCGCCGTGTCGAAGTTCATCACCGGCGAGGTGGACCGCATCATCCTGACGCGCCCCGCGGTGGAGGCCGGCGAGAAGCTCGGCTTCCTGCCGGGCACGCAGGACGAGAAGGTCGATCCCTACATGCAGCCCCTCTACGACGCGCTGGCCGACTTCCTGCCGGGCAAGCAGCTTCAGAAGCTGCGCGAGGAGAAGCGGGTCGAGATCGCGCCGCTGGCCTTCATGCGCGGGCGCACGCTGTCGAACGCCTTCGTGATCCTAGACGAGGCCCAGAACGCCACCACCATGCAGATGAAGATGTTCCTCACCCGCCTGGGGCAGGGGAGCCGCATGGCCATCACCGGCGACCGCTCGCAGGTGGACTTGCCGCGCGGCGTGCAGTCGGGCCTGCGCGACGCGGAGCGCATCCTGGCGGGGACGGGGGGCATCTCGTTCAACTACTTCACCGCGACGGACGTGGTGCGCCACCCGCTCGTGGCCGCGATCATCGAGGCCTACGAGGCCGACGACACCCGCCGCGAGGCCGCCGAGGCGGAGCGCGCGCGCCGGTGACGGACGCCCACGACATCGACGTGATCCACGAGGGCGGCGCGTGGGACGCGGAGGCGGTCGCGCCGCTCGCCCGGCGCGCCGTCGCGGCGGCGCTGGCCCGCTGCGCGCCCGGCCTCGGGGGAGCCGAGGTCGCGGTGCTGCTGTGCGACGACGCGCGCATCGCCGCCCTTAACGGCGACTTCCGCGGCAAGCCCCGCCCCACCAACGTCCTGAGCTGGCCCTCCGCCGAGCGCGGCGCCGCGAGCGACGGCGGCGCGCCCGCGCCCCCCGAGGATCCGGAGCTTGGCGACGTGGCGATCGCCTTCGAGACCTGCGCCCGCGAGGCGGCCGAGCAGGGCAAGCCCTTCGCCGACTACGTCGCGCACCTTCTGGTCCACGCCACGCTGCACCTCCTGGGCTTCGATCACGAACGGGATGGCGATGCCGCGCGGATGGAAGCCGAAGAGGTGCGGATTCTCGCGGATCTGGGACTCCCCGACCCCTATGTGCTAGAAGCGTCGCGGGAAATGCCGCAAGGCGCCCCCTCAACCTGACGGAGTGACCTAGGTCCGATGGACATCGACGGCTCGTCTGGCGCGGCGCAAGGCGCGCAGACCACTGAACCCGACGACGCCGAGGACGCATCGCGTCCCGGTTTCCTCTCCCGCCTCCTCGGCATGACGCCCCCCGAACCGGCCCCCGCGCCGGCGGCGGAGCCGCGCCCCGCGCCGGGCCTGATGAACCTGCGCCTGAAGCGCCTCGACGACGTGCTCGTGCCCCGCGCCGAGGTCGTGGCCGTGCCCGTGGACATCGCGCTGCCCGACCTCGTGGCCAAGTTCCGCTCCTCGGGCAACACCCGTCTGCCGGTGTTCGAGACCACGCTCGACGAGCCGCTGGGCATGATCCACCTCAAGGACCTGGCCCTCAACCACGGCTTCAACGGCGACCGCGAGAAGCCGCTCGACCTGCGCCCGCTCCTGCGCCCGCTGATCTACGCGCCGCCCTCCATGCCGATCGGCGTGCTGCTCACCAAGATGCAGACCCAGCGCACCCACATGGCGCTGGTGATCGACGAGTACGGCGGCGTCGACGGGCTGGTGACGCTGGAGGACCTGATCGAGCAGGTGATCGGCGAGATCGAGGACGAGCACGACGTCGAGGAGGGGCGCTTCTGGCGCGAGGAGCGGCCGGGCACCTACCTGGCCCTCGCGCGCACGCCGCTCGAGGACTTCGAGGACGAGATCGGCCGCAAGCTCTCGGAGGACGGCGACGAGGAGGAGATGGACACCCTCGGCGGCCTCGTCTTCATGCTCGCCGGCCGCGTGCCCGCCCGCGGCGAGGTGATCGAGCATCCCGACGGCACCGAGATCGAGGTGGTCGACGCCGACCCCCGCCGCATCAAGCGCCTGCGCGTCCGCCTGCCGGATCAAGAGACGGCGTGACCCGCCGCTGGACCGAGGCGCAGCGCCGCACCGCCGCCGCCGCCGCACCACCGCCGCACGGCACCTACGGCGAGGGGCCGGACCCCATCGCGTGGGACGTGCGCGAGCAGGCCGCGCGCCACCCCCTGCGCGACCGCGCCGCGGGCGCGGTGCTGCTCGCGGTCGCGGGCGCGATGGCGGCGCTCGGGCAGGCCCCGTGGAACCTGTGGTGGCTGGCGCTGCCCGCCTGGGCCCTGGTCGTCGCCGTGGCCGCGCGCGGGCGCGTGCCGTTCCTCGCCGTCTGGCTGATGGTTTCCGTGGAGCTGACGGTGGCGCTCCACTGGATCGTGGAGCCGTTCCTCGTCGTTCCCTCGGAGCTGACGCCGCTCGCGCCTCTCACGGTCGTCATCACCGCCGTGGGGCTGGCGTTCTTCCCGGCCCTCGGCGCAGGCCTCGGCGCGCTGCTCGCGGGGCGCGGCACCGCCGCGCGCGCGCTGGGCATCGGCGCGGGCATCATGCTGGGCGAGATGGCCCGCTCCTGGCTCTTCACCGGCTTTCCCTGGGCGCTGCCGGGCCACGCGCTGATCGGCTCCGCCGCGTTGCCCGCCGCCGCCTTCGCGGGGGCGCAGGGCCTCGGCATCGCCGTCGTGCTGGGCGGCGCGCTGGTCGCCGCCTTCCGCCCCGTGGCGCTGGCGGCGGGGCTGGCGCTCTGGGCGCTGCCCTTCGTGCTCGCCGCCACGCTGCCGCCCGCGCCGCCCCCCGCCGCGGACGCCCCCGTGGTGCGCCTCGTGCAGCCCAACGCGCCCCAGGCGCAGAAGTGGGACCCGGCCTTCGTGAACCTGTTCTGGCGCCGCAGCCTGGAGCTGACCGCCGGCCCGGGACGCGCCGATGCGGTTGTGTGGCCCGAGACCGCGCTGCCCATGCTGCTGGAGCGCGCGGGCGGCCTGCGCCCCGCCATCGCCCGCGCCGCGGGCGGCGCCCCGGCCGTGGTGGGCGCCCAGCGCTACGGCCCCGAGGGCGACCCGCGCAACGCCCTGATCCTGCTGACCGGCCTGCGCGGCGAGGTGGACCTCGTCTACGACAAGCACCACCTCGTGCCCTTCGGCGAGTACCTACCCCTGCCGCGCCTCTTCGCCGCGTTCGGCTTCGGCCCGCTCGCTGCGAACCTCGCCGGGGGCTACGGCGCGGGCGAGGGGCCGGTCGTCTTCGACCTGCCGGGCGTGGGCCGCGCCATGCCGATGATCTGCTACGAGGCGATCTTCCCGCAGTACCTGCGCCGCGTGGCACGCCCCGAACTGCTGCTGCAGATCACCAACGACGCCTGGTTCGGCCCCGACGCCGGCCCGCGCCAGCACCTCGCCCTGGCCCGGATGCGCGCCGCCGAGAGCGGCCTGCCGCTGCTGCGCGCCGCCAACACCGGCATCTCGGCGGCGATCGACGCGCGCGGCACGGTGATGTCGAGCCTCGCCCTGAACGAGGCGGGCGCCCTCGACGCGGCGCTGCCCCCCGCGCTGCCGCCCACGCCCTATGCGCGCACGGGCGATCTGGCCCCCCTCCTGGTGCTTCTGGCCCTTCTCGCAGGTCTCGCGGCCCTTCGGTTCCGCCACACGCCTTGAAGAGCCTCCCGTTCTCTCCTAGGCGTCGCGCGCCGGCCCCAACGGCTTCCTGACGGGGCAGGGCTTACCCTATCGGAGCGCTTCCCCCATGACCGGTCGCCAGAACTACCTCTTCACCTCGGAATCCGTGTCCGAGGGCCATCCCGACAAGGTCTGCGACCGCATCAGCGACGCCGTGCTCGATGCCCTCATCGCCGAGGAGCCCGAGGCGCGCGTCGCGGCCGAGACCTTCGCCACCACCGACCGCGTGGTGATCGGCGGCGAGGTCGGGCTGAGCGACCGCGCGACGCTGCGCGACTTCATGGGCCGCATCGAGGCCATCGCCCGCGAGTGCATCCGCGACATCGGCTACGAGCAGGACAAGTTCCACCACGAGACCGTCGAGGTCACCAACCTCCTGCACGAGCAGTCCGCCCACATCGCCCAGGGCGTCGATGCCGCCGCCGGCAAGGACGAGGGCGCGGGCGACCAGGGCATCATGTTCGGATTCGCCGTGGACGAGACGCCCGAGCTGATGCCCGCGCCCATCCTCTACGCCCACGCGATCCTCCGGCGGCTGGCCGAGGTGCGCAAGTCCGGGCGGGAGCCGAGCCTCGGCCCCGACGCCAAGACCCAGCTCACCGTGCGCTACGAGGACGGGCTGCCCGTGGGGCTCGAGTCGATCGTGCTGTCGACCCAGCACATGGACCCGGACATGACCTCGGCGGACGTGCGCGCCGTGGTAGAGCCCTACGTCCGCGAGGTGTTGCCCGACGGCTGGATCGGCGCGGGCACGACGTGGTGGGTGAACCCCACCGGCAAGTTCGTGATCGGCGGCCCCGACGGCGACGCCGGCCTCACGGGCCGCAAGATCATCGTCGACACCTACGGCGGCGCCGCGCCCCACGGCGGCGGGGCCTTCTCGGGCAAGGACCCGACCAAGGTGGACCGCTCGGCCGCCTACGCCGCGCGCTACCTCGCCAAGAACATCGTCGCGGCCGGTCTGGCGCGGCGCTGCACGCTGCAGCTCTCCTACGCCATCGGCGTGGCGCGCCCGCTGTCGATCTACGTCAATACCCAAGGCACGGGCGAGGCCGACGAGGGCGCGATCGAGCGCGCCGTCGCGAAGGTCATGGACCTCACGCCCCGCGGCATCCGCGAGCACCTCGGGCTGAACCGTCCGATCTACCAGCGCACCGCGGCCTACGGGCACTTCGGCCGGGCGCCCGACTCCGACGGCGGCTTCTCCTGGGAGCGCACCGACCTCGCCGACGCCCTGCGCGCCGCCCTCTAGGCCGTTCGCACACGGCAACTTTTTGCCGTGTCGCGCGTTCCACCCTTGAAGCCACCGGACCACCGATCCACGTTGAAGCGGGCAGGAGGAGAGCAGGCATGGCGAAGACGCGCGGACCCATCGAGACGTTGATCGACGCTCTCAAGGAGGGCTTGAACGAGGTGATGGGCCAGCTCGCGCCGCAGCCCGACCGGATCCCGATCCCGGTGCGCGACGATCCCCGCCGGCGGCGCTGACCCGCACTTCCCCTTCACGACATGAATGGCGGCCCCCGGGCCGCCTTTTTCGTGCGACCGCGTCCCCCCGCTCAGGAGGCGGCGCGGCGCAGCAGGGGGCCGGCCACCGGCGTCTTGGTGGGCTTGCTCTCCAGCGACATCAGCAGCTCGGCCAGCTCGGGCTCGTCCACCAGCCCGGCGGCCTCGGCGACGGGGAACCACCGGCGGGTCCGCTCGGAGCGCTCCTTCCAGTCGCGCTTCAGCTTCTCGACGATCATCGGATAGACGCGCACGAGGCAGGGCACCACGTCGCCGCCCTTCAGGCGCTTGCCGTAGGCGTAGGTGCCGAACACCTCGCGGGCCATGCGCCCCTTGGCACCCGCTTCCTCCAGCGCCTCGATCGCCGCCGCCGCCCAGGGCTCGGTCTTGCGCATGGGCCAGCCCTTGGGCACGACCCAGCGCCCCGTGTCGCGCGAGGTGATCATGAGCACTTCCACCTCTCCACCCTTCCAGCGGAGGGGGAGCGCCGCGATCTGCTGCCGCGTTCTCTTCATCTGCGTCCACTCGAACCGGTCCGTGCCGGCGTCCTTGCTTGATATCCCTATGTCACGAGGGGGAAATCGTTGCAAACGGGGCGGGCCGTCAGACCCCCAGCGATGCGCGCAGGGCGGCCCAGTCCCCGAACCGCAGCACCGGCTCCGGCGCGCCAAGGGGGGCGTTGAGGTACCCGCCCTCGAAGAACGCGAAGCGCATGCCGGCCGCCGCCGCGGCGGCGTGGTCGATCTCGCTGTCGCCGACATAGAGGGCGCGCCGCGCGCCGAGCCGCCGCGCCGTCTCCCGCAGCGGCGCGGGGTGGGGCTTGCGCTCCGCGAGGTCGCCGCCGCAGACCACCGCGCCGAACGGCCCGAGGGCGAGGGCGTCCAGCAGCGCCCGCGTCGGACCGGCGGGCTTGTTGGTGCACAGGCCGACGGGCATGCGCGCGGCCAGCGCCGCCACGGTCTCGCGCGCGCCGTCGTAGGGACGGTTCGCCTCGGGCGGCGCCTCGCCGTAGCGGTCCATCATCACCGTCACGGCACGGGCGTGGAGCGCGGGGTCGGCGCCGGCCCAGCCGAGCATCCGCCGCATCGCCTCGGGCACGCCGCCACCCACGAAGCCCTGCGCGGCGGCGCGGTCGGGGCGCGGCAGCCCCAGCGCGTCCGCCACCGCGTCGAAGCCGCGCCGGATCGTGGGCAGGCTGTCCACCAGCGTGCCGTCGAGGTCGAAGATCACCGCGTCGAAGTCCATGTCGCCCGCTACGCGGGGCGGCGCCGCGCGTCCAGCGGCCCCGTCAGCCGGCGAAGTCGACGCGCTGGAACGGCGCGCGGAACGCCCGCACCGCGTCCGCCACCGTCTCGCCCCGCCAGGCGCGGGCGACGAGCGCGGCCAGCTCCGGCATGTGCGCGGCGCGCATACCCCGCCGCACCGCCTCGGGCATGCCCATCCGCAGGCCGTTCATGTCGCCCGCGACCGGATCCAGCGGCAGGCCGATGCCGCTGGCGAGGAGGCCCGAGGCGCGCAGCCGCTGCGCCATCGCCTGACCGCCCCCGGGGGGCTCCAGCGCGAACTGGTGGCTCCGGGTCTCGCCGTGCACCGGCAGCCCCTCGGCCCGCAGCGCGTCCGAGAGAGCGCGGGCGGCGGCCGTCATCTCGCGCGCGTAGTCGGCGCCGAACTCGCGCCAGTCCTCCAGCGCCACCCCGAGGGCGGCCACGCGGCCTGCGTCGAAGTTGGCGGTCATGCCCGGGAACGCCACCCGCTCCAGCGCCTCGGCGATGCGGTCGTCGTCGGTGACGATCAGCCCGCCCGCGGGGCCGCCGAGCGACTTGTAGGTGCTCATGGTGATCACGTGCGCGCCCTCGGCGAGCGGGTTCGGCCAGGCGCCCCCGGCAATGGGGCCGCAGAGGTGGGCCGCGTCGAACACCAGTACCGCGCCAACCGCGTCGGCGATCTCGCGGACCTTCGCCACGGGGTGGGGATGGAGGTTCAGCGACTGTCCGAGCGTGATGATCCGCGGGCGCACCTCGCGCGCGAGCTTCGCCAGCGCGTCCACGTCCACGGTGTAGCGGGCGGCATCGACGGGGGCCTCGACCACCCGCAGGCCCCGCAGACCCGCGCAGCCCGGCGCGTGGTGGGTGACGTGGCCGCCGATCGCGGCGGGCGGCGCGACGATCGCGTCGCCCGGCGCGGCCAGCGCGGTGAAGGCGAAGAGGTTGGCCATCGCCCCCGAGGGCACGCGCACCTCGGCGTGGCGGGCGCCGAACACGGCGCAGGCGAGGCGGGCCGCGACCACCTCGATCGCCTCGATCGCCTCCAGCCCGGTCTCGTACTTCGCGCCCGGCAAGCCCAGCGAGGGGCGCGAGCCCAGCCCCGCCGCCAGCAGCGCCTCGGCGCGGGGGTTCATGACGTTGGCGGCGGGGTTGAGGTTCAGGCAGTCGCGGTCGTGGATGCGCCGGTTCTCGGCCGCGAGCCGCTCGATCTCGGCGCGCGGATCGGCAGGCAGCGGCAGGGCGCGGATGCGCGCCTGCACGGCGCCGGGGTGCCAGGGGCGGGGGGCGAGCTCGGTCATGGGCGAGACGTCCCGCATGCCCGCGCGCGCGTCAATCGCCCACCGAGCGCCGCAGCACCCGGATGCGCGAGCGCAGCTCGTCGCGGTCCGAGTAGACGCCCTCGATGAACCGCTCGCCGCCCTTGGCGTCGTAGCCCGTCCGACCGTGCAGCACCCGGCGGTTGTCGAACGCGAAGAGGTCGCCCGCCCGGTAGCGCACCTCCAGCAGGTAGCGCGGGTCCTCGGCCCGCTCCGCGAAGGCGCGCACCGCGTTGTAGGCCCGGCGCTGGTCCTCGAGCGGCGCGCAGAGCGGGGCGCGCAGCCACACGGTGTAGCGGATCTCCGTGACCGCCCCGGCGCCGTCCAGGGCGATCACCGGCCCGGTGGCGCGGTGGTCGTGCTCGCGCGAGCGGTTCGCGAAGGTCCAGGGCACGGTGGTCAGCGCGTCCCACAGCAGCTTGTCGTCGCGCCGGATGTCCTCGGCCAGGCGGTAGCCGTCGACGTAGGTGCCCAGGCCCCCCGTGGTGGTGTTGGCGCGGCAGTGGAGGAACTGCAGGCCCGGCGGGCACTCGCGGCTGGCGAGGTCGGTGTGGGGCGGCAGGCCGTGGCTTGTATAGGCATTCGAGTCCGGGTCGTCCTTGATGGCCAGCGTGAACACCTTGCCGAAGTTCGAGGCCCGCACCACGCCGATGCGCTCGGCGATCTCCAGCAGGAGGCCGTCGCGCTCGGGGAGCCCGGTGAGGCTGGCGACGCCATGCCGGGCCAGCGCCTCCAGCCAGGCGAGGAAGGCCGCATTGTCGTCCAGCGCCCGCGCGCCGTCGAAGGCGGGCGCCTCGGGCATCGCGCCCGCGTCCCAGGTCTCGGGCGCCGGCACCGGATCGGGGCGCGGCGTGCCGGTCCAGGCGGTGCCGCGCAGCCAGCCGGGATGGTAGCGCGACGGCTCGTTCCGGTCCGACCAGTCGATCTCCAGCACGCCCTCCGCCGCGACCCGCACCGCGAGCGCGCGCAGGTCCGCGGGGATCGCGGCGGGCGAGACCAGCATCTCGCGCGAGAGCGGGTGGATGGTGCCCGGATCGGGCGAGTTCTCGCGCAGGAGGCGGGGGAAGTGCTCGGTGCTCAGGCCGTCGTCCCACGCGACGGCGATGGCGTCGCCGTGGATCGCCGCGGCGACGGGCAGGTGGCGGATGGGCCAGGGCTCGAAGTCCGGCGTGTAGGGCAGGGGCATGGCGCGGGCTCCGGTTGCGGCCCGCCCAGCGTCGGCGCCCGCCCGGAGGCCGTCTCGCCCGTTTGCGACCCCCTGCCGCGCGCGGCGGCCTAGAGCGCCGCCAGCCCGCGCCGGGCCGCCTCCAGCAGCGGCGCGGTCGGCTCGATGCCGGCGGAAAGGCGCAGGAAGCCCTCGGGCACCGCGTCGCCCCAGCGCGCGCGCCGGTCGGCCGAGGTGTGGGTGCCGCCGAACGAGGTCGCCGCGAGGATGCCCGCGCCCTCGATGAACCGGTCCGCCGCCGCGCGCCCGCCGAAGTCGGCGCCCAGCACGAGGCCCGGCGCCCGCATCTGCCGCGCCGCCAGCGCATGGTCGGGGTGGTCGGGCCGCCCCGGCCAGCGCACCGCCACGCCCGCCCCGGCCAGCGCGTCCGCCAATGCGGCGGCGTTAGCGCACATGCGCTCCATCCGCAGCTCCAGCGTCTCCAGGCTGCGCGAGAGCATCCACGCCTCGAACGGGCCGGGGATCATGCCCGCGAACTTGCGCACGGCGCGCAGGCGCTCCGTCAGCGCCTCGTCGCGGGTGGCGGCGTGGCCGAGGATCAGGTCGGAATGCCCCCCGGCGGCCTTCGTGTCGGCGGCCACCACGATGTCGGCGCCGAGGTCGAGGGGGCGCTGCAGGAGGCCGGTGCAGAAGGTGTTGTCGACCGCCAGCCGCGCCCCCGCCGCATGGGCGCGCGCGGCGAGCGCCTCGATGTCGAGGAGGTCGAGCCCCGGGTTCGACGGTGTCTCGATCAGCACCAGCGCGGCGCCGGCGAGGTCGGCCTCCGCCATCTCCCGCGTCGGCACCTCCACCGCCTCGACGCCGAAGGGCGCGAGGATGTCGCCCGCCACCACGCGGCTGTGGAAGTAGCCGTCGGACGGCAGCACCACCCGGTCGCCTGACTTCAGAGCGGCCAGCATCACGCCCGCGATCGCGCCCATGCCGGCGGCGAAGAGCGTGCAGGGCGCGCCCTCCAGATGCCCGAGCCGGGCCTCGCAGGCCTCCACGTTGGGCGTGCCGTATCGGCCGTAGATCGCATCGGGCGGGGGCTGGTCCCCGAGCCGGAAGGTGGAGGTGGTCACCAGCGGCTCGGCCACGGGATCGCCGTCGCGGAGCCGCGCGGTGCGGTGGTGGAGCATCGCCATCGCGGCGGCCTGGATGTCGTGGGGCAGCATGGGCCGAGGCGTAGGGGGCGGGCGCGGCGCGCGCAAGCGTGACTCCCCCTGCGCCCCGCGCTAGCGTCCCCGCCCGGGGAGACACCTATGCGCGACGGCACCATCCTGGCCTTCGGGGACAGCAACACCCACGGCACCGTGGCGCTTGCGCGGCTGGGCCAGCTCGACCGCCTGCCGCGCGCCCAGCGCTGGCCCGCGATCGCCGCCGGGCTCCTAGACCGCGAGGTGATCGCCGAGGGGCATCCGGGCCGCACCACGGTGCACGACGACCCCATCGAAGGGCCCCACAAGAACGGCGCGCGCGCGCTGCCCGCCCTTCTGGAGTCGCACCGGCCTCTTGCGGTCGTGGTGATCATGTTGGGCACCAACGACTGCAAGGCGCGCTTCTCGATGCGCGGCTGGGACATCGCGGCGGGGGCGGGGCGGCTGGCGCAGGTGGTGCAGGCCTCGGACGCCGGACCGGGCGGCGCCGCGCCCGCGGTGCTCCTGGTCGCGCCCGCACCGGTGGAGGAGCGGGGCGTGCTGGCCGAGATGTTCCAGGGCGGCCGCGCCCGGTCCCGCGCCATCGCGCCCGCGCTGGAGGCCGAGGCCGCGCGGCTTGGCTGCGGCTTCCTCGACGCGGGCCGCCACGCCGCGGTGGACCCGCTCGACGGCGTGCACCTGACCGCCGAGGGCCACGCCGCGCTGGGCCGGGCCGTGGCGGAGGCGGTGGCGTGAGGGTCCTCGTGCTGGGCATCTTCGTGGCCGACGCCACCTACCGCACGCCCCGCCTGCCGCGCATGGGCGAGACCGTGCTCGGCGGCGCCTTCGCGTTGGGCCCGGGCGGCAAGGGGTCCAACCAGGCGGTGGCCGCGGGGCGCGCGGGCGCCGACGTGACCATGCTCACCCGGATCGGGCGCGACGCCTTCGGCGACATGGCGGAGCGGGTCTGGGCCGAGGCGGGCGTGCGCTCCGCCGCAGAGCGGGTGGAGGAGGCGACGGGGTCGGCCTGCATCCTCGTGGACGACGCCTCGGGCGACAACGCCATCGTGGTGGCGCCGGGCGCGGCGGCGGGGGTCGATGCGGCGTTCGTGGAGGCCCACCGCGACCTCGTCCGCGGCGCGGGCATCGTGCTGACCCAACTGGAGCAGCCCGTGGAGGCGGCCCGGCGCGCTCTGGAGATCGCCCGCGAGGGCGGGGCGGTGACCGTCCTGAACCCCGCCCCGGCGGCGGCGCTGCCCGCGGGCATGCTTGGCCTTTGCGACTACGTCACCCCCAACGAGACCGAGGCCGAGGCGCTCTGCGGCATCGGCGTCGCCTCCGAGGCCGATGCCCGCCGCGCCGGCGCGCGCCTCCTGGAGATGGGCGTGGCCCGGGCCGCGATCCTCACCTTGGGCGCGCGCGGCGCCCTCTACAACGCCCGGGGCGCGTCGGAGCTGGTCCCCGCCCGCGCCGCCGGCCCGGTACGCGAGACCACGGGCGCCGGGGATGCCTTCAACGGCGGCTTCGTGGCCGCCCTCGCCGAGGGGCGCGCGCCGCTGGACGCGGTGCGCTTCGGCAACGCCGTGGCGGGCATCAGCGTCACCCGGCCGGGCGCGGCCGCGTCCATGCCCACGCGGGCCGAGGTGGACGCGGCGATGGGGTAGGGGACGGGGAACGGTGGCGCGAAGGCGCCTGTGCGGGAATGTATGTGTTTCCCCCCCGGTTGTCGAAACGCCTGCCTTTCTCTAACCTTATGGTTGCGCAACACTCGCGCAGGGCGAATGGGAGCGTGCGGTGCAGGGCGGACCAGAAATCGACAAGGGCGAGGTGGCCGCGGTGGAGATCGCGCTCGACCGCGACGTCTTCTTCCGCCGCATGCTGCGCGAGCTGGCGGGCACCATCGAGGCCATCGTCGGCGTGCGCGAGGCCTCGGGCTACGTGGCCGCCGTCGGCGCGGCCATGGGCGACTGGATCAACGCCGCCTATCATGCCGAGATGGGCCCCGAGGACTTCGACCTCAAGACCGTCGCCGAGGTCTTCGTGGATCTCAAGCGACGCATCGACGGCGGCTTCTACGTCGAGTCGGTTGCGCATGATCAGATCGTGCTGGGCAACACCCGCTGCCCCTTCGGCGACGACGTGCACGGCCGGCCCTCGCTGTGCATGATGACGTCGAACGTGTTCGGCCGGATCGCGGCCGACAACCTCGGGTACGCGCGCGTGCAGCTCGACGCCACCATCGCCCGCGGCGACCCGCGCTGCATGATCGTGGTGCACCTCGTGCCCCGCGAGGGGGTGCGCCCCGACGAGCGCGAGTACTTCCGGGTCCCCGCCGATCCTGCGCAGGCGGCCGAGTAGGACGTGTTCGCAGAGTCCCCGCCCGACGCCGTGACGCCCGCAGTGGGACAGAAGGCGCTCGACCTCCTCGACCGCGAGGTGCTGGTCGTCGACGTCACCGGCGCGATCGCCTACGCGAACGCCGAGGCGCGCGCGCTGATCGACGCGCCGATGGGCGACGGCAGCGACCTGGGCACCTTCCTCGGCCTCTGGCAGGAGGGCGACGAGAGCACCCGCGCGCTGGTGCGCCGCATTGCGGGGTCGTCGACCTGGCAGCCCTTCACGCTGACCCGCGCCTCGGGGCGCCACGCCGGCCTGCGCATCCACATGCGCGCCCGCGCCTTCATGGCCGGCGTCGGCGACGACCGCTCGCTCCAGGTGCTGGTGACCACCGACCTCATGCGCGAGCGCTCGTTCGAGGACCACCGCCGCCTGATCCGCCACCTCAACCTGCGCCTCGCCGAAGGCTCGCGCACCGAGGCGCTGCTGACGGGCCTGCTGGAGAGCGAGCGCCACCTGCGCCGCGAGCTGATCCACCGGGTCAAGAACAACCTGTCGCTCCTGTCCGGCCTCCTGCGCCTCAACCGCAGCCGCCTGCGCGATCCCGAGGCCATCGGCCAGCTCGAGGAGATGGAGCGCCGCATCCTCGCCATCGGCGCCGTGCACGACCTGCTCGACCGCCACCACGAGACCGACTTCGTGCGCGCCGACGAGCTGATCGAGCACATCTGCCGCGAGCTGGAGAAGGCCCTGACCCCCGGCACCATAGACATCGAGCGCGAGTTGATCCCGGTGCGCCTCCATATCTCGGACGCGACGCCGCTGGCGCTGATCATCAACGAGCTGGTCACCAACGCCCTCAAGCACGCCTTTCCGCGAGGCTCGGGGCGCATCTCCATCGCCCTGCGCAAGAACGGCGTCGAGAAGCTCGAGGCGGTGGTGCGCGACGACGGCGTGGGCGTCGAGATGGGGCTGGGCACCGAGGAGAACGGCCACGGCACCCGCATCCTCCAGTCGCTCGCCGCCCAGATCCAGGGCGAGATCGTGCGCCAGGTGGACCAGGGCACCATGTGGCAGCTCGTGTTCGCCCCCCGCGAGGACGAGGGCACCCCCACCGGCGCGCTGCACTAAGCTGGCGGCGGGGGCGCATCCCCCTGAAACGAAGGCGGGTTCCGCCGTCCCTCCCTTGTGCCCGCCCCGCCGCCCGTTACCCTCGGGCGTGCCTGCGCCCGCCGCGCGGCGCCGCGCCGGGAGCCCGCCATCCGCCTCGCACCGATCCTCCTCCCGCTCCTCCTCGCCGCCTGCGGGGGGCGCCAGTCCGTGCTCGCCCCGGCGGGCGAGGACGCCGCGGTGCTGGCCACGCTCTGGTGGTGGATGCTGGGCGGCGCCGTGGTGCTGTGGCTGCTGCTGAACGGCGCGTTCTTCTACGTCACCCGCATCGGCCAGCGGAAGCTCAGCCGGGCGTGGGCCGAGGGCATCATCGTCGGCGGCGGCGTGGTGTTTCCGGCGATCGTGCTGGCCGCACTCCTGACCTTCGGCCTCGGCCTGATGCCCGACATGCGCGCGCCGGGCGATGCCCTGCGGGTCCACGTGCAGGGCGAGCAGTGGTGGTGGCGCGTCCATTACGAGACCCCGGAGGGCACCGTGGTCTCCGCCAACGAGGTGCGCCTGCCCGCGGGCGCCCGCTCCGAGATCGTGCTGACCGCCGGGCGCGTGATCCACAGCTTCTGGGTTCCCGCGCTTGGCGGCAAGATGGACCTGATTCCGGGCCGCGTGAACCGCACCTCCTACCGCCCCACCGAGCCGGGCACGTACCGTGGCCAGTGCGCCGAGTTCTGCGGTGAGGCCCACGCGCAGATGGCCTTCGAGACCGTGGTGATGGAGCCCGATGACTTCGCCGCGTGGCTGGCGGCCGAGGCCGCTCCGGCCCGTCCGCCCGAGGGCGTCGAGGCCCGCCGCGGCGCCGAGGTGTTCCGCGCGGAAGGGTGCGGCGCCTGCCATGCGATCCGCGGCACCGAGGCGCGGGGCAGGGTGGGGCCGGACCTCACCCACGTCGGCTCCCGCGTGTCCCTGTCGGCCCTCCTGCCCAACGACGAGGCCGGCTTCGCCCGCTGGATCGTTCACACCGACCGCGTGAAGCCCGGCGTGCGGATGCCGTCCTACCCGCACATTCCCGCGTCCGACCTCGCCGCGCTCGCCGCCTACATGGAGGGCCTCCAGTGACCGCCGCCACCGACCACCCCTCCGCCGCCCACCGCCCCCGCACCCCCCGCGAGGAGGCGATCGCCGCCCGCGCCCCCACGGGGCCGTTCCCGCCCCCCGAGGCCCTGCTTGAGCAGCCCGTGCCCCCCGAGCTGCAGGAGGCCCAGAAGGCGCGCCTGCGCGAGGTGTGGAAGCAGCCTCCCGGCTGGCGCTACTGGTCGGCGGTGAACAACACCGAGGTGGGCGTGTGGTACACGCTCACAGCCCTCGCCTTCATGCTCGTCGCCGGCGTGTTGGCGCTGGCGATGCGCGCGCAGCTAAGCTTTCCCGAGCTCAGCCTCCTCGACGCCGACCGCTACAACCAGTTCTTCACGATGCACGGCTCGGCGATGATGTTCCTCTTCGCCGTGCCGATCTTCGAGGCGATCTCGATCCTGATCCTGCCGGCCTTCCTCGGCGCGCGCGACATGCCGTTCCCGCGGCTGTCGGCCTACGGCTACTGGTGCTTCCTGATCGGCGGCGTGTTCGTCCTCGGCTCGCTCCTCTTCGACGCGGCCCCGAAGGCGGGCTGGTTCATGTACCCGCCGCTGGCGACCGAGGACCTCGGCATCGGCTCCGACATCTGGCTGCTGGGCCTGTCGTTCATCGAGGTCGCCTCCATCGCCGCCGCCGTCGAGCTGATCGTGGGCACCCTGAAGTGCCGCCCCCCCGGCATGCGCGTGAACCTCATGCCGCTCTACGCGTGGTACGTGCTGGTGGTGGGCGGCATGATCCTGTTCGCCTTCCCGCCCCTCATCGCCGGCGACTTCCTGTTCGAGCTCCAGCGCTCGCAGGACTGGCCGTTCTTCGACCCCGAGCGGGGCGGCGATCCGCTGCTCTGGCAGCACCTGTTCTGGATCTTCGGCCACCCGGAGGTCTACATCGTCATGCTGCCCTCGATCGCCATCGCCGCGATGGTGATCCCCACGGTCGCGCGCACCCCCATCGTCGGCTACTCGTGGATCGTCCTCTCGGCCGTGGGCACCGGCTTCCTGAGCTTCGGGCTCTGGGTCCACCACATGTTCACGACGGGCCTACCCGCGATCTCCCTCGGCTTCTTCTCGGCTGCCTCCGAGGCGGTGGTGATCCCAACCGGCGTGCAGCTCTTCGCGTTCCTGGCCACGCTGATGGTGGGCCACGTGCGCCCGACGCTGCCGATGCTCTGGCTCGCGGGCGCCATCGCGATCTTCACGCTGGGCGGGCTGACGGGCGTGATGGTGGCGCTGGCCCCCTTCGACTGGGCCGTGCACGACAGCTACTTCGTGGTGGCGCACCTCCACTACACGCTGTTCGGCGGCATGATCTTCCCGGTGGTGGCGGGGGTCTATTACTTCTTCCCGTTCTTCGCGAAGCGGATGCTGTCCGAGCGTCTGGGCCGCTGGTCCTTCTGGCTCCTGTTCGTGGGCATGAACGTCACCTTCCTGCCCATGCACTGGACCGGGCTGGCCGGCATGCCGCGCCGCGTCTGGACCTACCCCGCGGGCATGGGCTGGGACTGGGTGAACCTCGTCAGCACCGCCGGCGCCTACCTGACGGCGGCGGGCTTCCTTGTGTTCGTCTGGGACGTGCTGCGCCCGAAGTCCGACCAGCCGCAGATCGAGCGCAACCCCTGGGGCGCGGGCACGCTCGAGTGGACCCACGACGTGCCCGACGAGGCCTGGGGCATCCGCTCCATTCCTTACGTCCACACCCGCTACCCGCTCTGGGAGCAGCCCGAGATGCTCGCCCGCATCGACGCGGGCCGCTACTACCTGCCGGATGCCGCCGAGATGAAGCGCGAGACGCTGGTGACCTCCGTGATCGACGCGCGGCCCATCCAGGTGCAGCGCGTCACGGGGCCGGCCTGGATCACGCTCTGGGCCGCCGCCTTCACCGGAGGCGCGTTCATCCTGCCGGTGTTCAAGATCTACGTGCTGGCGGCGGTCTGCGGCGTGCTTGCGGGGGCCTGCGTCATCTACTGGCTCTGGACCTCCACCGCGCAGGTGCCCGAGGCCGAGACCAAGGACGCCGGCCTCGGCCTGCGCCTGCCCACCTACGCTTCCGGCCCCGACGCGGTGGGCTGGTGGGGCGTCTGGATCACCATGCTCGGGGACGCGACGGCCTTCGCCTCGCTCGTCTTCGGGTTCTTCTTCTTCTGGACCGCGCGCCCCGACTTCCCGCCCGAGGGCGCCCTCCATGCCGTCCCCTGGGCCGTGGCCGCCTCGGCCGTCCTCGGGGCTGCCTCCTGGGCGCTGACCGTGGCCGCGCGCGAGTGGAACGCGGCGGGGCGCGTCGCCCACGCCCGCGCCGCCCTCGTCGCGGCCCCCGTCGCGACCCTCCTCGCCGCCGGCGCCGCCGTGCTCGCCGTCTGGCCCCTCGACCCCGTCGCCCACGTCTACCCGGCGATCCTCTGGGCGCTGGCGGTCTGGCTGGTCGCCCACCTCCTGCTGGGCGCGGTCATGCAGCTCTACTGCCTCGCCGGCTCGGTCTTCGGGAAGATGACGCCCAGCCACGACGCCGACCTGCGCAACGTCACGCTCTTCTGGCACTTCGCCGCCCTCACCGTGCTGGTGACGGCGGCCGTGCTGGGCATCGCCCCGAGGCTCCTGTGAGCGCGCGCCAAAGCCCCGGCCCCCACGAGGAGGGCGAGGAGTTCACCGCCGAGACCGGCTCGCTGTTCCGTATCGCCATTGCCCCGACCATCTGGGCCGTCCACTTCGCCGGCTCCTACGCCGCCGTGGCCGTCTACTGCGCCAAGTTCGGCAGCGAGCTGGAGCCCATCGGCGGCTTCCGCATCGCCGTGGCGCTGTTCGGATTGGTGGCCCTCGCGCTCATCGCCTGGACCGGCTGGCGCGCGTTCGGGCAGTGGAACGCCACCGCCCAGCGGGGCCTGCGCGAGGTGGCCGTCGATCTGGTCGAGGAGGAGGAGGGCCGCCACGAGTTCCTCGGCCACGCCGCGCTGCTGCTGGCCGTGATCTCCTTCGTCGGGGTGATCTACACCGCGCTGCCCGTCTTGGTGATCCGCACATGCGTGTAGCCCTCGCCACTCTCGGCGCCGCTATCGCGCTCGCGCTCTGGCTCGCCCCCTTCCACGGCTTCGAGGCCCACATGCTGCGCCACGCCGCCCTGGTCTCGGTCGTGCCCGCCCTCGTGGCCCTCGCGCTGCCCGGCACCTGGGCACCGCCCGTGGCATTGGCCGCCGGGCTCGAGTTCGCCGCCGCGTGGGGCTGGCACCTGCCGGGGGCGCACGCGGCAACGATGGCCTCGCCGGCCTTGCGCGCGCTGGAGCAGGCGACGTTCCTCGGCGCGGGCCTCCTCGTCTGGTGGAGCGCCTACACGGCACGCCCGCTGGCGGGAACCGCCGCGCTGCTCGGAACGATGGTCCACATGACCATGCTCGGCGCCGCGATCCTGCTCGCCCCTCGCGTCCTCTACCCCGGCGCCACCCTCGACGCGCAGGCGGTGGGAGCGATGCTGATGTTGGCCACCGTCACCCCATGCTACCTCGCGGGCGGCCTCTTGCTCGCGCGCCGCGCCCTGGAGCCGGCATGACCCGCCTGCGCCGCGCCCTCGGATGGCTGCACCGGCACCCCCGGCTGGAGGTGCTGGCGATCCTCGCCATGCTGGCCGGCCTCGCGGGCGGTGCCACGGTGGCGTTCGGGCTCTACAACGTCTCCGCCGACGCGCCGCACCTGCCGCCTACGCGTTGGGCGCTGCACACGACCTACCGGCAGGCCGTGCGCCTGCGAGCGCCGCCCGAGGCTGCCATCCCGGCGGACCTCATGGCGGGCGCCCGCATCGGCCTCGGCGCGCGCCACTTCGACGCCGCCTGCCGCCAGTGCCACGCCGCGCCCGGCGAGCGGCGGACGGCGACGCAGGAGGCCATGCGCCCCGAGCCGCCGCACGTCACGCGAGCGGTCGAGAACTGGGCGCCCCGGCACCTGCACTGGATCCTGCGCGAGGGCGTGAAGATGAGCGGCATGCCCGCCTGGCCCGGCCACCGCGCCGACGAGCCGTGGTCGGCGGTCGCCTTCCTGGAGGCGGTGCGCGACATGGACGCGGAGGGTTACGCCGCGCTTACCGAGGCGCCGGCGGAGGGAACGTGGGGCTACTGCGCCGGCTGCCACGGCACCGACGGAGTGGGGCGGCTTGGGCCGTACGTGCCGCGCCTCGACATCCTCGGCGCGTCCTACTTGGCGATGTCGCTGGAGGCTTACCGCACCGGCCTGCGCCGCTCGGGCTACATGCAGCACGCCGCCACGGAAGTCTCCGAGGCAGACCTCGGCGCGATGGCCGCGCGCTTCGGCGCCCTGCCCGTGGGGCCCTCCGGCCCCGGACCCGACCCCGCGCTCGCCGAGGCGGGCGAGGCGCTGGCCAAGCGGGGCACGCTCGACGACCCGTCCTGCGCCTCGTGCCACGGCGATGCCGCGACGCGCCCGGCCCGGGCCGAGTTCCCGGCCCTGAACGGCCAGCACGAGGGCTACCTCGCCGCCCAGCTCCGCCTCTGGCGCGACGGCGCGCGCGGCGGCGGCGCCCGGTCGCACCTGATGACCGCGGCCGCGCGGGACCTGTCGGACGGCGAGATCGCCGCGCTCGCCGCCTACTACGCCGCGCTTCCGCCGCGGGGGTTTGATCCGGAGGACCGCTGAATGCCCGACTTCGCCGCACTCCCGATGTTGGTGAACCTCGCGATCATCGCCGCAGGCGGCGCCGCCGTGTGGTGGGCCGGCACGCGGCTCGCGGGCTACGCCGACGACATCGCGCGCATCACCGGGATGGGCTCGGCCTTCGTCGGGATGCTGCTGCTAGGCGGGATCACCTCGCTTCCCGAGATCGGCGTGTCGCTCTCGGCGGGCTTCGGCGGCAACGCCGACATCGCTGTGAACAACCTGTTCGGCTCGATCGCCCTTCAGGTGCTTGTGCTCGCCATCGGCGACTGGGTGCTCGGCGGGCGGGCGCTGAGCTTTATGATCGGCCACCCCATCGTGCTGCTGCAGGGCGTGTTCGGGGCGCTGCTGTTCTCGGTCGCCATCGCCGCCGTGTCGGTGGGGGACGTGGCCGTGTTCGGGGCGGGGGCGTGGAGCCTCGGGCTGTTCGTCGCTTCGATCCTGTTCATGTGGTTCATCTCGCGCGAGGAGAGCTCGCATCCGCCGGGCTGGGAGGCCAAGCGCATGCCCGACCTCGGCCCCGAGGCGGACCCGCGCGACGTCGGCCTGCGCGAGGCCGTCAGGTGGACGAGCATCTGCGCCGCGGTGATCCTCGCGGCGGGCGTCGTGGTCTCGCAGGCCGCCGAGGCGGTGGCCGAGCAGTCGGGGCTGGGCGGCGCCTTCATCGGGGTGACCCTGCTGGGCCTCGTGACCTCGCTGCCCGAGATCTCGACGCTCACGGCGGCGGTGCGGCGCAGGCGCTACTCGATGGCGTTCGGCGACATCTTCGGCACCAACATCTTCGACTTCGCGCTGATCTTCGCGGTGGACCTCGCCTACGACGGGCCGCCGGTGCTGAACGAGGTGGGGGTGTTCTCTCAGGTGGCCGCAGCCTTGGGCGTGGTGGTGACGCTGTTCTACGTGGCCGGCCTGATCGAGCGGCGCGACGAGACGGTGGGGCGGCTCGGGATCGACAGCTGGGCGGTGGTGACGACCTACGCGGCGGGGCTGGTGCTGCTGTTCTTCCTTCGGTGAGGGGAGGGCGCGCCGCGCCCCGGCCTTGAGCCGGGGCCTCTGCCTTCGACCCGCGCTTCGCTCCGCAACGGGAGCGCTTGCGGCAACCAGGGGCCCCGGCGCGAGGCCGGGGCGTGGCGCTGCGTTAACTTGTTTTTGCCAGTCGGCAACTTCCGCGAATGCGACGCATTCCGCGGCTGGCATCGCGCCCCGCTCCGCGCTTACCGAATCCACCGGTCCCACGAGCCGTAGCGCTGTCCGCCCACATCCCCGCGCGGGATCGCGAGCGCCGCCAGCGCCACCGCGCAGGCCCACGCGAAGGCCGCCGGCAGCAGCGCGGCGTCCACCTGGAACGGCGCCCAGACCAGCCACGCCGCGAGGGCGACGTTCGCCAGCCGCGCCAGTCGCGCCACCGGCGCCATCGCCGACACCGCCACCACGATCGCCAGCGCGCCCACCACGTGCGCGTGGGGCGCGAGCGAGCCCTCCTGCCAGCCCAGCCAGAGCGGCGAGACCATCAGCGCGATGCCGACCCCGACCGAGGCCGCCAGCGTCCACGGCACCGTCATGCCCCCCGTGAGCATGTCGCGCACGATCACCCCCGGCGGCCGCGCGAAGTCGTCGTCGCGCATGTCGTCTGCGCCCTCGTCGGTGTCGCCGGTGAAGAACACCCGCAGCCACGGGCGCCCCGCGCGGTGGCGGCGCACGAGGAACTGCCCCGTGGCCACCAGCTCGTCGAGCGAGAAGGGGATCTGCAGCACCATCGCCGCTGCTCCGATCAGGGCGAGCGTGGAGTAGGTGCCGATCACGATGGGCTGGATGATGATGAAGCCGATCGAGACCACGCCCAAGGGGACGATCATCATCCCGAACAGCACCACCAGCCACGGCATGGTCCGCCAGCGCCGCGCCGTGCCCACGAGGCCCACCACGATCTCCAGCGCGTAGGTCAGCGCTCCGATGCCCGCGTCCGGCACGGGCCAGGCCTCGGAGACCGACGAGGTCACGATGTCCTCGGTGCCGTTCAAGCTCGGGTCGCGGCCCTCGGAGGCGGGGAAGAACGGATCCCAGACGCCGGGGATCGCCTCGATCTGGTAGGCGGTGAGGTAGTAGGAGAAGCCGAGGCCCACCAGCGCCAGCGCGATCACGGGGATGCGCTGGAACCAGTCCGAGGGCGAGTAGTCCCAGCCCGGCGGGATGGTCGGCCCCGTGCGCCGCGCCACGGGCGAGACGCCGATGGCGGGGGGCGTGGCGACGGCGAGGCTCATGGCAGCGAGGCCGACCAGCACCCCCTGTAGCCAGCCCGTGCCGGTGCCGGGGTGCCAGACGAGGGGCGCGAAGAGGACGAGCACGCCGAGGCCCGCCGCCGCCCAGCGCCCCCAGGGCAGGCGCCAGGAGCAGGACGCGAGGCCCGCGCCGATCAGGAGGAGGCCGAGGACGACGTTGGTCCAGCCGAGCGCGGGGTCGAGCCCCAGCATCGGCGGCGAGACCACGAGCCACGCGCCGAGCGCGGCGTTGGTGCAATGCGCCCAGAGGAACTGGCGGTGGTCGCGGCGGTAGTCGGCCTCGGCGCCCGCCCGCAGGGCCTCCACGTCGTCCACGCGCTCGGCGGCCGACTCCAGCCAGACCGGGGGCGTGATGTGGTTGGCCTCGTACCACGCCATCGGGTCGCGCTTCAGCGCCGCCACCAGCTCCGGCAGCGCGTCGCGGATGCGGCGGCGGGGGCGCCAGCCGAGCAGGCGGCGGGCCTTCGAGACGTCGAGCGCGTAGTGGTCCGAGGCGAGGTCGATCATGAAGGGCCGGATGAACGGCTTCTGCCCCTGGTCGAAGGCGTCGGGGATCGCCGGCTCGGCCGCGGTCTCCAGTGCGGCGCCGACCTTGGCCAGCGGCTTCGGGGCGGCGAGGGTCTGCCAGTGGTCCTCGCCGTGGATCAGACGGCCGAGACGTTCCTGCAGTTCCTCGTAGCTGACCGCATCCGGCTCGCCGACGAGGATCACCTCGTTCGGATCGAGCGCCGCGCGCCGCTCGATGGCGGCCTCGAAGGCGGCGAGCATGTCGTCTTGGTGCACGAAGGCCTGCCCGGCCTCGGCATCGCCGGCGTAAACGTGGCTCTTGATCTCGCGCTCGTAGACGCGGGCGATCTGGTGAGAGAGCGTCGGGACCGCCGTCTCCTCGTCGTAGAGGCCCGCGAGGTGGAGGAAGAGGGGGCGGATCGTGCCGGCCTCCTCGCAGATGATCCGTTCCGTGCGCGCCTTCGACTCGGGATAGGCCCAGGAGGGGTCCTCGGGGGCGCTCTCGTCGATGCGCTCGCCCGGCGCGCCGGCCTCGTGGACGAGCATGGTGCCGGCGTAGAGGAACTGCTCCACCTCCACCGGCCCGGCGCTCAGGGCGCGCAGGAGGCGGCGCGTGCCGGCCTCGTTGACCTCGTGGTAGAGCGGGTCGTCCTCGCCGGTGAAGTCGTAGTAGCCCGCGAGGTGGACCACGGAGGCCACCCGCCCGCCGGAGCGCTGCGCCACCGTCTCGACGGCGCGGCGGACGCTGGCGTCATCGGTCACGTCGCACGGCACGGTGCCGTCGCCGCCCTCGTGGGTCAGGCCGACGATGCGGTACCGGCCCGCGAGCCGCTCTGCCAGCGCGGTGCCGATGGCGCCGTCGGCGCCGGTGATGACGACGGTCTCTCGGTGTTCAGGCATGGATCCCCCGCGGTCTCGGGGCATTAGCGCCGGGGACCGCTCGCCAGTTCCGCCCCGTCCGCTATGTGTCTGCGCAATGGACGGAGGCCCCATGCTCGACCTTTGGTACAAGAACGCGGTGATCTACTGTCTCGACGTCGAGACTTTCATGGACCGGAACGGCGACGGGGTGGGGGACTTTGACGGACTGACGGACCGGCTCGACCACCTCGAGACGCTAGGCGTCACGGCGATCTGGCTCAACCCGTTCTACCCCACGCCGAACCGCGACAACGGCTACGACGTGAGCGACTTCTACGGGGTCGACCCGCGGCTCGGGAATCCGGGCGGCTTCGTGGAGTTCGCGCGGGCGGCGCGCGAGCGGGGCATGAAGCTGCTCGTGGACCTCGTGTGCAACCACACCTCCACGGACCATCCGTGGTTCCAGTCGGCGCGCTCGTCGAAGGACAGCCCGTTCCGCGACTGGTACGTCTGGTCCGAGGAGAAGCCCGAGGACATCGCCGAGGGCATCATCTTCCCCGGCGTGCAGGAGGCGGTCTGGACCTTCGACGAGGCGGCGGGCGCGTGGTACATGCACCGCTTCTACGCCCACCAGGCCGACCTCAACATCGCCAACCCCGCCGTGCGCGAGGAGATCATGCGCATCATGGGCTACTGGCTGGAGCTGGGGGTCGAGGGCTTCCGCGTCGACGCGGTGCCGTTCCTGATCGAGTACAAGGGCCTGAAGGAAGAACCCGAACGAGAGCCGGAGCTGCTCCTGTCGGAGATGCGCGACTTCCTCGCCTGGCGGCGGGCGGGCGCGATCCTGCTGGCCGAGGCCAACGTGGAGCGCGCGCAGGTGCCCGAGTACTTCGGCGGCCGCGAGTTCGACACCGACGAGCGCATGCACATGGTGTTCGACTTCCCCCTGAACCAGCGGATGTGGCTGGGATTGGTCCGCGGCTCGGCCGAGCCGGTGCGCGAGGCGCTGCGCTCGCGGCCCTCGCCGATGCCGGTGCACGCCCAGTGGGCGGTGTTCCTTCGCAACCACGACGAGCTGAGCCTCGACAAGTTGAGCGAGGCCGAGCGCGAGGAGTGCTTCGAGGCCCTCGCCCCCGAGGAGAGCATGCGCGTCTACGGGCGCGGGGTGCGGCGGCGGCTGGCGCCGATGCTGGGCGGGGACGCGGCGCGCCTGAAGCTGGCGCATGCGCTGCTCTACGCGCTGCCGGGGGCACCGGTGATGTGGTACGGCGACGAGATCGGCATGGGCGAGCGGCTGGACCTCTCGGAGCGCTCGCCGGTCCGCACGCCGATGCAGTGGGCCGACGCCCCGAACGCGGGCTTCAGCACGACCGATGGCGATCTGGTCCGTCCCGTGGCCGAGGAGGGGCCCTGCGGCTACCCCGAGGCGAACGTGGCTGCGCAGCGGGGGCATTCGGACTCGCTGCTGGAGACGGTGGGCCGCATGGTCCGCGTGCGCCGCGCCTGCCCGGAGATCGGGTGGGGCTCGTGGGAGATCCTTCCGTCACCGGACGCGGTGCTCGCCCTGCGTTGCACGTGGCAGGGCGAGTCCGTGGTCACGCTCCACGACTTGGGCGGCGAAGGTGCCGAGATCGCTGTGGAGGCCGAGAAGCCCCTCGTGGTCCTCCTGTCGAGCGAGGACTGCGAGGCTCCCGCGCCCGGCGCCCCGGTCGCGCTGGAGCCCCACGGCTTCCGCTGGTTCCGCGAGGGCGGCGAACGCCGCTGACCCTCCCTCATCTTGCCGAAGATACCTCGGGGGGTCCGCAGGCTTCCCGGGATCGGTCCGGCGGACCGATCCGCCTGCGGACGGGCAGAGCCCCCTCCCGTCGCAGCCACGAAGGAGACCCCATGACCGACCGCGACGAAGGCTGGTGGCGCGAGGCCGTCATCTACCAGATCTACCCCCGCAGCTTCCAGGACACCGACGGCGACGGCGTGGGCGACCTGCCCGGCATCCGCCAGCGCCTCGCCCACGTCGCCGAGCTCGGCGCGGACGCGGTGTGGATCAGTCCGATCTACCCCTCGCCCATGGCCGACTTCGGCTACGACGTGGCCGACTACACCGGCATCGACCCGCTGTTCGGCACGCTCGACGACTTCGACGCCGTGCTGGCCGAGGCGCACGGGCTGGGGCTGAAGATGCTGCTCGACTTCGTGCCGAACCACTCCTCGGACCGGCATCCCTGGTTCACGGAGTCGCGGTCGTCGCGCGAGAACTCTAAGCGCGACTGGTACATCTGGCGCGACCCCGCGCCGGACGGCGGCGTGCCGAACAACTGGCAGAGCAGCTCGGGCGGGCCGGCTTGGGCGTGGGACGAGGCGACGGGGCAGTACTACCTGCACAAGTTCCTGCCCGAGCAGCCCGACCTGAACTGGCGCAACCCATTGGTGCGCGAGGCCATGCTCGGTGCCATGCGCTTCTGGTTCGAGCGGGGCGTCGACGGCTTCCGCATCGACGTGCTCTACCACTGCATCAAGGACGCCGCCTTCCGCGACGACCCCGAGAACCCCGACTACGACCCCGAGACCCAGCCGCCCTTCGACGCGGTGATCCCGGTCCACTCCACCGACCAGCCCGAAATCATGCCGCTGGTGGTGGAGCCGATGCGTCGGCTCGCCGAGGAGATGGGCCATCGCCTGCTCGTGGGCGAGATCTACCTGCCGTACGAGCGGCTCGTGGCCTACTACGGCGACAACGGCTCGGGCGTGCACCTGCCGTTCAACTTCGCGCTGATCTCGACCACGTGGAAGGCGGCGCCGCTGGCCGCGCTGATCCGCGAGTACGAGTCGCACCTGCCCCCGGGCGGCTGGCCGAACTGGGTGCTGGGCAACCACGACCAGAGCCGCATCGCCACCCGCATCGGCCCGGAGCGCGCGAAGCTGGCCGCCGTGCTGCTGCTGGCGGCGCTGCGGGGCACGCCGACGCTCTACTACGGCGACGAGTTGGGGACAGAGGACGTCGCCATCCCGCCCGACCGCGTGCGCGACCCGTGGGAGCGCAACATGCCGGGCCTGGGCGAGGGGCGCGACCCGTGCCGCACGCCGATGCGCTGGGATATCGCCCCGAACGCCGGCTTCTGCGCCGAGGGCGTGGAGCCGTGGCTTCCCGTCGGCGCGCACGGGGCCGAGGACACGGTGGCGGGGCAGGCGGGCTGCGACGGCTCGATGCTGGAGCTGCATCGCGCGCTCCTGCGGCTGCGGCGGGCCCATCCCGCGCTGAGCCGGGGCCGCTACGAGCGGGTCGAGGCGCATGGATCGGTGCTGGTGACGGTGCGGGTCGAGGGCGACGAACGCGTCGCGGTGGCGATGAACCTCGGGGGCGAGACGGCCGCGGCGGAGGTGGGCACGGTGGCCGAGGTGCTGCTTGCCACGCACGAGGTGGAGTTGGATGGCCCGGTCCGCCTCCCGGCCGGCGCGGCGGCGGTGCTGCGGCTGGGCTAGGCGACCAGGGCCGAGGGCACCGGGTCGGCCACGAGCGCGGCCAAGCGCTCCGCCGCCCGGGGGCCCTCGGCGCGCAGGGCCTCGGCGAAGCGCGCGAGGCGGGTGCATTGCACCTCTAGCCGCGCGGTCTCGGGCGCGAGGTCCGAGGCGGCGCGGTGGGCGATCGTGTCGGCCATGCCGCCCGGGGCGCGCCCCTCCAGGCGGCACGAGGCCAGCACTACGGCGTCCCACGGATGGGCCACGCGCAGTCCCGCTACGCACAGCCGCCGCACGATGTCGCGGTCCTCGGAGCAGCGCAGGGGCGCGAAGCCGCCCACGGCGCGGTAGGCGGCAGGGCGGAAGGCGAGCAGCGCGCCGGGGGCCTGGCCGTGGCGCGGGGCCGGGTCATGGGGCACGGGCACGGCGCGGGCGCCGATCTCGGCCAGCAGCGCGTCGCGCAGGTCCTCGAGGTCCCCGTGGCGGCGCACCGCGTCGGGCAGGGCGGCGAATTCTAGCGGGTCGGGCACCACGCGGCCGGCGGCGGCATCGGCGAGGATCAGGGCGCGGGCGAGCGCGGCGAGGGCGCCCGGCGCCACCCGGCAGTCCGCGTCCGAGGTCGCGAGCATCGAGGCCGCCGGCCACCGCTGCAGCGCCGCCGCGCAGCCCACGGCGCGGGCCTCGCCCACGCCGCCGGGCAGGGCGGGGGTCTCCAACACCGCGGCGCCCCCGCGGCGCGCGACCTCGGCGGTGTCGTCGGTGCAGGCGTTGGCGACCACGAGGACGCGGGCGCCCTCGTGGCGCAGGGCGGCGACGGCGGCGCCGATGCGCTCCGCCTCGTCGCGGGCGGGGACGACGGCCGCGATCACCCGGCCGCCCTCCAGCCGTCCGCCGCGCAGGGCGAGAGCACATCGATGCGGAAGCCGCGCTCCAGCCGGGCGGTGGCGGCCGTCCGCCCCTCGACGGCGGCGAGGAACAGCGCCAGCGCGGCCTCGCCCTCGAGCGGGTTGCCCGAGGGCCCGCGCCACGTGACGCACACCACGTCCGCGGCGGGCCAGCGCCGGTCGATCTGCGCGGCCAGCGCGTCGATGCCGCCGGCGTCGAGGAAGTAGAGCACCTCGGACAGGACCACGAGGTCGTGGTCCCCGTCCGGCAGCTCACACGGCAGGAAGCCCCGGTGGAACGCGGCCCCCGGCACGGCGCGGCGCGCCGCCTCCAGCGCGCTGTCCACGGCGTCGAGGCCGGCGTAGCGGTCGCAGCGGGGCGCGAGGTGGCGGGCCAGCTCGCCGTTGCCGCAGCCCACCTCCAGCCCCGAGCGGTAGCGCGTGCGGGGCAGGGCGGCGGCGGTGGCCTCGAACTTGCGCTGCTCGTAGGCCGAGGTGCGGAAGTCCCACGGGTCGTCGCCGCCGGCGTAGATGCCTTCCAGGGCGCGGGCGTCGACGGCGCTCACGGGCGCACCTCGAAGAAGGTCTCGGGGGCGTCCACGAAGGCCTCGGCGAAGCCCTCGGGCATCGCGAAGCCGTCGGGGTCGTCGCGCACCACGCGGCCCATCTGGCTGGCGTGGGCGTAGATGGCTGCGCGCTTGTCGTGGCGGCGGCCCCGGCTCCAGCGGAAGGGGCGGGTGCCCGCGGGGACGGGCGCCACGCGGCCCGGGGCGGTCCAGCGCGACCACACGGGGTAGAACAGGAGGCGCAGGCCCGGGCGCCCGGCCGCGACGGCACGGGCGGCGAGGGCGCCGGCTTCGTGGTCGCAGTGGGGGTCGAGCGGCGAGGGGGCGACGAGGGTTCCCGCGTCGAGGCGGTCCACCAGCGCGGTCACGTCGCGCGCGAGGTCGGCGCCCGGTCCGTGGACGCGGTGGAGGGCGGCGTCGGGGAGGCCCAGGAAGGTGACGTCGCCCGGCGTGCCGCCGAGCAGGCCCACGGCGCGGGCCATCTCCTCCTCGCGCAGGCGGGCCATGCGCGCGGGGGGATGGCTGCGCGAGTTCGGGTGCGAGGCGGCCCCGTCGGTCAAGCAGGCCACGTGCGCCGCGCCGCCACCACGCCAGATCTCCGAGAGGAGGAGACCGCAGCCGAGGGACTCGTCGTCCGCGTGGGGGGCGAGCACCAGCACCGGCGCGGGCGCGACGTGCAGCTCATCCATGCCACAGCTCCGAGAGGGGGCCGCGCCCGAGCGCGATGCGGCCCGCGCGCTGCTCGAAGGCGTCGCGGGCGGCCTGGCGGCAGTAGGTGGCGAGGTCGCGGGCGCGGCGGCCGGTCTCGCAGCCGGCGGCGAAGTGCTGCAGGCCGATGGCGCGCTCGGTGGCGGCCACGGCGTCCTGCGCGAGGTCCTCGGTCAGGAGCCGCGCCTGGATCGAGAGCATCACGGCGCGGTCCGGGTCATTGGTGCCCCCGGGGCACATCTCGGTCTCGGCGGCGCGCTCCACCAGCCCGAAGGCGGCCATGGCGCGGGCGACGAGGGGCGCGAGGCGGGCGACCTGCGCGTCGGCGTCCATGCGGCCCATCGCGGCCAGCCGGTCGCGCGCGGCGCCCAGGAGCCCGAGCGTGCCGCCCAATTGCAGCGCGGCGATGCGCCAGACGCCCCCCACGAAGCGCGGCTCGCCGAGGTAGTCGCCGGGGCCGCCCAGCCACTCCGGCCGCAGCCCGTCGAGTACGATCTCGCCCGACACGGTGGCGCGCATGCCGAGCATGTCCCAGGCGGCGGGGCGGTGGCGCGCGGGGTCCGAGGCGTCGATGGCGGCGAGGCGCACCGTGTCGCCCTCGCCGACCGTGACGAGCGCGCGGGCCACGGTGCCGAGGCCCGATGCGAAGCGCTTGGTGCCCCGCAGGCGGCCGTCCTGCTCGGTGCAGGGCGCGTCCGCGTCGGCGCCCCAGACGCCGTGGAGGCCGGGACGGACCGTGCCGCCGAAGTGGCGCACGAGGCGGATGGCGTTGACGTGGCCCTCGGCAAGGCGGGCGAGGGGCAGGTTGCACTCGGCCACCGCCACGAGAGCGGCGGCGAGGGCGCGCGGCTCCTCGGCATCGAGCTCTCCGGAGGCGAGCAGGCGGTCCACCGACGCGGCGATCGGGGCCCCGCGGTCCTCGGCCGCGGCGGCCTCGCGCAGCGCGGGCCAGGGGGCGGAGTCTCCGATGGGGCTCGATCCGTCGTGCATCTGGCTCGCTTCCTTGCCGCGTTCTCAGGGACTTAGCGGCGGCGGGGCGGGCGGCAAGGACGAGGGATCGCAGTCGTGCGCGGAGGCGCAGCCCGGCGCGGTCCGGCGGAATGTCCGTTCCATTCCGTCCCGCCGCGGCTATGGTGCGCCCGCAGTCACCGGAGGGAACGGCGTGGACGGGGAGCCCACCAACGCGGCGCCGGAGACCGTCGCGGCGCTGATCGCGCGCCTCGACGGCGACGCGGAGCGGCTGCCGCGGCGGCTGCGCCAGTGCGCCGAGTACACACGCCGGCACCTGCACCTCGTGGCCGTCTCCACGGTGTCGCAGATGGCCGGCGCGGCGGGTGTGGCGCCGTCGGTCTACGTGCGGTTCTGCCAGGCGCTGGGCTTCCCCGGATACTCCGCCATGCAGGACCTGCTGCGCGCCGGCGTCGCAAGCTTCCGCCCCGACTACGACACCCGCATCGCCGCGCTGCGCGAGGGCGGCGCGGTCGCCACGGGGCGCCTGCTGGCGGACTTCGCGGAGGCCGGGCACCGCTCGCTCGTGGCGTTGTCGGACACGGATATCAGCGAGGCGTTGGACCGCATGGCGCGGGGCATGGGGCGCGCGCGGGTCGTCCACCTGGCCGGGTTCCGGCGGGCCTTCGCGCTGGTGGGCGCGATGGCCTACCTGCTCGGGCGGCTCGACATCCCGGCGGCGCTGCACACCGGCGCGGGCAAGCTCGATGCCGCGGCCACGATGGTGCCGGGCGACGTGCTGCTGGCCGTGACCTTCGCGCCGTTCTCCGAGGAGACGGTGGCGCTGGCGGCAGCGGCGGCGGCGCGCGGCGTGACGGTCTACGGCCTGACGGACTCCGAAGCCTGTCCCCTCGCGCCCCACGCAGCCGAGCTGGTGGTGGCCGCCGAGGCGGAGGTGGCCGGCTTCCGCTCCATGGCCGCCTCGATGACGATCGCGGCAACGCTCGCAGTGGCGGCCGGCGCGGCGCGCCGCGACGGTTGACAGGACGGCGCCCCGGACCTTACGGAATGGATGTTCCATCGGCTCAGGGAGAGTCGGCGGAGCGGGCGCGATTGGTGGAGGCCGGGCGTGTCCATGGGGGGAACGGCCCCCGCGATACCTTTGGGAGGTAACATGACCAAGCTCTTCAAGGCGGCCGCGGCCGTGGCGGCGATGGGCATCGCCGCGCCCGCGCTCGCGCAGGACATCATCGTGGTCAGCCACGGGCAGGCCAACGACCCGTTCTGGTCGGTGGTCAAGAACGGCGTCGACCTCGCCGCCGAGCATACCGGCGCCAACGTCGACTACCGCGCGCCCGAGACCTTCGACATGGTGGCCATGAGCCAGCTCATCGACGCGGCCGTGAACCAGGAGCCCGACGGGCTGGTGGTCTCGATCCCCGACGGCGACGCGCTGGGACCGTCGATCGAGCGGGCCGTGGCCGCGGGCATCCCCGTGATCTCCATGAACTCCGGCTCCGACGTGGCGGGCGATCTCGGGGCTGCGCTGCACGTCGGCCAGTCCGAGCGCGACGCGGGCGTGGCTGCCGGCGAGAAGCTGGCCGAGATGGGCGGCACCAGCGCGATCTGCGTCAACCACGAGGTCGGCAACGTGGCGCTCGACCTGCGCTGCGAGGGCTTCGCCGAGGGCTTCGGCGGCGCGGTCGAGGTCGTGCCCACGGGCAACGACCCCGCCGAGATCGAATCCAAGGTCTCCGCCGCGCTGGCCTCCAACGAGGACGTCGACACCGTGATGGCGCTGGGCGCCTCGCTCGCCGGCGAGCCGGCGGTCGCGGCCGCGAACGCCTCGGGCCGCGACGTGATGGTCGCCACGTTCGACCTGTCGGCCAACTTCCTGCAGAGCATCGTCGACGGCGAGGCCGCCTTCGCGATCGACCAGCAGCAGTTCCTGCAGGGCTACCTGCCGGTGGTGTTCCTGGCCAACAACGCGAACTACGGCCTGATGCCGGGCGGCGACGTGGCCTCGGGCCCGAACCTCGTCACCCAGGACAAGGCCGGCCAGGCGATCGAGCTGTCCGCGCAGGGCATCCGCTGATGGCCGCGGCGGCCCACCGGGCCGCGTGCGCATGACACCGGGGGTCGCGGCGCCGCGTCGCGCCGCGGCCCCCTTCTCGGTCGGGAGCAGGGGGAGACGACGATGACCGATGGGACCGCCATGCCGCCACCCGCGGCCGACGAGCGGCTGAAGAAGGAGGGGTTCGGCGCCCGCGTGATGAAGCGCCCCGAGCTCGGCGCCATCGCCGGCGTGGTGCTGGTGACGCTCTTCTTCCTCGTGACCGCCGACCCGGCGATGTTCACGCTCTCGGGCGTGATCAACTTCATGACCCCCGCCGCGCAGCTCGGCATCCTCGCCATCGGCGCGGCGCTCCTGATGATCGGCGGCGAGTTCGACCTCTCGATCGGCTCCATGGTGGCCTTCGCAGGGCTGTTCTTCGCGGCCGCCACCGTGACCTTCGGCCTGCCGCTGATCCTCGCCATCCCGCTGACCTTCGCCTTCGCCGCCGCGGTCGGCTCGCTGAACGGCCTGATCGTGATCAAGTCCGGCCTGCCGAGCTTCATCGTCACCCTGGCCTTCCTGTTCATCCTGCGCGGCCTGTCGCTCGTCGGCCTCAAGATGGCGACGGGCGGCTCCACGCAGCTTCGCGGCGTGCGCGAGGCGACGGAAGGGGACTGGCTCGCGCCGTTCTTCTCAGGCGACGCCTTCGGGCCGTTCTTCGCCTGGGCCGCCGAGGCAGGCTGGGTCGAGACCTTCAACAACGGCGCCCCCAAGGTGCCGGGCCTGCCGATCGAGATCGTCTGGTTCGTCCTCCTCGCCTTCGCGGCCACCTGGGTGCTGCTGCGCACGCCCGCGGGCAACTGGATCTTCGCCGCCGGGGGCGACGCGAACGCCGCCACCAACTCGGGCGTGCCGGTGCGGCGGGTGAAGATCGCGCTCTTCATGGTCACCGCCTCTTGCGCCGCCCTCGTGGCCATCGTCACGGTGATGGACGCCGGCTCGACGGACTCGCGCCGGGGCTTCCAGAAGGAGTTCGAGGCTATCATCGCCGCCGTGATCGGAGGGTGCCTGCTGACGGGCGGCTACGGCTCGGCGATCGGCGCGTTCTTCGGGGCGATCATCTTCGGCATGGTGGTGATCGGGCTGACCTACACCGACTTCGACCAGGACTGGTTCCAGGTGTTCCTGGGCGGGATGCTCCTGATCGCGGTCCTCTTCAACAACGCGATCCGCAAGCGCGTCACGGGAGAGCGGTGATGACCCAGGACAGCACCTTCCACCACGGCGACGCGCCGGATGCCGCGCCCATCGTCCAAATGCGCGACATCGAGAAGCACTTCGGCAACATCATCGCGCTGGCCGGCGTCTCGTTCGACGTGCGCCCCGGCGAGTGCCATTGCCTCCTGGGCGACAACGGCGCGGGCAAGTCGACCTTCATCAAGACCATGTCGGGCGTCCACAAGCCCACGAAGGGCGAGATCCTGTTCGAGGGCCGGCACATGGACTTCGCCTCGCCCCGCGACGCCATGGAGGCGGGCATCGCCACCGTGTTCCAGGACCTCGCGATGATCCCGCTGATGAGCGTGACCCGCAATTTCTTCATGGGCCGCGAGCCGACCACCGGGCGCGGGCCGTTCAAGCGCATGGACACGGACGGCATGAACCGGACCACCATGGAGGCGATGCGCTCCATGGGCATATCCTTGCGCGCACCCGACCAGGCGGTCGGCACGCTCTCGGGCGGCGAGCGGCAGACCGTGGCCATCGCCCGCGCGGTGCACTTCGGCGCCAAGGTGCTGATCCTCGACGAACCGACTTCCGCCTTGGGAGTGCGCCAGACCTCGAACGTGCTCGCCACCATCGACAAGGTGCGCAAGCAGGGCATCGGCGTGGTGTTCATCTCCCACAACGTGCGCCACGCGCTGGCGGTGGGCGACCGCTTCACGGTGCTCAACCGCGGCAAGACGCTGGGCACCGCCCGGCGCGGCGAGATCACGCCCGAGGCGCTGCAGGACCTCATGGCCGGCGGGCAGGAGATGGCGCAGCTCGAGGGCTCGCTCGGCGGAACGGTCTAGGCGCCGGGCACCGCGGGCGCGGGCAGGATCGTGCCCTCGGACGTCCCGAAGCCGCGGCCCGCGGCGCCCCCGCAGCGGGCGGCGGACCGGCGTGCCATAGACAACGACGGTCGAGGCGCCGCCGTTGTAGCCCACCGGCATGTGAAGCCTACGGCAGCATCGCCGCCAGCGCCCGGCCGAGCTTGTCGCACAGCTCCTCCAGCTGCGCCTCGGTGGCGATGAAGGGCGGGGCCAGAAGCACGTGGTCGCCGCGGCGCCCGTCGCGGGTGCCGGGCATGGGGTAGCAGATCAGCCCTTCCGCGAAGGCCGCCCGCTTCAGCTTGCCCGCGATGCCCCGCGCGGGGTCGAAGGGCGCCCGCGCGGCGCGGTCGGCCACGAACTCCAGCCCCTGGAACAGCCCGCGCCCGCGGATGTCGCCCACGTGGGGGTGCTGGGCGAAGCGCTCGCGCAGCATCGCCAGGAAGCGCGGGCCGAGGGCGTGGACGCGCTCCACCAGCGCGTGCTCCTCCAGCTCGTCCACCACCGCCAGCGCGGCGGCGGCGGCGACCGGGTGGCCGAGATAGGTGTGGCCGTGCTGGAAGAAGCCCGTGCCGGCGGCGATGCGCTCGTATATGGCCTTCGTGCAGAGCATGGCGCCGATGGGCTGGTAGCCCGCGCCCAGCCCCTTGGCGATGCACAGGATGTCGGGCGCGACCCCGTCCGCCTCGCAGGCGAAGAGGTGCCCCGTGCGCCCCATGCCGCACATCACCTCGTCGAGGATCAGGAGCACGCCGTGCCGGTCGCAGGTCGCGCGCACGCGGGCGAAATAGTCGCCCACCGCCGGCACCGCGCCCAGGGTCGCGCCCACCACCGGCTCGGCGATGAAGGCCATCACCGTTTCGGGGCCAAGCCGCAGGAACTCGTCCTCCACGGCCTGCGCGGCGCGGGCGGCGTAGTCGGTCTCGCTCTCGCCCTCCTCGCGCTCGGCGTAGGCGTAGCAGGGCGCGACGTGGCTGACGTCGATCAGGAGCGGCGCGAACTGCTCGCGGCGCCATGCGTTGCCGCCCGCCGCCAGCGCGCCGAGGGTGTTGCCGTGGTAGCTTTGGCGCCGGGCGACCAGGTGGCGCCGCTCGGGCTCGCCGTTCTCGAGGTGGAACTGCCGCGCGAGCTTGATCGCCGCCTCCACCGCCTCGGACCCGCCCGACACGAGGTAGACCCGGTCCAGATCGCCGGGCGCCCTGGCGATCAGGCGGTCGGCGAGCGCCTCGGCGGGATCGGACGTGAAGAAGCCGGTATGCGCGAAGGCCAGCCGGTCCACCTGCGCCTTGATCGCCTCCGCCACGCGCGCGTTGGAATGCCCGAGGCACGAGACGGCGGCGCCGCCCGAGCCGTCGAGGTAGCGGCGTCCTTCCGCGTCGACGAGGTAGCAGCCGTCGCCCGCCACCGCCGTGGGGGGCGCGGCGTGGCAGTGGCGCGGGAAGACGTGGGACATGGCGAGGGGCCTCCGGGCGGGACGGTGCACCGATAGCATGCACGCCGGCCCGCGCGAGGGGCGATCCGCCCGCCGCGCGCCTCTGTGAAGGCGCCCGCGGGGCACGGAGGGGTGGACTCCGCGGCCGGGACGCGAAACGCTCCGGCATGGAAGGGCGCCCGGGACCACGAGGCGCCCCGCACTGGCCCCACGAGGGCCGGCAAGGAGGAGAAACCGGATGACCTACGCGAAATCGTTCCTCGGTCTGGCGGGCGCGGCCGTGATGGCCGCCTCGGGCGCCGCGGCGCAGGACCAGCAGTTCTTCACCATCGGCACCGGCGGCGTGACCGGCGTGTACTACCCCACCGGCGGCGCCATCTGCCGCCTCGTGAACGCGGGCCGCGCCGAGCACGGGCTGCGCTGCTCGGTCGAGTCCACGGGCGGCTCGGTCTACAACATCAACACCATCCGCGAGGGCGAGCTGGAGTTCGGCGTCGCCCAGTCCGACTGGCAGTACCACGCCTACAACGGCTCCTCGCAGTTCGAGGAGGCGGGGCCGTTCGAGGGCCTGCGCGCGGTGTTCTCGGTCCACCCCGAGCCCTTCACCGTGGTGGCCCGCGCCGAAGCCGGGATCGAGAGCTTCGACGACCTCAAGGGCAAGCGCGTCAACATCGGCAACCCCGGCTCGGGCCAGCGCGGCACCATGGAGGTGCTGATGGAGGCCAAGGGCTGGACCACCGACGACTTCGCGCTCGCCACCGAGATGAAGGCCGCCGAGCAGTCCGCCGCCTTGTGCGACAACCAGATCGACGCGATGGTCTACACCGTGGGCCACCCCTCGGGCTCGATCCAGGAGGCCACCACGGCCTGCGACTCGGTGCTGGTCGAGGTCGCCGGCCCGGAGGTCGAGGCGCTGGTCGAGGAGAACCCGTTCTACCGCACCGCCACCATCCCGGGCGGCATGTACCGCGGCAACGACGAGGACACCGCGACCTTCGGCGTGGGCGCGACCTTCGTGACCTCGGCCGACGTGAGCGACGAGGTAGTCTACACGCTGGTGAAGTCGGTGTTCGAGAACATGGACGACTTCCGCCGCCTCCACCCCGCCTTCGCCGACCTCGACCCCGCCGAGATGGTGAGCGCGGGCCTCTCGGCCCCGCTGCACCCGGGCGCCGAGCGCTACTACCGCGAGGCCGGCCTCCTGGAGTGATCCGGGCCTGAACGACCGCCCGGAGCGCACCTGCGCCCCGGGCACCTAACCTGGGGAGGAGCGGGGCGATGGCGGGCAAGGCACTGAGGGACGACGAGCTGCAGGAGCTGGTCTCCGCGAACGACGCGGGCGGGCGCAACCCTGCCGGGGCCGTGGGCCTCTTCGTGGCCGCGGTGGCCCTGAGCTGGTCGATCTTCCAGGTGCTGCTGGCTTCGCCGGTGGCGCCATGGGTGCTGCCGGGCGACCTCATCAACAACAGCCGCCAGATCCACCTCGCCTACGCCGTGTTCCTGGCCGCCATGGTCTACCCGCTCTGGCGCGGCGCCCCGCGCGACCGGGTGCCGCTCTACGACTGGGCCCTGGGGCTCGCGGGCGCGTTCCTCGCGCTCTACGGCTACTTTTTCTACGACAAGATCGTGGGCAACGGCGGGCTGGCCGACGACGCCGACGCGCTCGCCGCCCTCGCGGGCCTGACGCTGCTCTTCATCGCCGCCTACCGAACGCTGGGCCCCGTGATGGTGATCCTGGCGCTGGTGTTCCTGTTCTACGTCTTCTTCGGCTCGTCCGACGTGGTGCCCGACCAGATTCGCTGGGCGGGCGCATCCTTGCGCAAGGCTATGAGCCACATGTGGATCACCTCCGAGGGGGTGTTCGGCATCGCGCTCGGCGTCTCCACGAAGTTCGTGTTCCTGTTCGTGCTGTTCGGCGCCCTCTTGGACAAGGCCGGCGCCGGCAACTACTTCATCAAGATGGCGTTCGGCGCGCTGGGCCACCTGAAGGGCGGGCCCGCCAAGGCCGCCGTGGTGGGATCGGCCGCCACGGGCCTCATCTCCGGCTCCTCGATCGCCAACGTGGTCACCACGGGCACCTTCACGATCCCGCTCATGAAGCGCGTGGGCTTCTCGGCCGAGAAGGCCGGATCGGTCGAGGTCGCCTCCTCGGTGAACGGCCAGATCATGCCCCCCGTCATGGGGGCCGCGGCCTTCCTGATGGTGGAGTACGTGGGCATCTCCTACTTCGAGGTCATCACCCACGCCTTCCTGCCAGCCGTCATCTCCTACATCGCGCTGGTCTACATCGTGCACCTTGAGGCGGTGAAGCAGCGCATGCCCACCATCGGCGACAAGGTGGTCAGCACCTGGCGCACGATCATGGGCATGGTGCTGTTTTTCGCCGGCTTCGCCATCCTGTGCTACGCCACCCAGTACCCCGTCCGCTGGATCACCGCCGCCGTGCCCGAGGGCGCGGGCTGGCTGCTCGCGGTCCTCGTCGGGGTGGTCTACGTCGCGCTCGTCTGGCTGGCCGCGCAGACCGACGACCTGCATCCCGACGACCCCGAGGCCGAGATCGTGGAGCTCCCCGACCTGGGCGAAATCTACAAGACCGGCCTCTACTACCTGCTGCCCATCGTGGTGCTGGTCTACTTCCTGATGATCGAGCGGAAGTCGCCGGGCCTCTCGGCGTTCTGGGCCACGTTCCTCTTGTTCTTCATCCTCGTCACCCAGAAGCCCCTCAAGGCCCTGTTCCGCGGCGACGGCGAGCTGCTGGGGCGCGCCCGCGAGGGCGTGATCGACCTGATCGCCGGCATGATCGACGGCGCGCGCAACATGATCGGCATCGGCCTCGCCACCGCCACCGCGGGCATCATCGTGGGCACCGTGTCGCTGACCGGGATCGGGCAGGTCATGGCCGACTTCGTGGAGTTCCTGTCGGGCGGCAACCTGATCCTCATGCTGATCCTGGTCGCCGTGCTCTCGCTGATCCTCGGGATGGGGCTGCCGACCACGGCGAACTACATCGTGGTCTCCTCGCTCATGGTCGCCGTGGTGGTGGAACTGGGCGCCCAGTCCGGCCTGATCGTGCCGCTGATCGCGGTGCACCTGTTCGTGTTCTACTTCGGGATCATGGCCGACGTAACGCCGCCCGTGGGGCTGGCCAGCTTCGCCGCCGCCGCAGTATCCGGGGGCGACGCCATCAAGACCGGCTTCACGGCGTTCTTCTACTCCTTGCGCACCGTGGTCCTGCCGTTCGTGTTCATCTTCAACACCGACCTGCTGCTGATCGACGTGACATGGTGGCAGGGCATCATCGTGTTCGCCGTCTCTACGGTCGGCATCCTGGTGTTCACGGCGGCCACCATGAACTGGTTCGTGACCCGCAACCGCATCTGGGAGACGGTGGCGCTGCTGCTGATCGCCTTCACGCTGTTCCGCCCGGGCTTCTGGCTCGACCGGATCGAGCCGCCGTTCCAGCAGCGCCCCGCCGAGGAGGTGTTCGCGATCGCGGAGGCCGCCCCCGCCGGGGCCGAGCTGCGCGTCGGGCTGGAGGGCGTGACGCTCGACGGCAGCGAGGTGTCCTCGAACTTCCTGCTGCCCCTTGGAGAGGCCGGCGGCAGCGGCTTCGACCGCCTGTCCCGGAGCGCCGGCCTCGACCTCGTGGAGCGCGACGGGGAGGTGATCGTGGACCTCCTGGCCTTCGGCGGCGTGGCCGAGCAGATGGGCGTGGACTTTGACTGGGTGGTCACCGGCATCGAGGTCGAGGCGGACCGCCTCCCCAAGGAGCTGTTCTTCCTGCCCGCGCTGCTGCTGCTCGGGCTTATCGCCTATCTCCAGCAGGGCCGCGCCCGCCGCGAGGGCGAGCCGGTCCCGGCCTGACCGTCGGCGCGACGGGGGTGCTCGGTCTGTAGAGGGATCGGGACCCCCACGCCCGTCGGCATCGGCGGCGCCGGACACGAACGATGGGTGGGGGTGGCGGAGACGAAGGGTGCCGAACAACCCTAATATCACCTTGATATCAAATGAAACTTTTCAAGCCGCGGAAATTCGTACCACACATCATACCACGCAGTGTATCAGACGCATCCCTTGATGGTTGTTCGAAGCCCGGACGAACGAGTATCGCAGCAGTGTAACCGGTCGCTCAACGGGGCGCGTGCATTCTCACCACTGTTTCGCATCCCGCCGCTAGACACTCAGCGTTCTTCCCCCCTACGCTTCCTCTGCGGGGTCGCCCCGCATACAGGCAGGCCCCTCCCGCGCTGGCAGGCGTGGCGAGGGGCACTCCCCCGAACGCGAATGGCTACGCACCAGGCTCGCCAGCGGGGGCGTGTGAGTGCCCACCCTCGCCAGTGTCCTGCCCACCCCTCGGGCAACAGGGAACGCCCTAAGTGGGGCGCGTCCGATGGGTATGGGAGGGAGGGAACGTGCGGCGCGGGGCCGCGTAGCGGGCTTGCAGGATTGCCCGAGCTTTCCCGCTTCTGCGCCGCGTCATTTCGATGAGTGCGGTGACGGGCGGCCTCGATACCCCAGGACCAGCCAGAGGGCGAACCGATGCCTTCGCGCTGGAGATGCGCTACCGCAGGTTTCGCCTCGCGCACGCGCAAGGGCGCCGTAGGGGTACCCTCCGCCGGAGGGTTTTCGGAGCGATACGCGCGCGCGGGGCGGCCTTTCCTGAAAGCAAAAAAGGGGCGAGCGCGGCGCGGGCGGCAACCGTCGCTGCAGCGACCTGAGCCGTCGCCGCGGCGCAAGGGGGTTGCCATGACGGCCACTCCTTCGGGCGGGGCTTTCCGATGGAAGGAAAGGGCAGTGCCATGGCGGACCAGGGCTTTCCACTGGACGCACCGGGAGTGGCACCGCTTGGAGCTGACCGATTTGCTTGGGGTCACTGTGCGAAGCCCCCCACGGACAGGGACCGTGTATCCAGCTTCAGGAAAGGCCGTCGCGCGGCCCCTAAACGAGCGCCAGTCTGCTTAGACTCGATTGGGGTTTGCATGCCATGCAGGCCGCGGCGATTCCGCGGGGCCTCGTGGGTGCGCGCGGGCGTCAAGCTGAGCAGCGTTCCGAGGAGGGCGGAGACCGGAAGCCGACAGATCCATGAGGTACTCACGATCGGGGAGCTCATGCGTCGTCGTCGGCGGACAGGTCGATGCGCTGCCAAGCGACGCCGGCAACTGTTTCCCAATCCCCCTGCTCGTTCGGTCGCCGCCAGCGTGGCACTGGCATCGCGTTGAGGGCGGCCAGCGCATCGTCGAAACGTCTGAAGCGTCGTTCCTCGCGCTTTCCGCCGATCCAATACCATTCGTGTCGCCACAGGTGCGGGTGGAATATGCTTCCATCCCGCGCCATGGGCACGAATATGATCGCCTCCGGGTCGAGGGGTGCGCTCTCCTGAGGAGCTGCCTCTCGGTGATTCCAGATCGAGTTGCGAAAGTCAGGGCGCTTCTGAAGCCAGGCAAGTGCGCTCGCCGCCGTCGCGCCCCCCTCGAAACCGCCTTCGAGCGTGGGCGAGGCGCTGGACATCAGGTTCCGCACCCGCTCCTCGGAGACCCCACCGAGGATGGCGAGCGAGCCCACGTCCACCACGCCAGTGCCGGTGTCGAGCGCACGGCGGGAGCGGGCGATGCGGACGATACGCGCTACGGCGTTGTCTTCGAGCGCGAGACCCGAGGCATCCGCGTAGGCGACTACCTCATTCACCAAATCTTCGAGCCATGCTGCCCGCTCGTTCAGCGGCATGGTTGCTGGCGTCACTCCGTGCACACCGTAGAGCCCAGCCGCATCGATACGCCGGGCAATCGGCCATACCTCGCCGGCAGACTCGGCGTTCTTCTCGAACGTCTCGCGCCAGGTCTCGGCCCAGACCCCACCATCCCCCTCGGCCGCCTCCACGAGTGCAAGGAGGGGGTCAGCGGCATCCTCGACACCTACGATTCCTTCGATGATTTCGAGGGTGTTCGAAGGGAGTTCGCGTATGCACGGGCCGTAATCCCAGAAGTGCTCGTCGTCTCCATGGGCGAAACCGGAATACCACTCGTCCCGGCGTTCCTCCGCGGTGACGACGCGCTGGACCGTCACGCATTCCATCATCGCGGTCGTTGTCGTCTCTTCAGTTGCGGTGCAGGCGGCGGATCCGGCTACGAACGTGGAGGCTTCTGCGCCCGTCGGACAGCGCGCAGGGAGCGACCACGAACCCGGCTTCGAAGCGCCGGCGGCTATGGCATCCGCGAGGTTCGAGCGTAATCTCGGCGGAGGCAAAGCGGCCCCTGCAACTGCGCCCGGCCTTGGCGCCGGCAGGGCGGAGAGAACCTCATGGGACCCCTCCGTTGGAAAGACGGCTGTCATTTCCATTAGATGGGGGGAAGGGGCGTCTCTTCCGGACCCATTCGCCACGTTGTGTTCCGGGAAATCGACTTCGCAACCGCGAATACCCCCGACAGTTTCCCGCCGGAGGTTCGCAGCACTGCGGTAGCGCCAAAATAGTTGCTTCATCTATTGGTATTTTCGGTGGTTTGATAAGTTTAGTGGGATGCTCAGCCAACGGCACCTCTGACAAGAAACGGTGAACAAGGCATTAAGCAAACACGTCGTCAAGAAAGCATCTAAGTCGGGCAAAGTTGGAGAGAGTTCGAGACAGTAACGCTTCGGTAACCATCCTTCGCCAAGTCTTCCGATTTGAATGCCGAGGAGAGAACGATGTGTCTGACGTGCAAGTCGCTGGGTCTTGTCTGCGAGTTCCGATGGGAGAAGGGTGAAGCGCGTTTTACCCCCTGCCCGGACGGCTGCGAGTTCAGCGACGGCGTCGACGCGATCATGCGGGATGAGGAGAAGGAGTGGTATCCGATGATGCTCCCTCATCACCCGCTGCCCGACAGGCCCCGCTACCTGCCGGTCGCCATCCAACAGCAGGAAGTAAGGGAAATTCTCTCGCGGTCGTAGAGATCTGAAGATCGGCAGTGCCGGACCAAACACAGCTTTGCTTCGGCGCTGCCGGTCTCTAAGGGCGGACCGTCATTCATGACGCAGCGCTTCGAGCAGGTCATTACCCTTCCGCACAGTTGTTAACAACGCACTCGCAACATCACGACCTGTGTCGAGTTTTCGGAAAACCAAGGCCTTATTCAAATCATTGAAAGCCGAGGTTTAATTCACGCACAACGAATTAACCGTATCCCCGCGACGTCCCTAACCGGAGGTCGTAATGATCCGCCTTGCCCCCCATGACGCCGATGGCTTCGAAGCGACAACTGATCTGTTTGGCGGGAACTTCCTCGCCACGCGAGGGGGCACGCAGGCCGATCTCGAACAGAAAGCCGCAGTCGAAGACTTGGGCATCCACTCTCTGCGCTATCCGGGCGGATCGCTGACCGAGAAGTATTTCCGCATCACGGATCCGAACAACACGGCCGCCCTCGACGACAGGGACGAGCCGGTCGAGCTCGTTCCAATCTCGGACTTCTTCGCCTACGCGGCGGACACCGGCAAGTCGGTCACCATGGTGCTGCCGACCCGCCAGTTCCTGTCCGAGAGTGCGGACAAGAACGGCGACCGGTTCATCGACATCCCGGTCGAAGACCTGCGGGGGTTCGTCCGGGACGTGATGACGGGGCGCTACGGCAAGGTCGAGATCGACGCCTTCGAGATCGGCAACGAATACTGGGGCGCCGGCGAGATGACGGCCGTGGAATACGGTCGCCTCTCCTCGGCCATGACGCGGATCGTCGGCGGCGAGCTGAAGAGCCTCGAGAACGAGCACGGCGGCGACTTCGACGTCGACATCATCGCCCAGGCCGGAACCAACTTCTCCTACTCCAACCTCTCGGAGGGCATGCCGGAGGACGCCAGTCCGGACGAGATCCTCGAGCTGCTCGGCGAGCGCTACGACCGCGAGTTCGGAGACGAGTTCAAGCTGAACAGCGGCTCGGTGAACTGGCGCCTCGTGAACGACCAGCTCATCCGTGACGAGTTCAACCCGCGGGAGTATGACATCCTCGATGGCTTGGTCTCGCATCTCTACTCCGAAGGCCAGGTGAACCCCACCGACCGCCACTTCGGCCTCGACCAGCTCAAGAAGACCTGGGACCTCGACGAGGGAGGCAAGAGCATCCACGTCACGGAGTGGAACTCGAGCGCCAAGAGCACGCGGTTGTCGCCGGACGACGACTACGGGCTCCACCAGGCCCACGAAATGCTGAACGTCGTCGAGGCGATGATGTCCGCCGGGGTCGAGCAGGCCCACGTCTGGCCGCTCCTGCACAAGACCACCACGGCGCTGAGCGAGGGCGCAGCCCATGACGGCCTCTCCCCCGCGGGCGAGATGTTCCAGATGATGATGGAGACGCTTCCCGGCAAGATGATGCTCGACTTCACGCCTAAGAAGGAGAACGTCACGGAGCTCGTCGACGACGATTGCCACGTCCACGGCTTCTACGGCGCAGGGGAGATCATTCTCTACATCGCCTCGGATGCGGACGGGATGATCGCGACCGAGATCGACATCTCGAGCATGGTGAGGTCGGGGGGCGAGGTGAACGCCTTGGTCCTCGGCGTGACGGAAGGAAGCAATCCTGGAAGCTCGAAGTCGGCTGCGCAGGTCGAGGAACTGACTCAGGGCGATGTCTACGAGGACGGGATCCTCAGCGTGGTGCTCGATCCAGGCGAGATCATGCAGGTCGAGATACGCGACTTCGTGGCCACCGAAGACTTCAAGCAGATTGCGGCGCGCATCGACGGGGTCGAGCCCGCGGTGCTCGGCGCCGATGAAGTCGCCGCCATCCAGGGGGGCGACGGGAGCAGCGACAACATTCTGGATGCGATCTCGTCCGATGCCCCGGCAGCGTTCCCGCCAGACGAAGAGGAGGTCGAGGACGACGAGGTCCTTGTCGACGATGATGGCGGCGGGCTCGGTATGCTGCTTGGCCTGCTTCCACTGCTGCTGCTTGGCGCGATGTTCGCGGGAGGTTAGTCACTCTCTCCCCTCGCGCTAACAGACGACGAAAATTGTCTTCTCCTTTGTCTCACCGAGAAACTAGCGCTGACGGCATTAGCCGCCGGTAGCCTCGATCATCGCGATGCCGTCCGCATCGATGCGCGCCGCCGCGAGGCGCCCCGAGAACCACGCGCCGGTGTCCACGGCGATGCGCCCCCTCTCGACGCGCGGGGCGTCGACCACGGTGTGGCCGTGCACCACCCAGACGCCGTCACCGCGCGGCGCGGCCTCGAAGCGGGGGTGCCCCCAGATCAGGGTCTCGGCGGGCTGCGCCTCTGGGGGCGCGGCGGGGTCGGCGCCGGCATGGACGCAGACCAGGTCGCCCGAGCGCCACAGCGCCGGCAGCGCCGCGAGCCAAGCCGCCTCGCCGGCGGGCATCGCCGCGCGCAGGGCTTCGGCGGCGCGGCGCAGGACGGCGGGGCCCGAGTCCTCGGCGGCCCCCAAGACGCCGTAGCTCGCCAGGGTCTGCACGCCGCCGTGGCGCAGCCAGCGCCGGCCGCGCTGCACCGGGTCCTCCAGGAAGTCGAGCATCATCCGCTCGTGGTTGCCCATCAGCGCCACGACCCGGCCGGGCTCGGCGCGCTGCAGGCCGCGCAGGCGCGACACCACCGCGGCGGCGCGCTCGCCGCGGTCCACGTAGTCGCCGAGGAAGATCAGCGCCGCATCGGCGCGCCTGCCTTCGTCGACGTCGGCGGCGATCCGGTCGAGCATCAGCTCCAGCAGGTCGGCGCGCCCGTGAAGGTCGCCTACGGCGTAGACGCACCGGTCCGGCACGGGCGTGCCGTCGCGGAACGCCGGGGGGCGGGCGTCGCGGCCGCGAAGGAGACGGCGGAGGAACATTACACATGATCCTTCTTCGGCGGGCTGAAGCCAGAGAGCGGGATCTGGAGACCCTCGGAGCGCTCGCGCCCTTACCACGGTAAACGTGGCGACGGCACTACCCCGTGATAGCCATTCCGGGGGAGGAATGGCCCTTCCAACAGATATTGGAACAAAACGAGAAACGTTTCGCATGCGAAACGTTTCTCGTTTTGTTCTGCTCTCCGAACCATGCCTACCTTCGTACCCCGGCTAGAGAAATGGTGTCGGAAGAGTGAAGTGTGGGGCGGCCTTATCCGCGAATTAATCTACTGCGTCCCCACGTTCGACAGAGCGGTGGAGGGGGGCACGGCGGATGGACTGTTAGAAACAAACGTGCTCTTCGCGAACGCTGGAAGAGGCACTTACCGCGTCTGCGGTACGTTGCGCACGAGCTTGTTCCGTCGGGCGATGGGGTCGATCAAGGCCGACGACCGCGTGGCCCTGCGCGGCGTCGAGGTCGTGCTGGCCGCGTCGCCGGACCCGATCGCGCTGCTCCACGTAGCGGCGCCGGGCGGCGCCGTGCGGATGGGCGGGTGCACGATGCTGTCCGAAGGCCCCACGTGCACCGTCGTTCTGGCCGATCCCGGGCCGTGGGGCGCGGGCGGGACGGGCATCGTGCCGACCTTCGCGAGCGAGGGCGGCAATCTCTGCGGCGCGGGGATCGAGGGTCCGGCGCAGCACGCGAACCCGGCCGTGGCGCCGATGGACATGGACGCCTTCCTCGGCCTTACCGACGCGGAGGGGCGCGACCTGGCCGGGTTCTGAGGGGCGGGGGGAGGGGGCTTAGGCCTCCTCCCCGATTCCCTTTCGCCCGACGAATGCGGCGCGTTCGAAGCCTGCGGCTTCGGCGTCGCGGGGGCTGTAGACGTTTCGCAGGTCGGCGAGGCGGGGGGTTCGCATGGCGCGGGCGATGCGGGCGAGGTCGAGGGCGCGGAACTCGTTCCACTCGGTGAGGATCACCACGAGGTCGGCCTCCGCGGCGGCCTCGTAGGGGTCCTCGTGCCAGGTGGCGCCGGGCAGCAGCGCCTCGCCCTCGCGGCGGCCCTGGGGGTCGACCACGCGCACGCTGGCGCCCCCCCCCACCAGCGCGGGCACCACCGTGAGCGAGGGCGCGTCGCGCATGTCGTCGGTGTTGGGCTTGAACGTCACCCCCAGCACCGCCACCGCGCGGCCGTTGAACGAGCCGTCGAGCAGGTCGCGCAGCTTCTCGACCATGCGGTGCTTGGTGGCCTCGTTCACGGCCATCACGGTCTCGGTGATGCGCATCGGCACGCCGTGCTCCTGGCCGATCCGCGCCAGGGCCGAGGTGTCCTTGGGAAAGCACGAGCCGCCGTAGCCGGGGCCGGCGTGGAGGAACTTGTTGCCGATGCGCCCGTCGAGCCCGATGCCGCGGCTGACCTGCTTGATGTCGGCGCCGGCGCGCTCGCACAGGGCCGCGATCTCGTTCACGAAGGTGATCTTGGCGGCCAGGAAGGCGTTCGCGGCGTACTTGATCATCTCGGCCGACTCGAGGTCGGTGACCATGACCGGAAAGTCGCGCAGGTAGAGGGGCCGGTAGATCGCCTGCATCACCCCGGCGGCGCGCTCGGACTCCACGCCCACCACCACGCGGTCGGGGCGCATGAAGTCGTCGATGGCCGCGCCCTCGCGCAGGAACTCGGGGTTCGAGGCCACGTCGAAGGCCGCCTCCGGCGCGGCCTCGCGCATCCACGCCGCCACCCGGCGGTTGGTGCCCACGGGCACGGTCGACTTCGTGACCACCACCGCGTAGCCCGTGAGCGCCCCGGCCACGGCGCGCGCGGCCGCCTCCACGAAGCGCAGGTCGGCGTGGCCGTCGCCCCGGCGCGTGGGCGTGCCCACGGCGATGAACACCGCCTCGGCCCCCGCCACGGCGGCCGCGAGGTCGGTGGTGAAGCTCAGCCGGCCCGCCTCGACGTTGCGCGCCATGAGCGCCTCGAGACCCGGCTCGAAGATCGGAACCGCGCCGCCCCGCAGACGCGCGATCTTCTCCTCGGAGGTGTCCACGCACACCACCTCGTGCCCGAAGTCCGAGAAACACACCCCCGACACCAGACCCACATACCCCGTCCCGATCATCGCTATCCGCATGGCGATCCCCCCGTTTGTGCCGGCGCGGAGCTAGCGCGAATCTTTGGGAAGGACGACCATCTTTCTGTAATGGCGAGCTGCCCCAATCGAGTGGTCCGAGTCGATCGTTAGCGTTTCGTTAAGCGCCGGTCGACAGGCACAATGCCCTCCGTCGCCGGTGGCCTGCAGCTCAGGGCGTCGTGGGCCCGGACGGTATTGTAGTAACAGCACCATCGCTCGACGAGGAGCTGCGAGTCGCGGAGCGAGTAGAAGACCTCCCCGTCAAGCCGCTCGTCGCGGAAGCAGGCGTTGGAGCGCCCGCAGTTGCCGTCCTCCCAATGGGGCCCGGCTCGATATGGGCGGTCTTCGCGCCCACGGCTTCGATCCAGTCACGGACTTTCGACGTGGCAAATCCGGGGCCATTGTCGGACGTGATGAACTCGGGCGGACCGCGCCCGACTGCCGTCGGCCTTGCAGCACCTCCACTCGGCGCAGCTTCAAGACGATGTCCCCGGGCTTCTCTCGCTTCCCAGCCATTCCCTGCCCCCACGATGAGATCATTCCGTCCCCGTGAACGGACCACTTCGGTGGAGGCATTCCACGCTTGGACGATGTGGCGCGTCGACTTCATCGGCAAAAGCGCGTCGCTGTCGCAGATGTCCCACGTACGCTGAGGCGCGAAAGATCCCGTTAGAGTGCCAGCTTTTCGACCCGATCGCCAAGTCGCCTTGGTCGAGCCGGATCATGGGTGCCAATTGGGCGCGTGCGGGTTGGTAGCGGAGGTGGCCGTCCATCCGCTCGTGCTGGCCGCGATCAACCAGCAGCGGGTGCGCTCGGATGCCTGTGACGTCCGTCTCGCCGCACAAATGTCCAGCATGGGTGCGTCAATGCTCCGCGGTGGGGCGGATCGCGCCGAAGGGAGTATCTCGATCTGGTAGCCGTCGCGCATGACGGTGCCGTTCTTCCGGTTTGGCGGTGTCCTCGCAGTGGCAGTGGCGGCTCGCAGCTCGGCGGGCCGTCGTGATCGCGGGGTGGTGCGGGCCTTCAAGCGTTCCGACGCGTCGTGGGGCCGTCGATGAACTTCTGGAACCACAGCTCCATGTTGAGGATCATCCACAGTCGCGACGTGTGGTTGCGCTCCTCGTCAAGATGCTCGCGCAGCAGCGCGTTGACGAAACTCTGCCGGAATAGCCCGCGTTCACGGAAGGCCTGCGACCGCAGGACATCCTCGAACAACTGGCGGGTCCGGCTGGTGCGCATCCATTCGCCGATGGGCACGCCGAACCCCCGGTTCTCGCCGTAAAGGGTGTTCGCGGGCAGGTACGGCTCGAGAGCGTGCTTGAGCATGGCCTTCAGGCCGCGCCGCCCATCCGATCCGCGCAGGCGGGCCTCGACGCCGAGCGACGTCATCGCGTCCGAATAGACGTGGTCGATGAACGGGGAGCGCGCCTCCGTCCCGCCCAGCGCCGCAGCCACGTCGACCTTCACGAGGAAGTTGTTGGACAGGATACCGTGCATCTCGATACCCGCAGCCACCTCCGCGGTGTCCCAGATGTGAGCCTCCTCGATGGCCGTTCCCACCCGGTCGATGGCCGGGCTGGGCAGGTAGGCCGAAAGGGCCATACCGTATCCCTGCCGCTTGAGGCTTTCGGTGAAGACGGCCGAGCGGCGCAACATGAAGTCGCGCGGCAGGGGCGAACCGAGCGCGCCCGATGAGAGCGGCACGGGCACGGGCACCGACTCGCCGCGTGCGAGCGCCTCGCGCATCTCATGCGTCTCCAGATAGCGGGCTGCACCCAGGAAGGTCTGCTCGGCCCCGTCGCCGCCCAGGATCGAGCGCACTTCGGTGCCCGCCACGCGCGACAGCGCCGTCGTCACCAGCGAAGAGTTGTCGGAGAACGGCTCGTTGTAGGTCCAGATCAGGTCGTCGAGCGTGTCTATGAGCTCTTCGCCCATGATATGCGTGGAGTGGCGTACGCCGTAGAGTTCCGCATGGCGGCGCGCGTCTTCGGTTTCGTCGAACCGGTCGATGCCGAAGCCTGCACAGAAAGTCCGGATGGGCGTGCCCGACACCTCGGCGAGGCGTGCCACGATGGCGGTCGAATCGACGCCGCCCGACAGGAAGGCGCCGACGGGGCGATCGGAGATGGAGTTGTATCTCAAGGCCTCGTCGAGGCCCGCGATCGCCGCGTCGCACGCGTCTTCGGGCGTTGGCTGGGGGGCGGCGGGGTCGGGTTGCGCGCGTGTCCAGTAGACGTCGCGGTGCATGGAGCCGTCGGCCTCGAAGGTGGTGACGACGGCCGGGTGCAGCCGCTCGACGCCCGCAAAGCAGCTTTGCATATTAGGTGCGTAGCGGAAGGTGAAGAACGCATGGACGTTGCGCATGTCGGCATCGCGGCGGGTGCCGGGCCAGTTCAGGATCGCCTTCGCCTCCGTGGCGACGAGGACGCGGCCGTCACTGTCGCGGGTCATGAACAGCTGCCGTTCGCCAAAGCGGTCGCGCACGACGACCAAGCGGTTCGCCGTCATGTCGTGGATCACGAAGGTCGCGCCACCGCGCACCTTCCGGGCCAACGCCCGCGCGCCCCAGACGCGGTATCCCACGGCCGCGACCTCTGCGTCGCCATCGGTTCGGAAGGTCTGTCCGGCGGCGGACAGTTCGGCGCGCAGCTCCCGCCAGTTCAGGATTGTGCCATCGAGGATCGCGACCGCGCCGAGATCGTCGCGGACAGCCGGCTGGGGAGCCGTGCCTATGGTAGCGAGCCGCACGACGCCCAACGCGGTGCGGTCGTGGATATGCACCCCAACGCCGTCGGCGCCGCGGTGGCGCATGGCGTCCAGGGATGCCCGGATATGGCGCCGCGCGCCCGCGCTCGCGTCGTCGTCTCCGTGCCCCAAGGGATCTGGGCCGATAGTGGCGAAGAGCCCGCTCATGATGCCCGTTCCGTCGTGTCGATGGCGGCCAGCGGCGCCATCCTCTCGTAATGGGTCTCGATCTCGGAGATCACCGCGCCGATCGAGAAGGTCGCTCGGGCGGCGTCGCAGGCCTGCGACGCCATCCGGGACCGCAGGTCCGGTTGCTCCAGGATGGGGATGGCGGCCTGCGCGACGGCGGCGGCCACGTCGTCGTCGGACAGGCCCGCCACGTCCACTACGCGTCCCGTGACGCCGTCGACGACCGTGTCGGCCGCGCCGCCGACATCGACGGTCACCACCGGGACCCCGAGCGCCTGGGCTTCGATGATCGTGTTGGGCAGGCCCTCGCCCCAACCCGAGACGAAGACCAGAAGGTCGAGCGCGCGGAACCACGGCTCGGGGGGCATTTGCCGTCCCACGAACCGGATGCGCTCGTGCAGCCCCATATACCTGGCCTGCGATTCGATCTCGTCGCGCAACACTCCGTCACCCACCGCAAGCCCCACGACGTCGAGATCGCGCGGCAATCGGGACAGGACGTCGAGCCAGACATGCCACCGCTTCATCGGGTGCATGCGCGCCACGAGGCCCACAACCGGCCGTCCCGTCAGGTCGTGTTCGCGGCGGATGTCGCGGGGGTCGCGGGTTGCGGCGCGCCGGTCCATCGCGTCGAAGTCGTATCCGTTGAAGGCGACCTTCGCTGTTTCGCGCGGCAGGTCGAGCCAGCGCTCGAAGCTGCGCGCGCCGTCGTGGCTGTTACACAGCAACGTGACGTCAGGGCGCGGCAGGACCAGCCTGTAGAGGGCGCGGATCTCCGCGAGGCGTGGGATGTTGTGCTTGGACATCGTGCGCCGCCCACCGATAACTATGCGCGGCACCCCGGCGAGGACGCCCGCCACAGCCGCCAGAGCGCCGGCATCCTGCCAGCCGTGGACGGTGTGGGGGCGGGTCTCGACGAAGTCGACCAGCAGACCGACGATCGTCGAAGCCTGCGCGGGGGGCAGTACCGCCAGGGCGCGCGCGGTGGCTTCGAGATCGGGCATGCGGGCGAGCGCGGTGCGCACGTCCGATGCAGCGATGGCGTCCTCGAGATATCGCAGCGGCACGCCCGAGGCGGTCACGTCCTCCTCGATGGAATGGTCGGCCCTGCGGCGCACGGCGAGGATCGAGACGGGGCCGAGCGTGGCGCGCCGCATCATGCCTTCGGCAGTCCACAGGCACTGGCGCTCCGCGCCGCCCACGCCAAGCTGGCCCGTGACATGCACGACGCCGCCGTCGCGTGGCGCGTCCGGGCGGGCGCTGGCGATGGGGCCGGACGCGAGCAGCGGTGCGAGCAGGCGTGCACAGCTCTCGTGATCGTCCGGCATGTTGGTGCCGCCGAGCGCGCGCGCCGCGCCTAGACGGATGACGCCTTCGACGAGCGAAGCGCTTTCGGGCACCAGTGCGGTGAGCGGCTCTACCCGGCGCTGGATCTCGCGCAGATCGCCGAGCCGCGTCAGGGTGCGCAGAAGGGCACGCGACGCGACGGTGTTGCCGGGGTCCTGAGCGATCACTTGCACGGCTATCTCGCGCGCGCGCTGGTTCTCTTCCGCGCTCAGTAGGAGCATGGCAATGTCAGCACGGTGCGCGGGGGTATCGGGGCAATTGCGCAGCGCTGCGTCGATGAGGTCCGAGACGGTCGCGTCGTCGAGCATATGGCGCGCCGAGGACACGGCCATCGCGTAGGCCGCGATGTCCGCGGGGTCGGCCTCGATCGCCTCGCGGGCCAGATCAAGCGCCTGGGCGTGCAGTCCCTGATCCTCCAGCGCCCGATGTTTGAGCGGCAGGATCCTTCTGGGGGCCACGCCAAGATCGACGGCCCTCCCCGAAATTCCGAGGCGTTCGGCCGGATCGATCCTGCAAATGCCGGCGAGGTCGATCAGCATGTCGACCACCGGCGGCGTCACGTCGTGTCCCGCCGATACGAAGCGCGACAACTCCTCGAGGGCATCGTCGGAGCGCCCGAGCCTGCGCAGAAGCGTGCAGCGGCGCACGGCGTAGACCCTCTCGGCGCGATGCGCCTGCGCGTGAGCGTCCAGATAGGCAACGGCCGCCTCGGGGCCGCGGGTCATCTCCTCGATGACGGAGCGATGCAGGTGAACGTCGGATTCGAGCAGCGCGCCGCCGAGTCGATCGAGCGCCCGCGCCGCCGCCTCGGGACGGCGCTCGCGGATCAGCAGCCGGATCATGCGGTTCGCGGACAGCCGGTGATCCGGGCGGCGCCCGAGCGCGGTGGACAGGGTCGCCAAGGCGTCTTCGAAGCGTCCGGCGGCGAGAAAGCGCGTCGCGGCCCTGCCCAGCGGCTCGACGGAAGCCGCCGGGTCCATGAGGTCCGCCGCGCGCATGAGCGCGCGCGCGGCGGAGGCGTCGTCGGTCTCGACATCCGACAGGGCGATCAAGATCCACGGTCTCGGATGCGCCCGCGACGCGGCGCGCAGCAGATCGAGGCGCCACGCGTCCGGATCGCCCAGGCGCCGGCTCTCGAGAGCAGCGCCGAACCATTCCGCGCCACAGCGCCGGCGCTCGTCCGGCGGAAGGCCGTCCAGTGCCTGCGCGAGATCCGCACGCCACTCGACGTCGCGCGCGCATGCCGCTAGCAAAGCGTAGGCATTCGCGCGGTCGGGGGGGCGGCGCGCGGACACGCGCGCGATGTCGGCGCCGGTCAGCGAAAGAACCTCATAGGCCACGTCAGTGATCGGTGCCATCGCGCGTCCCGGTCCGGACAGAAGATCACCCATGATCGATTTCTCCACGGTGGCGCGTCGTCGAAGGGGTACCTCCCTCGGGCGGGGCGGTCGGTGCCGAGGGTCGGGTCATGTTGTCGGGGCGTTCGCGCGCACAAGCACGTGCTTCCACGCGATAGAGGGACTGGAGCCATCTGTCGTTGTTCGCGTCGATCTGGCAAAGCCTGTCGAGGATGCAGATCTGCGCTTCGTCGGTATGGGCATAATGCTCGTTGCGCCTCAGGCGGGTGATCTGCCCGCGCAGGAAGACAGCATCATCGATCTGTGGCAGGCAGGCATGCAGCAGCTCGGCCACCTCGCCCATGCCGCCCGATACGGCGCGGGCTTCGGCCGCGAGGCTTGCGATCTTGGGCGCTTTAGGCCGCTGTGCATGCTCGGCCTCGATCCGCTCGAGGGCCAGAGGGTCGCGCTCTTGCAGCAGCGCAACGAATGGCGCGATGGTCGGGGGCGCAACCGGAGCGGGCAGCGAAGGGGCCGGGGTATCGGCTTGTAAGGGCCGCACGACATCCCAAGAGGCCTGCGCGGCGGGCACCGGGCTGGCGCGGGTGCGGCTAGCAGGTGCGGGAGATACGCCAGCGCCGGGGTGCTGCTCCGGCGCCTGATTGCGGGGGGCCTGACCCAGGGAAGGCGTCGGCGCGCGCTGGCCGGCCGGCGCGAGGGCGCGCATCATGGCCCCGACGGCAATCCCAAGTCTGTAGAGAAGGCCTATTTTCTCTGGGTCGCTCAAATGTGTCTTCTTTCGAATATCGGTGTCGAAATGCGCTCCTATCGCCATGATAGGCGCGGAAGCAAGCTCACGTGATTTCGTAGGGATCGCGCAGCCTGGCGCGCAGCGCCTCTGCTCGGCGGATTTCGGAGGGCGTGCCGGGCGTCGCGACCGTTAGAGCCCTGCGCGCCGCCGCATCGTATCCCCGCGACAGTTCCAGCTCCCCGAGCGCCAGATGGGCCCCGGCGAAATCGGGATTGGCGTTCACCGCATCCTTGAGAAGGGTGCGTGCACGGTGGATCTTGCCCTGTCCCAGATACCACAGCCCCACCTTCATGCGTGCGCGGGCCGAATAAACGGGAAAGCGCGTGATGAAGTGATGCAGCGCCGTGGTGATCGCCTTTTCTTCGTCCGACGCGAGCGCGGCCGAGATCCACTGCTCGAGAAGCGGACGGGTGGGCAGATCAAGAGTCTGGACTAGGGCACCGAGCAGCTCTGCCGCCTCCGCGGGGCGTGCGAGGTTCACGAGGGCCATGGAGCGAGCGCGCGTCAGCGATGCATTGGCCTGCCCGTCACTAGGCACGCTCGCGACGCGCAGCGCCTCTTCGTAGCGTCCGCGCCCGCAAAGCCACCGCGCGTGGGCCGCGACGATCTCGGGGGCGTGCGCGAAGCGGGCCGCGAGTTCGGCCAGCATTTCGCCCGAGCGGGGATGGTCGTGCGCCTCGAGCTCTCGTACGCGGCCTAGCGCCTCGGTCTCGTCGGGCGCTTGGGCGTCGTTGCCGTCGCCGTCGCCCTCAGGGCCATCGAGGAACGCGTCCATCATACGCTGGACGTTGAAGCGTACGATGCCTTGATTCACATGGTGCAAATCATCTTGCCAGGCGAGCTGGCGATCGGAATGGGTGACCGATTCGTAGGACGGGAAATAGGTGACGAAATCGTGTCGTACGACCGCCGTCTCGGCGGCCACGCGCAGCACCGATTTCGAATAGGCGTTGGCGGTGATGACGTCCTCATCGCGGTGTGTCTGGCTCAACGGGACTGGCGAGACGGTCAGCACCACGCGCATGTCGGGCCGCCCATGGCGGCGCAGGATGTCGAGTGCCCGCATCAGGTAATCGGTCGCCTCGGCGGCGTCGAGCACGGCCAGTTCGTAGCGCTTGGGGTCGCGTCGGATCAGGGACGGGCGCGGGACCGCATTCAGGTACGACCCGGTCCACGTATCCTTCCAGACCTCCACGTAGCCTAGCGTTAGGACGATCATCTTGCAGGTGGCGGAGGCGCGGTAGGTCTCGAAGATCGCCTCGCGGCGTCTGAGGACGACCTCGCGAGTCTCGGGGCGGATCGCGGGGTTCAGATGCAGGTCGACCCAGCGGTTCGGCATCACCTCGACGAGGTGGGCGTCGGGGTCGAACGCCTCTTCCCCGAAGCTCCAGGCCAGCTCGTTCCAGATCGAGGGTGTGCCGTAGTTGTTGAGCGAGGCGGCTTCGAGATTGACGAACTCGGGACGCGCCATCACTTCGCGCGTGGGCAGGCGGATATTGGCGCGGGCCATTTCCTGCTCGACGTTGCGCGCAAAGCACGAGCCGATGGTGAAGACGGAATCCCCGGGGCGAATGCGGAAGGGGGCGTCGAAGGTCGGGGCGCAGAAAGGCTCGACCCGGTTGCCGTCCCCCCGTTCAGGCCATTCTGAGACGGGATTGGCCTTGCGCGTGGCGATCGCCTCGGCGGCGGGAATTGTCAGAAGCGGCATGGGGATCTTTCTGACTAACGACCGGCTGACTGCTGGATGGGGCGGTGTTATCAGAACCGCGCTCGAGTGTGGAGGGACGTGCAATCAAGGCCGCCCCGCGCGCGTGAGGCAGGCAAAGTCCCGCTGCCTTACCCCGCGCGGGCGCACGCGTGGGACGCGTCGGACCCCGAGTCTTCCGATGTCTTGAGAGGCATCGAAGCCGGCCTCCCGGGCGCGGTCGGCGGAAGAGGCGTTGCGAAGGTCGGCCAGTCGGGGCGTGGCCATGACGCCAGCGGGCGGGACAGGTCAGGGCGCGGAGCTGGTTCCATTCTGGGACGATGGCTAGAAGGTCCGCGCCATCCGCGGCCTCGAAGCGTGGCGGAGCCGGGTGGGTGCGGTGGCCTCGGCCCTGGGATGCGGATCGAAGCAGGCGAGTGTTGAGCGCACCATCTGCGCTACGGAGAAGCGCTCGCGGATGACCTCCGGGGCCTCGCGCGCCACGCGCGCGCGCAGCGCCGGGTCGTCGTGGTAGCCCTGCACCAATGCGGCCAGCTCGTCGGGCGAGCGGCCCTCGGCCACGCGCCCGCTCTCGTCCGTGGCGATCCCCTCGCGCACGCCGCCCGCGTTCGTGACCACCACCGGCACCCCGGAGATCTGCGCTTCAATCACCACGTTGGGCAGGCTCTCGGTGTGCGAGGTCAGGAGAAACGCGTTCATCGCCCCGTAGTAGGCGCGCAGCCCCGAGAACACCGCGCCCGGCATGTGGAGGCGGTAGGCGAAGCCCCCCTCCTCGGCCCGGCGCAGCATCGCTTCCCGAAGGGGGCCATGGCCGACCAGGAGGAAGTGGCAGTCGGGCAGGGCGCTGGCGACGCGGGCGACCGTCTCGATCCAGAGCATCGGATCCTTCACCGGCTCGAAGCGGAACACGCCGCCGACCACGAAGGCGTCTGCGGGAATCCCGAGCGCACGGCGCACCTCCACGGCCCGCTCGGGCGCGGGATCGCCGAGACCGGCCTCGTCGAGACCGTTGCGGATCAGCCGCATGCGCGCCGGATCTAGGCCGATCTGATCGGCCCACTCGTCGCAGGCCATGCGGCTGTTCGAGGCGAAGGTGATCGCCCCGCGCGGTGCCGCCGCGCGGCAGACCCGGGTCACGATCCGCTCGCGCAGGTCGAACAGCTCCGAGCCGTTGGACTGGTGCCGGCGCGTCATGCTGCCGAACCGAATCAGGGTGCGCGGAACGCCGGCGATCACGCTGGCGATCACGGTCTGCGCGACGGGACCGACCCGGTAGCTCAGCATCTCGGGGCGCAGCTGCCGGAATGCCCGCATCAGCGCGGTGGTGCCGCCGAGGTCGAGCAGATCCTCGAGGCGCTGCAACTCCTCGAACGGCGATGATTCAGACAGCGCGTCGCCGTCGCATACGGCATCGACCTCACGCATGTAGTGGACGTCCAGCCTCGATCCGGCTCCGTTCCTCAGCGCATAGGAGGTGTCGCGGCGCGCGGTCACCAGGAGCGCCGTCCGCGCGACGCCGCCCATGCCCCCCGCGAGGGCCTGCGCGAGGTTGACCGTCTGCCGCTCTGCCCCGCCGAGGCCGAGCGAGGAGCAGGTCAGCAGCATCTTGCCCGGCTCGGGGTCGTAGCCGAACCGCGGGTCGCGCCCAAGGTCGAGCATGCGCGCGATGATGCGGCCGTGCAGCGCGTCGTTGTCGGTCTCGTCCCAGTCGCGGGCGAGCGCCTCCGCCGTCGCCACGCGCCCGCGGTCGCGATGCGAGAGGGCCGCGCCCGCGTCCGGATGGGCCGCCAGGAAGGCCGCGGCGGCGATGTAGTCGAGCCGGGCGATCAGACACCGCAGATAGAGCGCACGATCCTCGGCGCTGCCCGTCTCGAGGTCGCCCGCGGCCCGCAGCACCGCCTCCGCCCGGCCGGGCAGATCGCTCGCCAGCAGGAGCCACGCGAAGGCGTGCGCCCCGAGCCGTCCCTCGCCGTGGCGATGCGCGGCGCGGGCGAGGAACCGGTCAAGCACGGCGTTGCGGTTCATGACGCGCAACAGGCGCGCGACGCGCCGCACGTCGGAGAAGTCGGCCTCCGGGTGCCGCATGGCCCGGCGCGCCGTGGCGAAGGCCCCCGCGAGGTTCTTGTCGGTCTGAAGCGCGCGGGCGGCGCCGCGTAGAGCCGCGAGGTTCGCCGGATCGAGGTCCAGCACCATGCGCCAGCACCGGAGCGCGCCCGGAAAGTCCCGCGCCGCCTCGTGGGCCCGGGCGCGGGCGATCCCGACCCGCACGGATCCGCTCCCGCCCGTGTCCAGGGCCTTCAGAAGTGCCAAGGCCTCCGCGCCGCGGTTCCGCCGCAGAAGCACCTCGGCTGCCGCGAGCCGCGCCTCCGGTGCGTCCTCGTGCTGCAGGGCGGCGGCGAAGCCGCGCGAGGCGCCGGCCAGATCGCCTGCCCCGCGCCGCCTCCGGGCGACCCGCAGCCAGAGCGCCGCCCGCGTGGCGGCGGCGCCCTCGAAGCGTGGAAGCAGCGCCTCGGCCTCTTCGGGCCACCCGTCCACCAGCCGCCGCGCGACGTCGAACGCGTCCGGCGCCGCCGCATAGAGGGCGCGCAGCAGCATCTCGCGCCCGAAGCCGGTGATGCCTTGCGCCTCCATGGCCCGCAGATGCGCGCGGGCCAGCTTCACGTCGCCGGCTTCGAGCGACCCTTCGCCCTGCAGCACGCCCGCCAGCCGCGCGAGTTGCCGTTCCGGCTCGCGCATGGGGTGGGCCCCCAAGAGCGCCAGGGCTTCCGCGCTGCGTTGCAGTGCCAGAAGGTTCCGCGCCGACTCCAGCCGCACCGTGGCGTACCCGGACGGCCCCTCCGCGAGCACCTCCAGCGCCGCCTCCCAACGCGCCTGCTTGCGCAGCCCGCGCGCCCGTTCGATCAGCGCGCGGTTCGCGTCGGAGCTTTGCCGGGGCGGTTGGCTGGGTGACACGATACGGTTCCTTCGGAGTCCTGTTTCCGGCGCCGCGGCAGCACTGCGGCCGCACCGCGTTCGCCCCTTCGAGCCTTCGTTTCCCTACCGGTTGCTCAATGGAACCTCAAACACCGATCTCGCCCGTCGGCGGGCCTCCTCTGGGCGGGACGGCCCCGCCTGCGGCAACGGCCGTGCCGGCGGGGGGCGCGCCACAGTCCGCCGCCGAAGACCGACCGCAGGCCGAAGTCCGAGAAACACACCCCCGACACCAGACCCACATACCCCGTCCCGATCATCGCTATCCGCATCGCGCATACCCCCGAGCGCCGCCTGTCGATCCCCAGGCCCGGAGCCTCCTAGCGCGGCCCCCCGGAAGGGGCGAGGCCCGCGCCGCGCGGGCCCGCGGCGGTGATGCGGAACGGCACCGCACGGCCCACGGAGGGGCGCGGTTCCCCGTGCCGGCAGTTGCGCCCGCGCGCCGCGGATGCGAGGCTTCCGCGGCAGCCATCGCGAGTGTGCCGACCTTGTCCCCCATCCATCCCGTTCTCCTATGCGGCGGCTCCGGCACGCGGCTCTGGCCGCTCTCGCGGCGCAGCTACCCCAAGCAGTTCGTGCCCCTCGTGGGCGACACCACGCTGTTCCAGGCCTCCGCGGCCCGCCTCGCGGGGCCGGGCTACGCCGCGCCGGTGGTGATCACGAACTCGGACTTCCGCTTCATCGTCACCGAGCAGCTCGCCGAGGCCGGGATCGACCCCGGCGCCGTGCTGATCGAGCCCGAGGGGCGCAACACCGCGCCCGCGGTGCTGGCCGCCGCGCTGCACGTCGCCGCCGCGGACCCGGACGCGCTGATGCTGGTGGCGCCCTCCGACCACGTGGTGCCCGACGCCGCGGCGTTCCGCGCCGCGGTCGAAGCGGGCGCGCCGGCCGCGCGGGCCGGGCGGATCGTCACCTTCGGCATCCACCCCGACCGCGCCGAGACCGGCTACGGCTACCTCGAGCTCGCGGCCGCGCCGCAGGGCGCCGATCCGGTGCCGCTGGTGCGCTTCGTGGAGAAGCCGAATGCTGCGGCCGCCGAGACGATGCTCGCCTCGGGCGCCTTCCTGTGGAACGCCGGCATCTTCCTGTTCACCGCGCGCACCATGTTGGAGGCCTTCGAGGCCCACGCGCCCGAGCTGCTGGCGCCGGTGCGCGCCGCGGTAGAGGAGGCGCGCGCGGACCTGGGCTTCCTGCGCCTCGCGCCCGGACCCTGGGCCGCGCTGCCCGACATCTCAATCGATTACGCGGTGATGGAGCGGGCCGGAAACCTCTCGGTGGTGCCCTTCGCGGGCGGCTGGTCCGACCTGGGCGGCTGGGACGCGGTCTGGCGCGAGGCGGCGCGCGACGCCGACGGGGTCGCCACCGCCGGTCCGGCCACCGCGATCGAGTGCCGCGACACGCTGCTGCGCTCCGAGGACGAGGGGCTGGAGCTGGTGGGGCTGGGGCTCAGGAACGTGATCGCCGTGGCCCTGCCCGACGCGGTGCTAGTGGCGGACGCGGGCCGCGCCCAGGACGTGAAGCGCGTGGTGGCCGCCCTGAAGGCGAAGGGCGCGGCCCAGGCCGTGACCTTCCCGAAGGACCACCGCCCCTGGGGCTGGTTCGAGTGCCTCGCCACCGCCGACCGCTTCCAGGTTAAGCGCATCGTGGTGCACCCGGGCGCCGCCCTGAGCCTGCAGTCGCACCACCATCGCTCCGAGCACTGGATCGTGGTCGAGGGCACCGCGCAGGTGACCGTGGGCGAGGACGTGCGCCTCGTGACCGAGAACCAGTCCGTCTACATCCCGCTCGGCGCCGTGCACCGCATGGAGAACCCCGGCAAGGTGCCGATGGTGCTGATCGAGGTGCAGACGGGCATCTACCTCGGCGAGGACGACATCGTGCGCTACGAGGACGTCTATGCGCGCAGCTGAGGGGCCGGACCGCGACCCCGCCGCGCCATTCTCGCCGAAGTGTGAGATCCCTGTTCCCTGAGCCATTAAGATTTTTCGAATGTGGGAGCGATCGAAGGCGGAGCTTAACCCGTTAGCGCCTTGTAGAGTGCCGCGTAGTCCCCCGCGGAACGCTCCCAGCCCACGGGATGGCACATGGCGCGGCGCTGCATCCCCTTCCACGTCTCCGCGTCGCCGTGCAGCGCGCAGAGCTGGCGCAGCGCGCGCGCGAGGGCGTCCGCGGTGACGGGGTGCACCTGGATCCCCGTGGCCGCCCTGGCCCACAGCCCCGCGAGCGTGGCCGGGATCACGGTGTCCGCCAGCCCCCCCGTCAGCGCTACGACGGGAATGGTGCCGAAGCGCAGGCCGTAGAGCTGCGTCAGGCCGCAGGGCTCGAAGCGGGACGGCACCAGGATCGCCTCGCCGCCGGTGACGAGGCGCCGGGCCAGTCCCTCGTCGTAGCCGATCCGCACCGCCACGTCCCGGTGCCGCTCGGCGGCCTCGCGGAAGGCGTGCTCCAGCGCCGGGTCGCCGGAGCCGAGCAGGGCCAGCTGGCCGCCGCCCTCCAGGAGGGCGGGCAGGGCCTCGAGCAGGAGGTCGAGACCCTTCTGCGCCGTGAGCCGCGAGACGACCACGCAGAGCGGTCCCGGGGCGTCGGGCAGGCCCATCTCGGCGCGCAGCGCCTCGGTGTGGCGGCGCTTGCCCGAGGGCAGCCTGTAGGGCGGCGCCCATTCCTCGGTGTCGACCCCGTTGAGGATGCCCACGAGGTCGCGGGCGCGGGCGCGCAGGAGGCCGTCGAGACCCATGCCGAACTCGGGCCGCATCAGCTCGGCGGCGTAGGTGGGGCTGACGGTGGTGATGCGGTCCGACCAGACCAGCCCGGCCTTCAGCGCCGAGATCCGGCCCCAGTACTCGAAGCCCTCCGCGGTCATGCCCGAGGCCGGCAGGCGCAGCGAGCCCAGGCGGTCCGCGTCCGCGAGGCCCTGGAAGGCGACGTTGTGGATGGTCAGCACCGTGCCGACCCCGGCCCCGGGGTGCCCCTCGCGCAGGTAGACGGGCGCGAGGCCCGCCTGCCAGTCGTGGCCGTGGAGGATGTCGGGGCGCCAGCCGTCCAGCCCGCGCCCGGCGATCGCGGCGGCGGTCCACGACAGGGCCGCGAAGCGCTCGGGGTTGTCGGGCCAGTCCCGCCCGTCCGGCCCGAGGTAGATCGAGCCTTCACGCGCGAACAGGTGCGGCGCGTCGAGGACCAGGAGGTCGAGCCCCGCGGCCCCGCTCTCGAGCACGCGCGCCGGGCCGCCGAAGAGGTCGCCGTGCCAGGTGGCCCGCCCCTCGCCGGCGGCAGCCGTCACCGCCGGATAGCCGGGCACGAGGGTGCGCATGCGGATGCCCAAGGGGGCGAGCGCGCCGGGCAGCGCGCCCGCCACGTCCGCCAGCCCGCCGGTCTTCACCAGCGGGGCGCACTCGGATGCGACCGAGAGGACCTGCACCGCGCTATCCGGCGGCGCGGCGGTCGAGCATGGGCTGCGTCACCAGGACCACGCCCGCATCCGTCCGGCGGAACCACTTCGCGTCCTCGTCCGGATCCTCGCCGATCACCATGCCCTCGGGGATCTGCACGCCCCGGTCGAGCACTGCGTCGGTGACGCGCGCCGAGCGGCCCACCACCACGTCGGGCAGGGCCACCACGCGGCGCAGCGCGGCGTAGGAGTTGGTGTGCACCCCCGTGAACAGCAGCGACTCGCGCACCTCCGTCCCGGAGATGATGCAGCCGCCCGAGACCATCGAGGAGATGGCGAGGCCGCGCCGCGCCTCCTCGTCGTGGATGAACTTCGCGGGGGGCACGGACTCGGAGTAGGTCCAGATCGGCCAGTTGCGGTCCCACAGGTCGAGGTCGGGCGCGAAGTCGGTCAGGTCGATGTTGGCGCGCCAGTAGGCGTCCACGGTGCCGACGTCGCGCCAGTAGGCGGGGGCGTCCTCGGCGTGGCGCACGCAGCTATCCTCGAAGCGGTGGGCCACGGCCTTGCCGTTCGCCACGATGTCCGGGATCAGGTCGCCGCCGAAGTCGTGCTTGCTGTCCGGGTCCTCGGCGTCGCGGCGCAGCAGGTCGCGCAGGAAGTCCCAGCGGAACACGTAGATGCCCATGGAGGCCAGGGCCACCGAAGGGTCGCCCGGGGTGCCCGGCGGGTCGGCGGGCTTCTCGAGGAACTCGGTGATGCGGTCCTGGTCGTCGATGTGCATGACGCCGAAGGCGGTGGCCTCCATGCGCGGCACCGTGAGGCAGCCCACGGTCACGTCGGCGCCGGTCTCGACGTGCTGCCGGACCATCACCTCGTAGTCCATCTTGTAGATGTGGTCGCCGGCCAGGATCACCACGTGGTCCACGTCGTAGCTGTCGACGATGTCGATGTTCTGGAACACGGCGTCGGCGGTGCCCTTGTACCAGTCGGTCTCGCTGGTGCGCTGCGAGGCGGGCAGCACGTCGAGGTACTCGTTGCGCTCGGCGCGGAAGAAGCTCCAGCCGCGCTGGCAGTGGCGGATGAGGCTGTGCGCCTTGTACTGGGTGGCGATCGCCATCTTGCGGATGCCGGAGTTCAGCGCGTTCGAGAGCGCGAAGTCCACGATCCGGGTCTTGCCGCCGAAGAACACCGCCGGCTTGGCGCGCCGGTCGGTCAGCTCGTGGAGGCGGCTGCCCCGTCCCCCCGCGAGCACGAAGGCCATGGTTCGGTTCGTGAGGCGCTGCGAGGGTCCGGCCATGGACATGCTCCCGTTGGACCGCCGCCGCGGGATGCGGGGCGTGGGGGGAGCGTTGCCGCAAGGGGATGCGGGGTCAAGCGCTGAGGACCCGCATGTCCAGAGGGCGGATGCGAAAAGAGCGGCGCCCCAGTCACCCGGGGCGCCGCCCGCGGGGGCCGCACATGGGTCCCCGACCCCCCCAGGGGTTCCGGGTCAATCGGGGCGTTCCAGCCCCGTCGCCGTGTTTCAGAACAATTCACTCATGGGTGCCGGCGGCGGCAAGAACGGCGCTTCGGGCGGACAGTAATTCGCAGTGAACCGTCGCCGGTATGCCCCAGTCGCGGCCGCCGTAGGTCCGGCCGAAGGTGGTCCTGTCCCGGCCCAACCGCCGTGCCAGTGGATCCTTTGGAAGGCAGACAACGAAGGTAAGAGCAAAGGAGTGTACGGCGAACTACAAAGACGCCCTGCGGGGATTGGAAGCATGACAGCATCGGCCCTTCTGTCCGCCTCACTAAGGGGGGCCTCGAAACCCCGGGACCAGCTCGAGGGCGAACCGATGGTCCCGCGCAGGGGATGGGCTAACGCAAGTTTCGCCTCGCGCGCGCAAGGCCGCGGGGACGCCCTCCGCCGGAGGGTTTTCGGAGCGATACGCGCGCGCGAGGGGCGCCCTTTCCTGAAAGCAGGAAAGGGCGGGCGCGGCGCGGACGGCAACCGTCGCCTCAGCGGCCTGAACCGCGCTACAGCGCCAAGGTGTTGCCATGACGGCCCAACCTTCGGGCGGGGGCTTTCCGATGGATGGAAAGGGCGGCACCAGGACGGGCCAAAGTGATCCACTGAACGCACCGGAAAGGGCACCGCTGGGGGGGCAACCGATTTGCTTGGGATCAATGTGCGAGGCCGCCGCACGCCCTGCTGCCAGTCAAACGGAAACGGGACGAGCGATGGCCCGTCCCGCAAACGGTTCGACTAGCGCGAACCTCAGTCCTTGTACTGGCCCGGCGCGAAGTCCTTGCCGTTCGACCGGCCGTCGCCGTTCTCGTCCGAAGGATCGGTGCGGGCGGTCTGACCCGGAGCGTAGTCCTGCCCGTTGGTCCGCCCATTGCCGTTCACGTCTCCGCCGTTCTGAGCTGCTTGGCCCGGGGGCGTGCCAGCCTTGTGTCCCGCAACTGCCGGTCCGGCGAGGGCGAGCGCGGCGACGAACGTGATGAAGTAACGCATGATGTACCTCCTGATACGATTCGAGACCTATCCCACGCCGACGCAACGCAAAGACAACTTAAGTGAAGTCCGCGTGACCGCCCCCCTAGGGACAGGGACCGTGTATCCAGCATCAGGAAAGGCGGTCGCGCGGCCCCTGCGGCCTCCCTAGTCTCCGAGGTTTGGGACGCGACTTCGCTACCCCGCTCGAAGGGTGCGGCCCCCCCCCGAGGGGGCGCCAGTCCGTGAGGGCGGGGCCGAGGTTTGCTTGTCATGCACGGCGTGGGATCGCCGCCTAACCGTCAGCGGTTGCCGGGCTGATACCAGGCGAACGGACCTAGCCCTTCGTTGCGCATCACCTGCTTGACCGCATCGCGGGCCAGCTCCGCCGTGGGGCTGCGTCCCTTCCGGCTCGACAGGGCAAGGTGCCAGTGCCAATCCCCCTCGCCGGGCCAGCCGAACGGACGGCCGGGCACCTCGCGCGTCACGGCCGCCTCGAAGCCGCCCGGCGATGCGAACAGCACCCATCGTTCGGGGCCGCTGCGCCGCCAACGGTAGGTTTCCAGCGGGGACATGGGGGGCGATCCTAGATCCCCGTGAGAGTAGGGGAAGGCCCGCCGTGTTCCCCGCCCTGCGTCCCCCGACGCCTCGCGCGCCGTGCCCGAGCCGATGCCTTGCGGCACCCCTCCCGGCAGAACACCGCATCTGCCCGGCGGTGCAATGGCACGGGATCGCCGCACCACGGGCAGCACCAGCCGCCCCGCTGGACGTTCCGCAGGATGCGGACGGCGCGCGCTTTGCGGTGGCGGAGGTTCCCGGCCATGAAGGCGCAGAACGTCACCCGCCACGCGGGGGCAGGGCCTTCGCGGACTTGCTCCGCCCAGACGGTGTTCGGGTGCGGCTCGGGCATGGGGTCAACTCGCCGGATGCGGGGGGCTAGTATTGAGGGGGCCACAGACGGGTCAGCCCCCCGGCTCTGTTCACAGTACCCAAAGGGGGCCAACGAAGCCCCGGAGGGGGCCAAGGCGGTTCCCCGCGGACCCGGGGATGGCCGTACGGTCCCCCGATGGCGCCACAACCGGCGCTGCGGCGCGCTGGGCGGTTGCGTCACGATGGGGGCACGGACCGTGCGCACCGTTCCCGCCCCCATGCCCCGATCTCCGCAGGGAGTGGTAACTATCAGTGTTCCGATCCAGAACCCTAGCCCCCGGCGGCTTCGCGCCTGACGGGTTCCAGTTCGGAACCATGCCGGTGCTCACGGTTCTGGAATGGAACCGTCGTGCCCCCCGTCTGGTCCGTTCTGGAACCGTGCTCTGCGTTTTCCGCCCGCCATCCTCGCCATTCGTTCGAGGGCGGTTCGCGCCCCTTCGCCTGCTGCATCGGCTTGAAAGTCAGCCGCCATTCGTGCGCCTTCCGATGGTACCAACTGCCCGGGTTCATCAGCACGATGAATCCCCTGCACTCCAAGTCTTTGAACGCCCGCTGCACCGTCGCCTTGCCCATGCCCAGCGCCTTCGCCGCTTCCATATGCGAGAGGAACAGGCGCCCGTTGTTCGAGCCATTGAACCGGGTGTGCAACTCCAGCAGGACACGCACCGCCGCGCCCGAGAGGCTGCGCCAAGCATCGGATTTCAGCATTCCGTACGGGAGATAGGCAAACTGCCCATCCCCCTTCTTCGAGTCCCTGCGCCTGCTACTCATGGGCGCCGCCGGAGCTACAGCACTGCCGGGCTTCCACCCCCGCCCGCACGTCGGAGGCGGAAGGTGGGAAACGCAACGCCAGCACATCGCACGGCTCGCGCAGGCGATAGTGCCCGATGCGGTCCGGTCCCCGGTGTTCCGTGAGGATGGGCCAGCCGTACTCGGAGCGGAGGCGGTGAACGATGGCCCCGAGGCGCCAGCCCCTCACCTCCCCGATCTCGTCCAAGGTGCTGATGGTGCGGCCACGCGCGAGAGCGTGACACGTCCAGGCGATCTGCGTTGGGTTGGAGAACCACAGGTCAGACATGGCGCCACCCCGCTCTGGCGTGGGAGCGCTGCGTCCCAGTGATGGGACGGGTACTGATTGGGGTTGCCGGGATGGCCCCGCGTCTGGCATCGAAGGCACCTACCACAGTGGCATTCGATGCTGCGCGGAAGGTCCCGACACCCTGCACGGTGTTGGGACTTTCCATCATGCGGCGTCCCCGCTGGGATCGACGCGCTGGGCGGAGAGGTAGGCGTTCAGGTCCGTGCCGTGGTAGCCGATGCGGCGCCCGATGCGGATGAAGGCCGGGCCGCGGCTGCGGTGCCGCCACTGGGCGAGCTTTTCCACGCTGCCGAGAACGCGCAGTTCGGGGTCCTCGGGGAAGAACACCTTATCGGCGTCGAAGATGTCTGCCATCTGCATTCCCTTTCATGGGGTTGGTTGCAATGGCTGTGAGTCTGGTTCGTCGCCCTTACGCGCACAACCTCGGGTGCCGCCCCACCCCGGTTGCCTGTGGCAAAACTATCAACGGCCCTTCCGGATTGCCGAAAGGCGGAAGAAAACCATTGCCTTCGGGGGACTAAGGCACGTGGACCGAAGTCGGGAAGCGGCTAACGAGAACGAATCGGTTACGGTTTCGGTCTGTGTTGCACCTCGCGTAACCACGCCCAGCGCTTACTGCGCGATAGCGATTCCCCAGCGTTCCATCAGCTCCCGCCGCCGCTCCAGTAGATCGGACCGCGCATAGGCCCGTTGCACCTCGGACCCGACCTGATGGGCTAGTGCCGCCTCCGCTACCTCGTGCGGCGCGCCCGCTTCCTCCGCCGCCCAGTCGCGGAACGTGCTTCGGAACCCGTGCACCGTGTACTGGCCCCGCCCCATGCGCCGCAGCAGCATCAGCATCGCCATGTTGGACAGGGGACGGTGCCGCCGCTGCCCCTCGAAAACGTAGTCGAACCCCAGCGCCCGCAGCGGCTCCAGCAGGCGGATCATCTCGTCCGTGAGGGGCACCCGATGCTGCACCCCGCCCTTCATGCGCTCCGCCGGGACGGTCCACAGGCGCGCCTCTGCGTCCACCTCCGCCCAGCGCATCCCCAGCACCTCGGACGTGCGGCAGGCCGTCAGGATCGTGAATTGAAGCGCCTTCGCCGCGGTCGCGCTGCGCGTTTCCAGCTCCGCGTAGAAGGCGGGCACGTCGCGCCACGGCATCGCATCGTGATGCTCGGGCCGTGCTTTCACCTTCGGCAGAACCTCCGCCTCGCGTACGCCCGTCACCGGGTTCTCGCCGTCGCGGAAGCCCGCAGACTTCGCCACGTCCAGAACCGTCTTGATGCGCTGGGCGAGCCGCTTGGCGGTCTCGTGCTTCGCCGTCCAGACCGGCGACAGGCACATCAGCACCTCGGGCTGCCCGATGGCGTCCACCGGCATCCTACCGATCTTCGGAAAGGCGTAGTCCCGCAGCGTGTTGATCCACTGCGCCCCGTGCTTCGGGTTCTTCCACGTCGGCAGGCGGTCCAGATGAACCTGTCGGCTCAGTTCCTCGAACGTTGGCACCTCGCGCTTGGCATGGAACCGGGGGTGCAGCCCCGACTTCGCCATGCGCCGGTACTCCAGCGCCCGTTCCCGCGCCTGGTTGAGGTTTACCACGTCGGCGCCGCCCAGCCCGAAATCGGTGCGGAGGGGCGCGCCCCTGGTGTTCCGCTGGCCCTTCACGGTCACTCGCACGATCCAGCGCCGCGCGCCCGAAGGGTCCACAACAAGATAGAGGCCCGCGCCGTCCCCGTGCCGCCCCGGCCCGAGGTTCTCGACCAGTCGTTTCGTCAGCTTCCCGCCCAGCGCCGCCATCGCCTGTACCACATTCCATACCACACAAGGAAAGCATACGGACGGAAGCGAACGAAAGCTAGAACAACGTCAAATAGGGTGAAAGCGTTGTGTGGCGGGGCCTTGCGCCATCCAACCGTATCGGATGGCATCCCGGAAAAGGTGGGGGTGGCGGAGACGAAGGGATTCGAACCCTCGAACGGTTGCCCGTTACTCCCTTAGCAGGGGAGCGCCTTCGACCACTCGGCCACGTCTCCGCGGACCGGCCTATCAGGAGGGCGTCGGGCGCCGCAAGGGCGGATGACGCCGAGGACACCCCATCGGGAAACGGAACGGGGCGCGGCCCTCGCAGGCCGCGCCCCTATCCGCGCCGCCGGCGCGGGGATCAGATGGTCTTGGGGTGCAGCACCACGCGGGCCTTCAGGGGCACGCGCTCGTAGAGGTCGACGATCTCGTCGTTGATGATGCGCGCGCAGCCGTTCGACACGGCCGAGCCGATCGTGTTCGGCGCGTTGGTGCCATGGATGCGCAGGAAGGTGTCGCCGCGGCCCGGCTCGAACAGGTAGAGGGCGCGCGCGCCGAGCGGGTTGTCCACGCCGCCGGGCATGCCGTCCTCGTACTGCTTGTAGGCGGCCGGGTCGCGCTCGATCATCTCGGGCGTGGGCGTCCAGGACGGCCACTCCTTCTTGGCGCCCACGAAGAACTCGCCCGACTCGTAGAGGCCGGGGCGGCCCACGCCGCAGCGGTAGCGCATGGCCGTGCCGCCGGGCATCGTCCAGTAGAGCATGTAGGCCGAGGGCAGCACGTGCAGCTCGCCGGGCATCACGTCGGCGCGGGTGCGCACCACCACCGGATCGAAGGCCGGCCCCCGCGGAGACACGGCGCGGGCGGCGTCGGCGGCGAGGAGGGCGGTGAGGCCCGAGGCGATGAAGGCGCGGCGATGCATCGGCGAACTCCGTGATCTTGCGGTAAACATGTATCGCAGGGGATTTAGGGAATTACGCGCCGATCCGCGACCCCGCGCCACACACGCTTTGGCGAGGCTCCGCCGGTCGCGGTCCCCGTGTGACGGAAAGGTCGCAATCCGGGGCCGCGCCGTGTCCGGGGCAGGGACGTCAGACGTTGTGCAGGAAGTGCAGCACGTCGCCGTCGCGCACGCGGTAGGTCTTGCCCTCGGCGCGCATCCTGCCGGCCTCCTTGGCCTCCTTCTCGCCGCCCAGCGAGACGAAGTCGTCGTAAGCGATGGTCTCGGCGCGGATGAAGCCGCGCTCGAAGTCGCCGTGGATCACGCCCGCGGCCTGCGGCGCGGTGGTGCCGGCCGGGATGGTCCAGGCGCGCGCCTCCTTGGGGCCGACGGTGAAGTAGGTCTCGAGGTGCAGCAGCTCGTAGCCGGCGCGGATCAGGCGGTCGAGGCCCGCCTCCTCCAGCCCCATCTCGGCCAGGAACTCGGCCTGCTCGGCGTCATCGAGCTGGGCGATCTGCTCCTCGATGGCGGCCGAGATGACCACCGTGCCGGCGCCCTGCTCGGCGGCCATGCGGGCGACCGCCTCGGAATGGGCGTTGCCGGTGGCGGCATCGTCCTCGCCCACGTTGCAGACGTAGAGGATGGGCTTCTGGGTCAGGAGCTGCAGCCCACGCCAGAGCTTGGCGTCCTCGTCCCCCACCTCGACCGTGCGCGCCGGGCGCCCGTCCTCCAGGGCCGTGCGCGCGGCCTCGAGCAGGCGCTGCTGGGCCACGGCCTCCTTGTCGCCGCCGCGTACCTTGCGGACGATGTTCTGGAGCCGCCGCTCGACCGACTCGAGGTCGGCGATCATCAGCTCGGTCTCGATGGTCTCGGCGTCGGCCACGGGGTCGACGCGGCCCTCGACGTGGGTCACGTCGCCGTCCTCGAAGCAGCGCAGCACGTGGGCGATGGCGTCGGTCTCGCGGATGTTGGCGAGGAACTGGTTGCCGAGGCCCTCGCCCTTGCTCGCCCCCTTCACCAGCCCGGCGATGTCCACGAAGGTCATGCGGGCGGGAATGGTTTGCTTCGACTTCGCCATCTCCGCCAGGCGGTGGAGCCGGGCGTCGGGCACCGCCACGTCGCCCACGTTGGGCTCGATGGTGCAGAACGGGAAGTTGGCGGCCTGCGCGGCGGCCGTCTTCGTCAGCGCGTTGAAGAGCGTGGACTTGCCGACGTTCGGCAGCCCCACGATGCCCATGCGAAAGCCCATGGCGTCCTCCTTGGATCGGCGCCGCGCCTACGCGCCCGCGCCGCGGGAGGCAAGCTTCAGCGCCGCTCGGCGCGGTCGCGGTTGCGCTCGAAGATGATGATCCAGGCCAGCACGATGAAGGCCGGGTGGCCGAGGCCGCCCGAGATGATGATCGCGGGCACCCAGACCAGGAACGAGATCACGGCGACGATGGGCCGGCCCGCGAGCAGGATCGAGAGCGGCGGCACGAGGAGGGCGAGAAGATAGTTCATGGCCCCCAGATAGGGGCGTAAGGAGGCGCCGACCATACCCCGGCGAGGCAAATCCCGTGACCCCCTACCTGCATTTCCGCGGCACCTGCGCCGAGGCGTTCCGCTTCTACGAGGGGGTGTTCGGCGGCACCCTGTCCCTGCAGCGCTACGGCGACGCCCCCGAGCCGCTGCCCTTCGCGGGGCCGGAGGACGCCGCCCGCGTGCTCCACGCGGAGCTGCGCGGCGAGGGGTGGACGCTGATGGGGTCCGACTTCACCTTCGCGGTGGAGGGCGATCCGCAGAAGGCGGTCAGCATCGCGCGCACGGTGGCGGACTTGGCAACGGGCGCGGCCCTATTCGAGGCGCTGGAGGCGGACGGCGGCGCGCCCGCGGTGCCCTGGGGGCCGACCTTCTTCGCGCCGGGCTTCGGCATGGTGCGCGACCGCTTCGGCACGCACTGGATGATCACCGCGGCGGGGTAGGGGGGCGGCCCCGTTGCGCCGCGCCCCCCGGCGGGCTACGCCGCCCCCGCACGGGAGGGACCGCACATGAGCCGCATCGCCGCACGTTTCCGCAAGCTGGAGGCCGAGGGCCGCAAGGCCTTCGTGGCCTACGTCATGGCGGGCGACCCCGATGCGGCCACCGCCACCGAGATCGTGCGCGGCCTGCCCAGCGCCGGGGTCGACGTGATCGAGCTGGGGATCCCCTTCACCGACCCGATGGCGGACGGCCCCACGATCCAGCTTGCCGGCCAGCGCGCGCTGGAGGGGGGCATGACGCTCTCGGCCACGCTGGACACCGTGCGCGCCCTGCGCCGCGACGACGACGAGACGCCGGTGGTCCTGATGGGCTACTACAACCCCATCTATTCGCGCGGGGTGGATCGCTTCCTCGCCGAGGCCGTGGAGGCCGGCGTGGACGGCCTGATCGTGGTCGACCTGCCGCCCGAGGAGGACGAGGAGCTGTGCCTGCCCGCCCTGGCGAAGGACATCGACTTCATCCGCCTCGCCACGCCCACCACCGACCGGGCGCGCCTGCCGGTGGTGCTGCGGAACACCTCCGGATTCGTCTACTACGTCTCGATCACCGGGATCACCGGCGCGGGCGAGGCGAGCGCCGCGAAGGTCGCTCCCGAGGTGGCCCGGATCAAGGAGGGCACCGCGCTGCCCGTGATCGTGGGCTTCGGCATCAAGACCCCCGAGGCCGCGCGCGACATCGCCGCCGTGGCCGACGGCTGCGTGGTCGGCTCGGCCATCGTGGACCGGATCGGGCGGGGCGACAGCGTCGAGGACGTGCTCTCTTACGTGCGCTCGCTTGCGGACGGCGCGCACTCGGCCTGAACGCTCACGGCACCGGGTCGTAGCCCGACCCGCCCCACGGGCGGCAGCGCCCGATGCGGCGCAGCGCGAGCCAACCGCCCCGCAGCGCCCCGTGCCGCTCCAGCGCCTCGAGCGCGTAGGCCGAGCAGGTGGGCTGGAACCGGCAGTTGTGCCCCACCCACGGGCTGCCCACCACGCGGTAGGCGCGGACGGGCAGGGCGAGGAGGCGGGCGAGGGGGGTCATCGGTGGGCGCGGCGCACGGCGCGGCGCAGGTCGTCCAAGAGGTCGTCCCAGGGCCGCAGGGCGGTCGCGTCCCGGCGCCCCACCAGTACGTAGTCCCAGCCGGGGCGGCCCAGGCCGCCCAGCACGACGCGCGCCGCCTCGCGCAGGCGCCGCTTGGCGCGGTTGCGGGCCACGGCGTTGCCGACCTTCTTCGAGCAGGTGAAGCCGACGCCTATCCCTGCATCGCCGTCGCCCCGGTCGCGGGCCTGCAGCAGCATCGATCCGGCGGGCACCCGGGCGCCTCGGGCGCAGTCCAGGAACTGCCGGCGCGCCTTCAGAACGCGAAGCGGCGCCGGAGGCGGAACCTCCGGCGCCACGGTCGTTGGGTCTTCGGGAATCAGGCCGAGAGCGACTTGCGGCCGCGGGCGCGGCGCGCGTTCAGGATCTTGCGGCCGGCCTTGGTGGCCATGCGCGCGCGGAACCCGTGGCGGTGCTTGCGGACGAGGTTCGAGGGCTGGAACGTGCGCTTCATGGTCTCTCTCCGTGGCGTCGGGCCCCGTGGGGCCTCCCGCGCGTCGGCGGGCCTCGTGAATCTGGAAGCCGCCCCCTACGGCAGGCCCGGGACGGTGTCAACGGTGGCGCCCCGGCGGGGCGGGGGCGGGGGGTCGTGACATGTGGGGCGGCGGTGGCCGTAACACGCGGAGGCAGGGTCCGTAACAATCGGCCCGGATTCGTGGCCCCGCCGTCACGCCCCCTCACGCCTCCGGCACCCCGGGTATCGCAGGGGCACCCCGCGCGCTTTGTTGCCGTGACGCCCCCGAATCCCGGAGCCCCGTGCCGATGACCGAAGCCACCTCGCCGAGCCGTTCCGGGCTCGCGCGCTACCTTCCCCTCGCGCTGATCGCCGCCGCCGCCATCACCGGCGCGGTGTTCTTGCGCGACTACCTCAGCTTCGAGGCGCTCGCCGCCAACCGCGAGGCGCTGATCGGCTTCCGCGACGCCAACTACGCGCTCGCCGCCGCCGCATTCGCCGCCGCCTACGTGGCGATCGTGGCGCTCAGCCTGCCCGGCGCGGCCATCGCCACGCTCACGGGCGGGTTCCTGTTCGGGGTCGTGGCGGGCACGGCCCTTAACGCCGTCTCCGCCACCATCGGCGCGCTGCTGATCTTCCTCGCCGCCAAGCACGGGCTGGGCGACCGGCTGGCCGCGCGCATGGACGCCTCCGACGGCGCCGTGAAGCGCCTCAAGGACGGCATCCGCGAGGACGAGACCTCGTACCTCCTGATCATGCGCCTCGTGCCGGCCGTGCCGTTCTTCGTGGCCAACCTCGTGCCCGCCTTCGTGGGCGTGGGCACGCCCAAGTACGCCTGGACCACCTTCTTCGGCATCCTGCCCGGCTCCCTCGTCTACACCTGGGTCGGCGCCGGCCTCGGCGAGGTCTTCGCCCGCGGCGAGACGCCCGACCTCGGCATCGTGTTCGAGCCGCACATCCTCGGCCCCATCCTCGGCCTCGCCGCGCTGGCGTTGGTCCCCGTCGCGGTCAAGCACCTCAAGAGTTCCAAATGAACGATCTGAACACGGACGTCCTTGTCATCGGCGCCGGCTCGGGCGGGCTGTCGGTGGCCTACGGGGCCAGCCAGATGGGCGCCGACGTGACCCTGCTCGAAGGGCACCGCATGGGCGGCGACTGCCTGAACTTCGGCTGCGTGCCCTCCAAGGCGCTCTTGGCCGCGGCCAAGCACGCCCATGCCATGCGCACCGGCGGGGCCTTCGGCGTCGCCCCCGTGGAGCCCGAGATCGACTACGCCGCCGCCAAGCGGCACGTCCACGAGACCATCGCCCGCATCGCCCCCGTCGACAGCCAAGAGCGGTTCGAGGGCCTTGGGGTCCGCGTGATCCGCGAGATGGGCCGCTTCACCGGCGAGCGCACCGTCGAGGCGGGCGACTGGCGCATCACCGCGCGGCGCATCGTGATCGCCACCGGATCGTCGCCCCTCGTGCCGCCGATCCCGGGGCTGGTGGACGTGCCGTACCTGACCAACGAGACGCTGTTCGACCTCATGGAGCGGCCCGACCACCTCGTGATCGTCGGCGGCGGCCCCATCGGCATGGAGATGGCCCAGGCCCACCGCCGCCTCGGCTGCCGCGTCACCGTGATCGAGGGCGAGCGGGCCATGGGCAAGGACGACCCGGAGCTGGCCGCCGTCGTTCTGGACGCCGTGCGCGGCGAGGGCGTCCAGATCATGGAAGGGGTCAAGGCCGAGCGCGTCTCGGGCGAGGCCGGGGCGATCACTGTGCACACCTCGGGCGGCGACGTCACCGGCACGCACCTCCTGATGGCTGTGGGGCGCAAGGCCAACATCGAGCGATTGAATCTCGATGCGGCGGGCATCGCCCACGACCGCACCGTCACCGTGGGCGACGACCTTCGCACCTCGAACCGCCATGTCTACGCGGTGGGCGACGTGGCGGGCCGCCTCCAGTTCACCCACGTCGCCGGCTACCACGGCGCCACCGTGCTGCGGCCCATCCTGTTCGGCCTGCCCGCCAAGGCCAGGCAGCACCACATCCCCTGGGCAACCTACACCGACCCCGAGCTGGCGCAGGTCGGCCTGACGGAAGCGGAGGCGCGCGAGCGGCACGGCGACGTGGAGGTGCTTCGCTTCCGCTTCGACGAGAACGACCGCGCCATCGCCGAGCGGCGCACGGAAGGCCTGATCAAGGTCGTGGTCCACCGCGGCAAGCCGGTGGGTGCGGGCATCGTCGGGCCGCATGCGGGCGAGCTGATCGGGGTCTGGGCGCTGGCGCTGGCGAACGGCATGAAGGTCGGCGACGTGGCCGGCATGGTCGCGCCCTATCCCACCCTCGGCGAGGTCTCGAAGCGCGCGGCGGGGCAGTACTACGTGCCGCGCCTGTTCGAGAGCGAGCTCGTGAAGCGCGCCGTGCGGCTGGTGCAGCGCCACCTGCCCTGAGCCCCGGAGGGAACCCCGCCCGCCTCCCGCGCCTTGACCCTCCGGTGGGGCGCGGGCGACGCTCCGCGCGACCTCAACCGCGGCGGCCCCATGTTCTCCAGCCTCTCCGGGCGCTTCCTCGTCCTCACGATCCTCTTCGTCATGCTGGCCGAGGTGCTGATCTTCGTGCCGTCGATCGCGCGGTTCCGCCTCGACTACCTTACCGAACGCATGGAGCGCGCGCAGATCGCCTCGCTCGCCCTGCTCGGCACCGGGGGCATGGTGGACCCCGAGCTGGAGCACGAGCTGCTGCAGAACGCGGGCGTACTCAACGTCGTGCTGCGCCGCGACGAGCTGCGCCAGCTCGTCCTCTCCTCGGAGATGCCCGCCGCGGTCTCGCGCACCGTCGACCTGCGCGACGTCTCGACGCTGTCCCTGATGGGCGAGGCGCTGGCGCGCTTCGTTGATCCCGGCCCGGATGTGATCCGGGTGATCGGCGAGCCGGCCTTGGGCGGCGGGCTCCAGATCGAGATCGCCCTCGACACCCGGCCCCTCCACCGGGCGATGCTGGACTACGGGCTCAACATCCTCGTGCTCTCGGCCGCGATCTCGGCGATCACCGCCGCCTTCCTGTTCCTCGCGGTGCGCAGCCTGATGGTGCTGCCGATCAAGCGGCTGGTGGCGCAGATGAACCGCTACGCCGCCGCCCCCGAGGACGCGCGCCGCATGATCGAGCCCACCTCGCGCATCCGCGAGCTGCACGAGGCCGAGACCTCCCTGCGCGACCTCGAGCAGCAGCTCTCGCAGTCGCTGCGCCAGAAGGAGCGGCTGGCGCAACTGGGCGCCGCCGTCGCGAAGATCGCCCACGACCTGCGCAACATCCTCACCACCGCCACGCTGCTCGGCGACCGGCTGGAGCGGGTCGAGGATCCCACCGTGAAGCGCGTGGCCCCGAAGCTCGTCGCCTCGCTGGCCCGTGCCGCCAGCCTGACCGAAGGCACGCTCGCCTTCGGCCGCGCCGAGGAGGCCTCGCCCCGCCTGGAGCCGGTCCCTGCGCTGCCCTTCCTGCGCGAGGTCTGCGAGGCCGAGGCGCTGGCGGTGCGCGAGGGGCAGGGGATCCGCATCGAGGCCGAGGCGCCGCCGCAGCTCACCGTGCGCGCCGACCGCGAGCAGCTCTACCGCGTGGTCGGCAACCTCGTGCGCAACGCGCGCCAGGCGATGCAGGCGGCGGGGCGGGGCGGGACCATCCGCGCGGTGGCCGCCGAAACGCCCCGGGCCTGGGTGATCGAGGTCCGCGACGACGGGCCGGGCCTGCCGCCCAAGGCGCGCGAGAACCTGTTCGAGGCGTTCCGGGGCGGGGTGCGCAAGGGCGGCACGGGCCTCGGCCTTCCCATCGCCGCCGAGCTGGTGCGCGGCCACGGCGGCACGCTGGAGCTGGCTCGCACGGGGCCCGAGGGCACCGTGTTCCGCGTGACCCTGCCGCGCGGCGAGACGGCGCTGGGCGTCTGACGATTTTCCCGCCCGGGGGCCTTGCGCCCCCGGCGCGCCCCGCGTATCCGGGCCGCGTGCGCTGGTAGCTCAGTTGGATAGAGTACTTGACTACGAATCAAGGGGTCGGGGGTTCGAATCCTCCCCAGCGCGCCACTCCCCTCATCTGAAGTTCCGCCGCGGGTGCGCCCCGCGCGACTGATGCCGCGTGGGCGTTCCGGCCCGCCAGCGCGATGTCGCACGGCTCGGCCGACGGGGGGCTGACGCCCCCCGTCGCTCACCCCTCGCGCTTGCCCTTCGGGCGCGCGAACCCGCCGGGCTTCGGGCCCTTGCGGTGGGGCTTCCCGCCCTTCGGACCGCCCGCCTTCGGACGCGGGCCCCCCGCGGGCTTGCCGCCGTCGCCGCCGCCGGGCTTGCCGCGCGGCGCCTGGGCCGGGGGCGCTTCGGAGGGCTGGATCGACAGGCCGTCGCCGAGCGTGCCCGCGGCGTTGCGCTCGAAGGCGTCGGCGGCGTCCTCGCGCACCTGGACCCAAGAGGCGCGGGGGCCGATGCGGATCGCGCCCACGTCGGCGCCGGTCACGCCGCCCGCCTTGCAGGCCTTGGCGAGGATGCGCTTGGGCTCCAGCCCCGCGTCGCGGCCCGCGTCGATCTCGAACCAGCGCGCCGGCCCGAAGTCGGCGGCCTGCCGCGGCGCGGCGGCGACCACCTCGGAGATGTCCTCGGGCGCCGAGAGGCGCTCGGCGCGCTGGCGCAGGACGAAGCGGGCGAGCTGCTCGGGCGAGAAGCGCGCGGCCAGCTCCGCGGCGGCCTCGGCGTCGATGCCCTCCTCGTCCCACCAGGCGGGATCGGCCAGGAGACGCTCGCGGTCGGCCTCGCGCACCGCGTCCGCGGAAGGCGCCGGCATCCACTCCGCCTCAAGCTTGGCCCAGCCCAGCAGCCGCTGCGCCTTGCGACGGGCGGCGGGCGGCACGATCAGCACCGCGGCGCCCTTGCGCCCCGCGCGCCCCGTGCGCCCCGAGCGGTGCAGCAGCGTGTCCGAGCCGGTGGGCAGCTCGGCGTGGATCACGAGATCGAGCCCGGGCAGGTCGATGCCCCGCGCCGCCACGTCCGTCGCCACGCAGACCCGCGCGCGCCCGTCGCGCATCGCCTGCAGCGCATGGCTGCGCTCGGCCTGCGACAGCTCGCCCGACAGGGCCACCACCGGGAAGCCCCGGTTCTGGAGCCGGGCCGATAGCCGGCCCACGGTGGCGCGGGTGTTGCAGAACACGATCGCGCCCGTCGCGTCGTGGAGACGCAGCGTGTTGATGATGGCGCCCTCCACCTCGCCGGGCCGCACCTCGTGGGCGCGGTAGGCGATGTCCGCGTGCTGGCGCTCGGCGGCGCGCACCGAGATGCGCCGCGCGTCGCGCTGGTAGCTCTCGGCGAGCCCCGCGATGGCGGGCGGCACGGTGGCCGAGAACATCAGCGTGCGGCGCCCCTCGGGGCACTGGCCGAGGATGAACTCCAGGTCCTCGCGGAAGCCGAGGTCCAGCATCTCGTCGGCCTCGTCGAGCACCACGGCGCGCACCGCGGACAGGTCGATCGTGCCGCGCCCGATGTGGTCGCGCAGGCGGCCCGGCGTGGCGACCACGACGTGGGCGCCGCGGGCGAGCGCCCGACGCTCGTCGCGCATGTCCATGCCGCCCACGGTGGAGGCCAGCACCGCCCCCGCATAGAGCCAGGCCAGCTCGCGCTTCACCTGCATCGCCAACTCGCGCGTGGGCGCGACCACGAGGGCGAGCGGGGCGCCCGCCGCGTCCCACGTCTCGGCGTCGCCCAGCAGGGTGGGGGCGATTGCGAGGCCGAAACCGAGGGTCTTGCCCGATCCGGTCTGCGCCGAGACCAGGAGGTCCGCGCCCTCGAGGGCGGGGTCGGTCACGGCCTCCTGCACGGGGGTCAGCGTGTCGTAGCCGCGCTCGGCGAGGGCGTCCGCGAGGATGCGTTTCATGGCGAGGGGTCCTTCCGACGGGCCCGCGGCGGGCAAGGCGCGCCCGCTACGCGGTTCCCGCGGGAATGTATAGGTCCGCCGCCGCGGCGGGGCGCCCCCCCGCCGCGCGACCCGCGTCCCGTCCCCCCCGCGGTCAGGCGGCGGGCGAGAGGCCGTTGGGGTAGAAGCTCTCGTAGATCGGCTCGAGCGTGGCGCTGTCGAACAGCGAGGATACCGAGGTACCGTTCCAGATGTGTAGGATCGCCTGGGCCAGCATCGGCGCCATGGGCACGATGCGGATGTTGGGGCAGCCGCGCACCGCCTCGGTGGGCTGGATCGAGTCGGTGATCACGAGGCTCTTGAGGTTGGAGCGGGTGATCCGGTCGACGGCGGGGCCCGACAGCACGCCGTGGGTGATGTAGGCGTGGACCTCGGTGGCGCCCGCGTCCATCAGCACGTCGGCCGCCTTGCACAGCGTTCCGGCGGTGTCGCAGATGTCGTCCACGATCACGCACTTCTTGCCCGCGACCTCGCCGATCACGGTCATCTCCGAGACCTCGCCGGCCTTCTCGCGGCGCTTGTCGACGATGCTGAGGGGCGCGTCGATGCGCTTGGCCAGCTCGCGCGCCCGCGCCACGCCGCCCACGTCCGGCGAGACCACCACGACGTCGCGCGTCGAGCCGAAGTTGTGCACGATGTCGAGCGCGAACACAGGCGAGGCGTAGAGGTTGTCCACGGGGATGTCGAAGAAGCCCTGGATCTGCGCGGCATGCAGATCCATCGTCAGCACCCGCTCGATGCCGGCGGTGGCGATCATGTTGGCCACCAGCTTGGCCGAGATCGGCGTGCGCGCGCGGCTGCGGCGGTCCTGGCGGGCGTAGCCGAAGTAGGGCACGACCGCGGTGATGCGCGAGGCCGAGGAGCGGCGCAGCGCGTCGCAGATGATCAAGAGCTCCATCAGGTTGTCGTTGGCCGGGTTCGACGTGGGCTGGATCACGAACATGTCCTCGCCGCGGACGTTCTCGAACACCTCCACGAAGACCTCGCCGTCATTGAACCGCTCCACGCGGGCGTCCAGCAGCCCCTGGCGCGTGCCCCGGTGCAGGGAGATGCGCCGCGCGATCTGCTCGGCGAGGGGGCGGTTCGCGTTTCCGGAGATCAGCTTCGGGTCGGGGGCTGAGTGGGGCATCGCGCGTCTCCGAGTCGGGTTTGCGCCGGGCCTACCACCGCGGTAGCGGTGCGGCAAACCCGCAGGAAGGCGCTCCATGACCGCGATCGACTACTTCTTCACCCCGCTCTCGCCCTTCACCTACCTCGCGGGCACCCGCCTCGAGGAGATCGCCGCCGAGACCGGCGCCGAAATTCGCTACCGCCCGCTCGACGTGGTGCAGCTGTTCGGCCGCACCGGCGGCACGCCCCCGAAGGACCGCCACCCGGCCCGCCAGGCCTACCGCCTGCAGGAGATGCGGCGCCTCGGCGCCAAGCTCGGGCTGCCGATCAACCTCAAGCCCGCGCACTGGCCCACCAACCCCGCGCCGGCGGCCTTCGCGATCATCGGCGCCCAGCGCGCCGGCGGCGGCGGCGACCTCGGGGCGCTGGCCCACGGTCTGGCCCGCGCCTGCTGGGCCGAGGAGCGCGACATCGCCGACGACGGCGTGATCCGCGAGGTGCTGGAGCGGAGCGGCTTCGACGGCGCGCTGGCGGACGTCGGCATGCTGGAGGCGGCCGAGGAGTACGGCCGCAACCTCGAGGACGCCGTGGCCGCCAACGTGTTCGGCGCGCCCTTTTACGTGGTGGGCGAGGAGGTGTTCTGGGGGCAGGACCGGCTGGAGGACCTGCGCCTGCACCTGAAGGGCGAGATTTGAGCACCGGGGACGCCGTCCCGGTCCTCGCGCTCCACTGCCTGCTGGCCTCGGGCGCCGCGTGGCGCCCCCTCGCCGCCCGTCTGGCGCGCCCGCTCGTGCGGGTGGACCTGCCGGGGCACGGCGCGGCGCCCGACGCGGCGGGCGACCTCATGGCGCAGAGTGTGGCCCACGCTCTCGCCCACGCGCCCGAGGGTCCGATCGACTTCGTCGGCCACAGCTTCGGCGCCTGCGTGGCGCTGCGGATCATGGCCGATCATCCGGGGCGCATCCGCCGCGCCGTCTTGGTCGAGCCGGTGCTGTTCGCCGCCGCCCCCGAGCCGGAGCGCGGCCTCGGTCACGACCCGGACGCGGTGCACGCGGCGCTCGCGCGGGGGGACCGGGCCGGGGCGCTGCGGAGCTTCCACGGCGACTGGGGCGGCGGGCCATTGAATGCGATGCCCGCCGCATCCCGCGCCTACATGGAGGCGCGCATGCCGCTCTTCGCCGCCACGGTCCCGGCGCTGCTTCACGACGACGGCGCCGTCCTCGCCCGCCTGCCGGACCGCCCCGTCGCGCTGGTGCGCGGCGACTGCTCGCCCGCCGTGATGAAGCACATCCTGGACGGCCTCGCCGCGCGCATGCCCCGTGCGGAGACGCAGGTAATCGAGGGCGCCGGCCACATGATCCCCTTCACCCACCCCGAGGCGCTGGGGCAGGTGGTGGAGCGGACGCTGGGTTAGGGCGCTCCGGCCTCGCGCCGGGGCCTCGTGTCGCATGCGCTTGCCCCTGTTGCCGGTCGGAGCGCCGGCAGTCGGCGGAGGCCCCGGCGCGAGGCCGGGGCGTGCCGCTTACTCACCCCAGCGTGGCATCACTCCCGCCAGCGCACCCCCGTCAGGTCGTTGGCCTGCGTGGGCGCGTTCTCCCACAGCCCTTCGATGCGCGCGTCCGCCACCCCGGTCTTGGCGAGCTGGAAGAGATACGCGTTCACGTCGTCGGCGGCGATCATCTCCTGCGCGCGCTGGTTCAGGGCCGAGCGGGTCTCGGGCGAGGTGGTGGTGGCCAGCTCCTCGATCAGCGCCTGGAACTCGGGGTTGTCGTAGCCGAAGTAGTAGTCCGGCCGGGCGTAGATGTTGATGTCGGCCGGCTCGGTGTGGCTGACGATGGTCAGGTCGAAGTCGCGGCCCTTGAACACCTGCTCCAGCCACTGCGCCCATTCGAGGTTCTGCATCTCTGTCTCGATCCCGACGTCCCGCAGTTGGCTTGCGATGATCTCGCCGCCGCGCCGGGCATAGGAGGGCGGCGGCAGCATCAGCCGCAGGGGGCGCCCGTCGTAGCCCGATTCCGCGAGCTTGGCCTTCGCCATCTCGGGGTCGAAGGCGCTCTCGGCCGTCAGGTCCACGTAGTCGGGGTTGTGGGGCGCGAAGTGGGTGCCGATGGGCGTGCCGTAGCCGAACATCGCGCCGTCGATGATGGCCTGCCGGTCGATGGCGTGGGTGATCGCGGCGCGCAAGTTTGCGTCCACCGTGTCGTTGTTCATGCCGAGGATCGTCTCGCCTTCGGTCGACCCCACGATCACCGAGAAGCGCGGATCGGCCTCGAACTGCGACAGGGTCTCGGGCGCGGGGAAGTTCGGGAACGCGTCCACGTCGCCGGCCTGCATCGCGGCGAAGGCGGCGTTGGGGTCGGAGATGAATTTGAACGTCGCCGTCTCCAGCGCCGGGGCCTCGCCCCAGTAGTCCGGGTTGCGCTCCAGCTCCACGCGGTCGCCCTGCACCCAGTCCCGGAACCGGAACGGGCCGGTGCCCACGGGGTTCGTGGCGTTGGCCTCCGCGCTCTCGGGCGCCACGATCACGGCGTCGCCCCAGGCGAGGTTGAAGGGCAGGTTACCGTTCGGCGCGGCGAGGGTGATGCGGACCGTGGCGGAGTCCACGGCCTCGACGCTCTCGATGCCGTCGAACAGGGCCTTCTGGGCGTTCACGGAGTCCTCGGCGCGGGCGCGGTCCATCGAGAACACCACGTCCTCGGCGTCCATCGCGGTGCCGTCGTGGAAGGTGACGCCTTCGCGGAGCTTGAAGGTCCAGACGAGGCCGTCCTCCGATGTCTCCCAGCTCTCGGCCAGCGCGGGCTGCACCGAGCCGTCGGGGCCGAAGCGGGTGAGGCCCTCGAAGACGTTGGCGTAGACCACCTCGTCGATCGCGGCGGCGGCGCCGGCGGTGGGGTCGAGGTTGGGGGGCTCGAGCACCATGCCGAGGGTGATGTCGGTCTGCTGGGCGAGCGCGGTGGTGGCGGTCAGGGCGAAGGCTGCGGCGAGACGGATGAGCATTGGGGTCCTCCCTTGGTGGGGCGAGGTTAGGCACGGCGCGCGAGGGGGGACAAGCGGGGGATAGGAGGCGGGTCACGCCCCGGCCCCGCGCCGGGGCCTCAGGGTGCGGTTGGTTCCGAGGTCGCGGAGCGGGGCGGCGCTAGTGGCGTGCGTCGCGCCTCGGGTCGAGCGGTGTCGCATGTCGCCCGCGGAGGCCCCGGCTCAGGGCCGGGGCGGGGTCGCCTCGTCTCCCGGCTCCGCGACAGCCATCTCGCCTGCGAGGAACGCCTCGCACAGCTCGTTCACCGTGCACGTCCCGCACTTCGGGGCGCGCGCCCGGCAGGTGCGCTTGCCGTGGGCCAAGAGGATCACGTGGGCCTGCATGCGCCAGTCGGCGGGCAGGCGCGCCTCCAGCGAGGCGGCGGTCTTTGCCTCGGTCTTTCCCTCCGCCAGCCCCATGCGGTTGCAGACGCGGTGGACGTGGGTGTCGACGGCCACGACGGCCTCGCCGAAGGTGAAGTGCTGCACGATGTCGGCGCACTTGCGGCCCACGCCGGGCAGGCTCATCAGCCCGGCGCGGTCGCGGGGGACGCGGCCGTCCAGTTCGTCGAGCAGGTAGCGGCACATCCGGCGCAGGTTGCGGGTCTTCACGTTGTAGAGGCCGCAGGGGCGGATGGCCTGCGCGATGGCGGCGTCGTCCAGGGCCAGGATGCCCTCGGGCGTGGTGGCCAGCGCGAAGAGGTTGCGGGCGGCCGCCGCGGTGTTGCGGTCGAGGCTCTGGGCCGAGAGCATGCAGGTGACCACGGATCGGAACGGGTCGCGGCCCCCCTTGGTGTCGGGGGCGGTGGCGTCGGGGTAGGCCTCCGCGAGGCGGCGCATGAGGTCGGGAATCGCGGGTTCGGGGAGCATGGCGAGAGGGTAGGGCGCGGGCGGGGCGGGGCCAGCAGGGGGGCGCTCCGCCCGCGCCCCGGCCTTGCGCCGGGGCCTCGGTTCGAAGGTTGTGCCGCGCTTCGGAATGGGGGCGCCGGTGGAAGGCGGAGGCCCCGGCGCGAGGCCGGGGGGTGGTGCGCCTAGGTCAGAAGCCGGTGTAGCGCATGCCCCATGACCTGTGCGGCCTCGCGCATGTCCCGCACGCCCACCCACTCGTCGGGCTGGTGCGCCAGCTCCAGATGGCCGGGGCCGTAGGCGATGCAGTTCCGCAGGCGTCCGATGCGGTCGATGTGCTTCTGGTCGTAGGTGCCCGGCGAGACCACGAAACCGGCCTCGCGGCCCATGACGTCGCGCACGGCGTCCTGCACCGCGCGCACCACGGGGGCGTCCTCGGGGGTGGTGGAGGGCAGCACCTCGAAGAGGTCGCGCACCTCGTAGCGGAAGCTCGGGCGGCGGGCCCGGACGCGCTCCAGCAGGGCGCGGACCTCAGCCTTTACGTCCGCGATGCTCTCCTCGGCGAGGAACCGGCGGTCGATGGTCAGCACGCAGCGGTCGGGCACGCAGGCCGACGGCAGGCCGGTGTAGTCCGCCTCCTGCACCGGCTCGCCGCCGTGGATCGCGTTGAGGTTCAGGGTGGCGGCGCGCGCGCCCTCGGGCACCACGGGAAGGGCCGTGCGGCGGCCAGCGAGCACGGGCAGCAGCGTCTCCTCGATCTCCTGCAGCACGGCGCCCATGTGGCGCACGGCGCAGTCGCCGAGGAAGGGCATGGAGCCGTGGGCGATGTGCCCCTGCGTCTCGATCTCGGCCCACCAGACGCCGCGGTGCCCGAGGCAGATGCGCCCGGGGTCGAGCGGCTCGGGGATGATGACGTGCTGCACGCGCTCGGGTGCGAACCAGCCCTGCTCAGCCAAATACGCCACGCCGCCGTAGCCGCCCGACTCCTCGTCGGCGGTGGCGGAGATCTCGACGGCGCCGCGGAAGTCCGGGTGGAGGTCCGCGAAGGCCTCGGCGGCGACGACGGACGCGGCCAGTCCGCCCTTCATGTCGCAGGCGCCCCGGCCCCAGACCCGGCCATCGGCGATCTCGCCGCCGAAGGGGTCGCGGGTCCAGCCCTCGCCCACGGCCACCACGTCGTGGTGGGAGTTGAAGTGCACGCATTCGCCGGGGCGCGTGCCCTCGCGGCGGCAGACTACGTTCCAGCGGGGGTGGCGGTAGGAGTCGCCCAGGGCGCCTTCCGCGCGGACCATCGCGACGTCCCAGCCTTTGCCGCGCATCCGCTCGCCCAGCAGCTCGCAGACGTCGCGGTAGTGGCGGCCCGGGGGGTTCAGGGTCGGCACCCGCACGAGCGCCTGCGCGAGCGCGGCGCATTCGTCCTCGCGAGCCTCGATCTCTTGCAGCAGACGGTCCATGGGGCCTCCCTTCGGGGCGCACCGTCGCGCCGGGCGGGGCGGAGGGCAACCCGGGGCCGGGAACCTCCGCCGTGGGAGCGCATTCGCACCCCGTGAAACCGGTCTCTCCATGATCGCGGGCGTCCTCGTGCCGCTCTTCGCCCTGGGCGCGCTGGCGTGGCTGCTGCCGCGTCTCGCCGCGCGGTGGCTGCCGCGCTCCATGCGGGGGCTGGTGATGAACGGCGCGATCTGCGGCGCGATCCTCTTCGCTGCGGGCGTGGCGCTGTTCGCGGCGCTCTACGGCGACGCGGCCGGGGTGGTGTGGTCCGAGGCGCCCGCGCACTTCGCGGTGCTCTCGGCGCGCGCGGCCCTCCTGTGGGGGCCGGTGCTGGTGCTGTCGCTCGCGGGGCTGCCGCGTCGCTGGGGGCCGGGAGCGTGGGCCGAGCCGGGCGCCGAGGACCGCGACATGCGAGGCGGCGACTAGCGCCCGCATGGCGCGCGGCGCCCGTTGCCCCTACCTTCGGGGCGTTCCGCGAAAGGCCCGCCCATGCTCCTCCTCGTCCGCATCCTCGCCGTGGTGCTCGTGATTCAGACCGTCGTGTTCTGGAGCCTCCTCCTCTACCTGCGCTGGGGCGAGCGCGACCGGCTGGAGGCGGAGTGGGAGCGCGAGCGCCCCCCGCTGCCGCGCGAGCGCTACGTGACGAACGGCCTCGAGACCCACGGGCGGCGCACCCGCCGCCGGCTCCTCGTCGGGGTCTACGCGATCCCCATGGCGGTGATCGTGGCGCTGATCTGGTGGCTCAACTACAGCTGAGGCCAGACGCGGCGCATCGCCCCGGCGGCGGCGGGAAACCACGGCGCGAAGCCGGCCACCAGCTCGTCGGCCTGCGCGAACGCGGCCATGCGCGCGCAGAACCGCTCCAGCCGCTCGGGCGTGGTGGAGGCGCGGTCGCGGCGGATCACGTCGTCCTCGGCGTCGGCCCATCCCCGCGCGGCGACGGCGCGTCGCATCACCGCGACGCGGTCGGCGGCCACCAGGACCGCCATCCGGCGCAGGAGCGCCATGCGCCCCGCATCGAGCCCGGGCACCTCGCCGAGCACCGCCTCGGTGGCCGGGAGGTCGAGCGCCCACTCCGGGTCGGCCACCAGCCATGCGAGGTCCTCCACGCCGGCGCGGCGGCCGAACAGGTCCCAGTCGTACCAGACCACCGAGCCGTCGGGCTGCACCGCGGCGTTGCCGAGCCGCGCGTCCCAGCGCGTGAAGCGCTCCGATCCGTGCGAGACGGCGCGCGCGAGGACCTCGCTGTCGCAGGCGGGCGGGGCGATCCCGAGGTCGCCCGACAGGAACACTGGGCGGGCGGCGTACTCCTCGGCCCAGCCGGCGCGCGTCCCGAGGCCGGGCAGGCGGTCGAGCAGGTCGGGGCGCGCCTCCATCGCGGCGCGGCACTGCTCCAGCGCGCCGACCGCGCCGCGGGCGAGCGCCGCAGCCTCGGACGCGTCGGCGCGCGCCATGCGCCAGCTCAGCCGCTCGCGCCCCGCGTCGGACTGCACCAGCAGGCCGTCCGCGAAGCCCAGCACCCGCGGCACCGGCGCCCCGTCCTCGCCAAGCACCTGAAGGAGCGCGGCCTCCGTCTCGGCGCGGGCCGGATCGCCGCGGCGGGTGGCGATCGCGGTGGTGCCGTCCTCCAGCTCCACGCGCACCGACCCGCGCCCGCGCCCGCCCGGCGCGGTGGCGCGCAGGACGCGGCGGCCGGTGACGGCCAGCACGGTGGCCTTCATCCATCCTACCGATCCGGGGCGGTGCTCGATACGTGGGGAGGGTTCGGCGGACAGGGCGGGCTCCGGCGTCGGACGTCGCGGGCGCGGCGGTCGGGTCAAGGTTGCACTCGCATGGGGGGCATGCAACGACTTTCCCGCCCCGCAACGGCCCCCGCCCGCAACGGCCCCCGCGCCGTCCGCGATTCCGAAACGATCGCAGGAGTGCGACCCGCGTGACATCCGACCTCGCCCGCAATCCCGGAACGGCCTTCGACGCCGGCCTCCTCGAGGGCATCCGCGTCAACACCCCCGCCACGGAGCGCCGCGCCACGACGATCCCCGCGCGCCGGTCGGTGAAGAAGCAGTGGCAGGCCGCGTGGCTGGCGCGGGCCGTGTCGCTGATCGACCTCACCACGCTCGCGGGCGACGACACGCCCCAGCGGGTGCGGCGCCTGTGCGCCAAGGCGCTGAACCCGGTGCGCGGCGACCTCCTAGAGGCGCTCGGCCTGCCCGATCTCACCTGCGGCGCGGTCTGCGTCTACCACGAGATGGTGCCCGTGGCCGTGGACGCCGTGGCGGGGCGCATCCCCGTGGCTGCCGTCTCGACCGGCTTTCCGGCCGGCCTCACGCCGCTCCACCTGCGCCTGCGCGAGATCGAGGAGAGCGTCGCCGCCGGTGCCGCCGAGATCGACATCGTGATCTCGCGCCGCCACGTGCTGACCGGGAACTGGCAGGCCCTCTACGACGAGATGCGCCAGATGCGCGAGGCCTGCGGCGCGGCGCACGTGAAGGCGATCCTGGCGACGGGCGAGCTTGGCTCCTTGCGCAACGTCGCCAAGGCGTCAGCGGTCTGCATGATGGGCGGCGCCGACTTCATCAAGACGTCGACGGGCAAGGAGAGCGTGAACGCCACGCTGCCCGTGAGCCTCGTGATGATGCGCGCGATCCGCGACCACGAGCGGCGGACGGGCTTCAAGGTCGGCTACAAGCCGGCGGGCGGCATCTCCAAGGCCAAGGACGCGATCACCTACCTCGCGCTCCTCAAGGAGGAGCTTGGCGACCGCTGGCTGCGCCCCGACTTGTTCCGCTTCGGGGCGTCGTCGCTGCTGGGCGACATCGAGCGGCAGCTCGAGCATCACGTGACGGGGCGGTACTCGGCGGGCTACCGGCACGCGGTGGCTTGAGGGCGGGAGCGAGGGGCCAGCCCCTCGCTCCCCGAGGTATTTCTGGAACGAAGAAGAGGGGCCCCGCGCCCCGGAGGCGAGAGATGACCGTGGCCGAGATCTTCGAGACGATGGAATGGGGACCCGCGCCCGAGGGGCGGGGCGAGGCGGACGCCTGGCTGGATGCCCACGGGCGGCGCTTCGGGCACTTCGTGGACGGCGAGCGGCTGGCCCCCGGCGAGTGCTTCGCCACCGTGAACCCCGCCACGGGCGAGGTTCTGGCCGAGGTCACGCAAGGCACCGCTTCGGACGTGGCCGCCGCCGTGAAGGCCGCGCGCAAGGCACAGCCCGGGTGGGCCAAGCTGGACGACCATGCCCGTGCCCGCGTCCTCTACGCCATAGCGCGGGGGCTGCAGAAGCACGCGCGTCTGCTCGCCGTGCTGGAGGTGCTCGACACCGGCAAGCCGATTCGCGAGGCGCGCGACATCGACGTGGCGCTGGCCGCGCGGCACTTCTACCACCACGCTGGCCACGCCGAGCTGCGCTCCGAGATCGTGCCGGGGCGCGAGCCCTGGGGCGTGTGCGGGCAGATCGTGCCGTGGAACTTCCCGCTGCTGATGCTGGCCTGGAAGATCGCGCCGGCGCTCGCCATGGGCAACGCGGTGGTACTGAAACCGGCCGAGTGGACGCCCCTCACCGCGCTGGCCTTCTGCGACATCCTCCAGGAAGCGGGCGTGCCGCCGGGCGTGGTCAACATCGTGACCGGCGACGGCGCCACGGGGGCGGCGCTGACGGCGGCCCCGATCGACAAGCTGGCCTTCACCGGCTCCACCGAGGTGGGCCGCGTCCTGCGCCGCGAGACCGCCGGGCGCGGCATGGGCCTGACGCTCGAGCTGGGCGGCAAGAGCCCTTACGTCGTGTTCGAGGACGCCGACATCGACGGCGCCGTCGAAGGGCTGGTTGACGCCATCTGGTTCAACGGCGGGCAGGTCTGCTGCGCGGGCGCCCGCGCGCTGGTGCAGGAGGGCATCGCCGAAGACTTCGCCGCGCGGCTCAAGGCGCGCATGGCGCGCATCCGCGTGGGCGACCCGCTCGACAAGGCGGTGGACATGGGCGCCATGGTCCATGCCGAGCACAAGGCGCGGGTCGAGGCGATGCTGGCGCGCACGGGCGGCGACGTGCACCGCGGCACGGCCCCCGAGGGCTGCTACCTGCCGCCGGTGCTGGTCGAGAACGTCCACTCCGCCGATCCGATCATGCAGGAGGAGGTGTTCGGCCCGGTGCTGGCGATGACCACTTTCCGCACGCCCGATGAGGCGGTGCAGCTGGCAAACGACACGAACTACGGGCTGGCCGGCTCGATCTGGTCGCAGGACGTGGACCACGCGCTGGGCGTCGCGCCGCGCATCCGCGCCGGGGTGATCTGGGTCAACGGGGCCAACATGCTCGACGCGGCCGCCCCCTTCGGCGGCATGAAGGAGAGTGGTTTCGGCCGCGAGGGCGGCGTGGCCGGGCTGGGGGCCTACCTGCGCCCCGCGCCGGGGACGAAGCTGAAGCCCGCGAAGCGCTTCGAGGCCGCGGGGGCGCTCGCCGACCCCATCGACCGCACCGCCAAGATGTACGTCGGCGGCAAGCAGGCCCGCCCCGACGGCGGCTACACCCGCACCGTCGCCGGGCCGCAGGGCGCGGTGGGGCAGGTGGGGATCGCCAACCGCAAGGACGTGCGCAACGCCGTGGAGGCCGCCGCCGGGGCCTCGGGCTGGGCGTCCAGCACGGGCCACATGCGGGCGCAGATCCTCTACTACCTCGCCGAGAACCTTCACGCGCGTCGCGATGAGTTCGCTGCGCGGCTGAAGTCGCAGCAGGGTGGCGAGCGTGGCCGTGAGGTCGAGACCGCCGTGCGCCACCTGTTCCGCTGGGCGGCCTGGGCCGACAAGCACGACGGCCGCGTGGTGAGCGTGCCCATAGGCGGGCTGGCGCTGGCCCTGAACCGCCCCGTGGGCGTGGTCGGCGCCTTCGCGCCCGAGGAGGCGCCGCTGGCCGGGATCGCGCAGATCGTCGGAGCGTCCATGGCGCTGGGCAACCGTCTGGTGCTGGTCGCGCCCGAGACGGCGCCGCTGGCGGCGACCGACCTCTATCAGGTGCTCGACACGTCGGACGTGCCGGGGGGCGTCGTGAACATCCTGTCGGGTGACCACGCGGAGCTGGCGCCCCACCTCGCGGGGCACATGGGCGTGGACGCGGTGTGGAGCTTCTCGGAGGCGGACGTCTCGAGCGTGATCGAGCGCGAGGCGGCGGGCAACCTGAAGCGGACCTGGGTGAACGGTGGCGCGGGCCGCGACTGGGAGGCGCGCGACGCCGGGCCGTGGCTGGACGCGGGGACGGAAGTGCAGACGGTGTGGGTGCCGTTCGGGGTTTGAGCGGCGCGGGTCGCAGCAAGGGTTCCACCCTCCGGACCTGATCCGGGGCCTCTGGTTGCAGTTGGCGCTTCACTCCGCAGTGTCAGTGCAGGTGGTTGGCGGAGGCCCCGGCGCAAGGCCGGGGCGTGGATCGCCTAGCACCATGCGCTGCGCCCCCCGGAGCACGAACCCCGGAAGCCAGCGCGTCTCGGAATGACCGGATCGCCCCTCGGGGCATGGCGGACGGCACGAAGACCGGGCCCGGCCCCCCATGCGCGCCTCCTTCTTCACGAAGGCGCAGGGACCGTCCTTGCCGGGAACGAGCCCCGTTTGCTGCAGCAGCGGCACTCCTCTTCGCGAGCGCCCCCGCCGGTCAAGCGATTCGCGTCACTCGCGTCCGCGCAGCACTTGCGCCGGGCGCGCGGCTAGGGGACGCCACGCGAAGGCGAGGCCGGCCAGCAGGGTCGCTAGCGCGCCCCCCACCACGATCAGCGTCGCGGACACCGGCTCGAACGCGTAGGGCGCGTCCATCACGAAGCGCATCACGCCCCAGCCCGCCAGCGCGCCGCCGAGGATCGCCACGATGCCCGCCGCCGCCCCGAGGATCGCGGAGCGCAGCGCGAAGCTGGCGAGGATGGTCGCGCGCGTCGCGCCCAGGGTCTTGAGTACGGCCGCCTCGAAGACGCGCGCCCGCTCGCCCGCCGCCGCGGCGCCGATCAGCACCACGAAGCCCGTGAGCAAGGTGGCGCCAGCGCCCCAGGAGGTGGCGGCGGCGAGCGCCGACAGCGCCTCGGTGACCAGCGCGATGGCATCGCCTACGCGGATCGCGGTGATGTTGGGGGCGTCCCCGGCCACGGCGCGCAGGATGCGGGCCTCGGCCTCGGGTTCGGCATAGACGGTGGACAGCCAGGTGTGCGGCGCGCCCGCCAGCGCGCCCTCGTCGAACACCAGGACGAAGCCGATGCCGCCCGACGAAAAGTCCACCTCGCGGAAGTTGGCCACGGTGGCCTCGACATCACGGCCGAGCACGTTGATGGCGATCGCGTCGCCGACCCGGACGCCAAGCTCCTCGGCCTCCTCGCGCGCCATGCTGACCAGCGGCGGCCCCGCATAGTCCTCGCCCCACCATTCGCCCTCCACGACGCGGGTGCCCTCGGGCAGGGCGCCGGCGAAGCTGATGCGGCGGTCGCCGCGGGTGACCCAGTGGTCGAACTCGGACGCGGGGCGCCCGGCGATGCTCTGGATCACGCCGCCCAGCATCGGCGCGGTGTCGACGCGGCTGACGGCCGGGTCGGCGTTCACCGTGTCGAGGAACGGGCCGATCTGGTCGGGCTGGATATCCACGAAGAAGTAGGAGGGCGCGACCTCGGGCAGGTCGCGGTCGATGGCGGCGCGCATGTTGGCGTCGATCTGCCCCACGGCGGCAAGCACGGTGAGGCCAAGGCCGAGGCTCAGCACCACCGCCGTCGCCTCGCCGCCCGGACCGCCCACGGAGCCGAGGGCCGTGCGCAGCGCCGGGCGGCCCCGCACCCAGCGCGCGCGGGCGAGGCGCTTTGCGAGGCGGCGCACGCCCCAGGCGGCGGCAACGAGCACGGCCAGTGCCACGAGGATGCCCGCCGCGGACCACAGGGCGAGGGTCGGGATGCCCGACAGCGCCGCCGAGATCGCCACGAGGGCCGCCGCCGAGACCCCGAGGGCCACGAGGTAGCGCCGGCGCGGCCAGACGCGGATCGGGCCGGAGGCGTCGCGGAACAGGGCCGCGGCACGCACCCGCTCGGTGCGGGCGAGGGGCCAGAGCGTGAAGATGAGGGCGGTGAGGGCGCCGTAGAGGGCGGCCTCGGCCAAGGGCGCGGGGTGGACGCCCAAGGCCACGGGCACGGGCAGCGAAGCCTCGATGAAGGGCGCGGCCACGAGCGGAATGATGACGCCGAGGATCAGCCCGAGCACGATGCCGAGGGCGGCCAGCGCGCCGATCTGCAGGAAGTAGGCGGCGAAGATGGTGCGCCCCTCGGCGCCCAGGGTCTTGAGCGTGGCGATCACGGGGATCTTGCGGTCGAGATAGGCGCGCACGGCGGCCGACACGCCCACGCCGCCCACGGCGAGGCCGGCGAGGCCGACCAGCACGAGGAAGGCGCCGATCCGGTCCACGAAGCGCGCGATCGAGGGCGAGGCGTTGCGCCGGTCGCGCCAGCGCGCGCCGGTGCCCTCGGTCGCGGCCTCCACCTCGGCGCGCACCGCGTCGAGCCGCTCGTCGGGCGTGCCAAGGGGCAGGGCGAGGCGGTACTCGCCCTCGAACAGCGAGCCTGCGGCGAGGAGCCCGGTGCCCTCCAGCGCCTCGGTGCGCACCAGCGTGCGCGGGCCGAGGCCGAAGCCCGCGGCGCCCGCATCCGGTTCACGCAGGATCAGCGCGCCGACCTCAAAGCGCTTCGCGCCGAGGAAGAACGGGTCGCCGACCTCCAGCGCCAGCCGGTCGGCCAGCACGGGATGGATCGCCACCCGGTCGCCGGCGAGGGCCTCGGCGAGCGGGATCGCCGGCTCCAGCTCCACCGCGCCCACGAGCGGGTAGAGATCGTCCACCGCCTTCACCTGCGTGAGCGCGCGGTCGGCGTCCGCGCCCGCGCCCGTGGCGGCCATCGAGCGGAAGTCGACGATCTCGGACACGGTCCCGATGGCGTCCAGCACGGCGCGCTCCTCGGGCGTGGCGAGGCGGTAGGCGAACTCGATCTCCGCATCGCCGCCGAGGATCGCGCGGCCCTCGCGCACGAGGCCGTCGGTGATCGACACGCGCACCGATCCGACCGCGGCGATGGCGGCGACGCCCAGGGCCAGGCAGGCGAGGAAGATGCGGAAGCCGGCGAGGCCGCCGCGCAACTCGCGCTTCGCGATGCGGGCGGCATCGCGCAGGGTGCGCCGGGCGCGGCCGCTGCGGCTCCCCGTGGCCGGGATGACATCGGCCGCGGCGGTCATTCCGCCGCCTCGCGCACCGCGGCATCCAAGCGCCCGTCCACGAGGCGCACCACACGGTCGCACCGCTCCGCGAGTTGGCGGGAGTGGGTCACGAGGATCAGCGTGGCCCCGTGCCGGTCCCGCAGGCCGAACAGCAGATCCATGATCTGCTCGCCGGTGGCCGCATCGAGGTTGCCCGTGGGCTCGTCGGCCAGCAGCACGTGGGGACGGGGCGCGGCGGCGCGGGCGAGGGCCACGCGCTGCTGCTCGCCGCCCGACATCTGGGAGGGGTAGTGGCCGATCCGGTGCCCGAGGCCCACGGCCTCCAGCTCCGCCTCGGCGCGCTCGAAGGCGTCCGCCGCGCCCGCCAGCTCCAGAGGCGTGGCCACGTTCTCCAGCGCGGTCATGGTCGGGATGAGGTGGAAGGACTGGAACACGACCCCCATATGCTCCCGGCGGAAGCGGGCCAGCGCGTCCTCGTCCATCGCCGTCAGGTCGTGGTCGAGCGCGCGCACGGTGCCGCCCGTGGCGCGCTCCAGCCCGCCCATCACCATGAGGAGAGACGACTTGCCGCTGCCCGAAGGTCCCACCAGCCCCACCGTCTCGCGCGCCGCCACATCGAGCGTGATGCCGTGCAGGATGTCGACCCGCCCCGCGTTCCCGTCGAGGGACAGCGAGACGTCGTGGAGGGCGAGGACCATGGGGGGACTCCGTGCGATGGCGCGTGGGGCCACATATGGGGTCTGCCTCGTGGCCCTCAAGGCGGGAGCGGCCGCCGCCGAGCCGGTTCGGGTGCTCGCCCTGGGCGACAGCCTGACCGCCGGCTACGGGCTCGCCCAAGGCGAGGGCTTCGTGCCCGCCTTGCAGGCATGGCTGGAACGCGAGGGCGTGGACGCCGTGGTCGAGAACGCGGGCGTCTCGGGCGACACCACCGCCGGGGGCCTCGCGCGCGTCGACTGGTCGCTGGCCTCGGAGCCCGATGCCGCGATCGTGGCGCTGGGGGGCAACGACCTCCTGCGGGGGATCGACCCCGCATCGAGCCGCGCGAACTTGGACGGCATCCTCACGAAGCTCGACGCCGCGGGCGTCGAGGCGCTGCTGGTCGGGCTGGAGGCGCCGGGCAACTTCGGCCCCGACTACAAGGCGGCGTTCGATGCGATGTACCCGGAGGTCGCCGAGGCGCACGGGGCGCTGCACGAGGCGAGCTTCCTCGGGCCGCTCGTGGCCGAGCTGACGCCCGCCGAGGCGCGGGCGCGCTACATGCAGCCCGACGGCATCCATCCCAACGCCGAGGGCGTGCAGGTGATCGTCGAGGCGCTGGGCCCGCGCGTGGCGGAGCTGGTCGCGCGGGTGGAGTAGGGGGGACGCAGGTGAAGTAGGGCTCGCCCCGGCCTCGCGCGTCTCCTCGGCGTGCCGCGGCGGTGGGATCGGGGGCCGGGCGCTGACATCGCCGGTTGCGCTCTCATCCCAGGACCTCCGCCGCCTGCGACCCGAGGCCCCGGCGCAAGGCCGGGGCGAGGCGGCGCCCCCCCCCCTTCCTCTGGCCCAAAATACCTCGGGGAGCCCGAGGGGCTGGCCCCTCGCTTCCCCCCTGCGTAACCCTAGCCTCCGCAGCCGAAGGGGGAGCGCCGCATGACCCACATCCTCGCCATCGACCAAGGCACCACCTCCAGCCGGGCGATCGTATTCGACGCCTCGCTGCGGATCGTGGCGACCGCGCAGGAGGAGTTCCCCCAGCACTTCCCCGACTCGGGCTGGGTCGAGCACGACCCCGAGGACCTCTGGCGCACGACCGTGGCCACGATGAAGGCCGCCGTCGAGAAGGCCGGGATCGACGCCCGCGACATCGCCGCCATCGGCATCACCAACCAGCGCGAGACCACCGTCGTCTGGGACCGCGAGACCGGGAAGGCGGCGCACAACGCCATCGTCTGGCAGGACCGGCGGACGGCCGAGTACTGCCGCGCGATGAAGGAGGCCGGCCACGAGGCGATGGTGACCGAGCGCACTGGCCTCCTGCTCGACCCCTACTTCTCGGCCACCAAGCTGCGCTGGATCCTCGAGAACGGCGCGCGGGCGCGGGCCGATCGGCTGCTGTTCGGCACCGTCGACTCCTACCTGATCTGGCGGCTCACCGGGGGCGCGGTCCACGCGACCGACGCCACGAACGCCTGCCGCACCATGCTCTACGACATCCACGAGGGGCGCTGGTCCGAGGACGTCTGCCGCCTCTTGGACGTGCCGATGCACATGCTGCCCGAGGTGCGCGACAGCGCCGCCGACTTCGGCACCACGGACGTGCTCGGGCCGTCCATCCCCATCCTCGGCGTCGCGGGCGACCAGCAGGCGGCCACGGTGGGGCAGGCGTGCTTCCGGCCCGGCATGCTGAAGTCGACCTACGGCACCGGGTGCTTCGCGCTGCTGAACGTCGGCGACGCGCCGGTGGCGTCCTCGAACCGGCTGCTGTCCACCATAGCCTACCAGTTGGACGGCAAACCCACCTACGCCCTGGAGGGCTCGATCTTCGTGGCCGGCGCCGTGGTCCAGTGGCTGCGCGACGGGCTGGGGGTGATCGGCTCGGCCTCCGAGGCGGGCACGCTGGCGGAGCGCGCCGACCCGAACCAGCGCGTGACGCTCGTGCCCGCCTTCACCGGCCTCGGCGCCCCGCACTGGGAGCCGGACGCCCGCGGCGCGATCTTCGGCCTGACCCGCGGCACCGGCCCCGCCGAGCTGGCCCGCGCGGCCCTAGAGAGCGTGGCGTGGCAGACGCGCGACCTGCTGGAGGCCATGCGCGCCGACGTCGCGAGTCTGGGCGACACCGTGCTGCGGGTGGACGGGGGTATGACCGCCTCGGACTGGACGATGCAGTTCCTCGCCGATGCGCTGGGCGCGCCCGTGGACCGGCCCGAGGTCACCGAGACCACGGCACTCGGGGCCGCGTGGCTGGCGGGCATGCGGGCGGGCGTGTGCCCGGACATGGAGGCCTTCGCCGCGCAGTGGGCGGTGGAGCGGCGGTTCGAGCCGGTGATGGGGGAGGAGGAGCGGGCGTCCCGTTACGCGGTGTGGGGGGACGCGGTGGGGCGGACCATCCGATAAGGGCGGGCCGTCGGGGCTCTGCCCCGAACCCCGAGATATTTAGGGCCAGAGGAAGGGGGCTAGGGCTCCCATGCCGTGAAGGTGTCGGGGCCGAGGGGGCGGGTTTCCGCTAGGCGGAGGCGGGGGGCGTCGGCGAGCTTGGCGAGGGCTATGGGGCCGAGGGCGGGGATGCCGTCGGCGCCGATCGCGGCGCCGGCGGTGTAGCATTCGAGCCTGTCCACGAGGCCCGCGCGCAGGAGCGACGCGGCGAGGGTGCCGCCGCCCTCGCAGTAGACGCGCGTAAGGCCGCGCTGACCGAGGGCGGCGAGGGCGGCGGGGAGGTCGATGTGGCCCGCCGTCTCGAGCACGCGGATGCAGGCGGCGCCCGCCGCCTCGAAGGGGGCGGGGTCGCCGGTGGCATGGACCAGCCACGTCGGCACCTCGCGGGCGGTCCGCACGAGGCCGAGCGCGGGGTCGAGCGCAAGCGCGCGCGCGAGCACCACCCGCACCGGCTGGGGCCGCTCGCCCATGCCCCTCACCGTCAGTTGCGGATCGTCGGCCCGCGCGGTGCCGGCGCCCACCATTACCGCATCAAAGGCGGCGCGGCGGGCGTGGACGTGGGCGCGCGCGGCGGGACCGGTGATCCAACGGCTCTCGCCCGACGCCGTGGCGATGCGCCCGTCGAGGGTGGTGGCGAGCTTCAGGGTGAGGAAGGGGCGGCCCCGCTCCACGCGGGAGAGGAACCCGGCCTGCAGCGCGCGGGCCTCGGCCTCCATCACGCCCGTGGTCACCTCGATCCCCGCCCCCCGAAGGATCGCCAGCCCGCGCCCGTCCACGCGCCCGTCCGGGTCGCCCGCCGCCACCACGACGCGCGCGACGCCCGCCGCCACGAGTGCCTCGGCGCAGGGGGGCGTGCGGCCGTGGTGGGCGCAAGGCTCCAGCGTGACGTAGGCGGTGGCGCCGCGCGCGGCACTCCCGGCCTCGGCCAGCGCCACCGCCTCGGCATGGGGCCGGCCCCCGTCGGCGGTGCGCCCGCGTCCGACCACACGGCCGTCCCGCACGACGACGCAGCCCACCGCCGGGTTGGGCCAGACCCGCCCCAGCCCCCGCGCGGCGAGCGCGAGGGCGGCGGCCATCCAGCGCGCGTCGTTGGGGTCGCTCACTCGGGGGCGGGGGGGCGCAGCTCGGCCACGAAACTCTCGAAGTCGTCGGCGGCCTGGAAGTTCTTGTAGACGCTCGCGAAGCGCACGTAGGCGACCGTGTCCACGCGCGCGAGGCTCTCCATCACGATCTCGCCGATCTGCTTGGAGCCCACGTCGGTGTCGCCCATCGACTCGAGCCGCCGCACGATGCCCGAGATCATCTGGTCGATGCGCTCCGGCTCGAGGGGGCGCTTCTGCATGGAGATGCGGATCGAGCGCTCCAGCTTGTCGCGGTCGAACTCCTCGCGCTTGCCGGACGCCTTGATGACCACGAGGTCGCGCAGCTGCACCCGCTCGTAGGTGGTGAAGCGGCCCCCGCAGGCGGGGCAGAGGCGCCGCCGCCGGATCGCGACGTGATCCTCGGCGGGACGCGAGTCCTTCACCTGCGTGTCTATGTTGCCGCAGAACGGGCAGCGCATCGGTCGGTCCCCCGGCGCCCCCGCGGTCCCCACCGCTTGCGCCGACGCCTTTGTGCCGCCCCACGGGTTGTGTGTCTAGGTGGGGCGGGGCGCCGCGCTACCCGAGGAAGTGCGCGGCCACCTCGCGGTCGTGGGGGCGGTCGCGGTGCTCGAAGACGAAGAGGCCCTGCCAGCGGCCAAGCAGCATGCGGCCGCGCTCCACCGGGATTGACAGGGAGACCGGAAGCAGCATCGCACGGATGTGGCCGGGCATGTCATCGGGGCCCTCGTAGGTGTGGGTGAGATAGCCGAGCGAGGGGTCGATCGAGGGCGGCACGAGGCGCGAGAGCCAGGCGAGGAGGTCAGTCTGCACCTCGGGGTCCGCGTTCTCCTGAATCAGCAAGCTCGCGGAGGTGTGGCGCAGGAAGAGGGTCAGCAGGCCGTCGCGCGGGGGCAGCCAGCGGGCGACCTCCTCGGTGATCTCTACGAGACCGGGGCCGGGGGTGCGGACGTGGAAGGTGGTCTGGGTCACTCGGCGGGCTCGGGGGCGAGGGCGAGGGGGGCGTCCTCGCCCTCGTCGTCCTCGGGGTCGAAGTCCTTCGCGAGCGTCTTGCCGGTGCGGGCGCCGAGGCGGCGCAGCTTGTCGAACTGCCCGAGCACGTTGCCGTTGCCGCGCGAGAGCCGCTCCAGCGCGGTGGCGTGCTCGCTCTGGGCGCGCCCGAGATGGTCGCCCACCTTCTCGAAGGCCTCGACCACGCCGGCCATCTTGTCGTGCAGCAGCCCTGCCCGGCGGGCGATGTCCTCGGCGTTGCGCTGCCGCGTCTCCACCGCCCAGACGTGCTGGATCGTGCGCAGCGCCATCATCAGCGTCGTGGGCGTGGCGATGCCCACGCGGCGGCTCATGGCGTAGGCCGTCAGGTCGGGCTGCTCGGCGAGGGCGGCGGCCAGCGCGCCCTCCACGGGCATGAACATCAGCACGTAGTCCACCGAGCCGCTCACCAGCGCGGCGTAGTCGCGCCGGGCCAGTTCGTCGATGTGGGCGCGGGTGGCGGCGAGGTGGGCGCGCATCTGGCGGGCGCGCTCCTCCTCGCCTTCCGCGTTCACGGCCGCCTCGTAGGCCACCAGCGAGACCTTGGCGTCGATCACCACCGCCTTGTCGCCGGGCAGGCGCACCACGACGTCGGGGCGCCGGCGGCCCCCGTCGGCGTCGGTGACCGAGAACTGGGTCTCGTATTCGCGCCCCTTCTCCAGACCCGAATCCTCCAGGAGCCGCTCCAAGATCATCTCGCCCCAAGCGCCCTGGCGCTGCTTCTCGCCCTTGAGCGCGTTGGTCAGCGCCACGGCCTCGCGGCTGACCTCCTCGGAGCGGCGGGTGAGCTGGTCGATCTCGCTCTTGAGGCGCTCGCGGTCCTTGGCGGCGCCGGTGTGCGCCTCGCGCAGCTCGCGCTGGAAGTGGTCGACCTGCTCGCGCATGGGCTTCAGAAGGGCGGCCATCCGCTCCTGGTTCAGCGCGCCGAAGCGGTCGCCATGCTCGCGCAAGGTGGCGTCGGCCAGCGTCTTGAACCGGTTCGCCATGTCGTCGCGGATCTCCTTGAGGAGGGCCACCTCCTCGTCGTGGGCGCGCCGGCGGGCCGCGAGGTCGGCCTCAAGCCGCCCGTTCGCCACCTCCAGCCGTTTCACCTCGCCGCGCGCCGCCTCCAATGTGGCCTCAAGGCCGCCCGCGTCGCGTTCCAGCCGCTCCACCACCTCGCGCAGGTGCCGCTCTGTCTGCTCCAGCCGCGAGACGTCGCCGCGGGCGGCCCCGTGAGCGTCGCGGGCCTCGCGCGCCTCACCTTCCAGCGCGCCGCAGCGGTCGCGGTGGGCGTCGCGCTCGGCGCGCATGGCCTCCAAGTCGCGGCCCAGCCCGGCGCAGGCGGCGCGGGCCGAGGCGGTGAGCCACACGAGGGCGAGCAGGAGGGCGCCCATCCCGAGAAGGGCGGCGAAGAACACGCTGTCGGACAAAAGGAATCCCCTCGGCTGATGCGCCGAGGGTTCCGCAATCGTTCCGCCGCCGTCAAGCGGGGGCTCGGCGGCGCGCTCAGTCGAAGATGCGCTCGCCCAACTGGTCGATCATCTGCTTGGCCTTCAGCACCGAGGCCTCCGCGGCGCTCTCGCGGTCGCGCAGGGTGTCGGCGCGGATCAGTTCGTGGCTGCGGCCGTCCTTCTCGACCAGCGCGCGGATGCGCCAGCCGTCGTCGGCCTTGGCGGGGTCGGGGCGGATCGCGAAGCCGCGGTACTCCTCGGACGGCGCGGCGGGAGCCTCCTTGGCGCGGCCGCCGAACAGGCGGGACAGAAGGGACATGGGGCGGCACCTCGGGTCTCGTGCGGGTCGGGAGCATCCTAGACCCCGGCCGGGGCGGGGCCAAGCGGGCGCCGGGCTTGCCACGGCGCGCACGCGGAGCGCAGGATCGGGCAGGGGAGGGCCGCGATGACCGAGGGGACCGAGCGGGCGCGCTTCGACAGCGCCGAGATGGGGGCGCTGGCCCATCTCTATCGGGGCGAGGTGTACCGCTCCACGCTCTGGCGCCAGCGGCTGGACACCACCACCAACTGGGCCGTGGTCACCCTGGGCATCGCGCTGTCGATCGCCTTCGCCTCGCCCGAGGCCTCGCCGCTGCCCCTCGTGCTGGTGGGCGTGCTGATCGTGTTCTTCCTGATGCTGGAGGCCCGGCGCTACCGCTACTTCAACGTCTGGCGCGCGCGGGCGCGGTGGATGGAGACGCACTTTTACGCGCCGATGCTCCACGACGGCGACCTGCGCATGGAGGAGGGCTGGCACCGCACCCTGGCCGAGGACTACTGGCGCCCGCACTACCACGTCTCGATGTGGGTGGCGGTGGGGCGGCGCATCCGGCGCAACTACTTCTGGATCCTCCTGATCCAGTCGGTGGCCTACGTGGGCAAGATCACCGTCCATCCGGTGGCCGCCGACAGCATCGAGACGTTCCTGGCCCGCGCCGCGGTCGGCCCGGTGCCGGGCGTGGTGATGCTGGGCTTCGGCGCGCTCTACATCCTGGCCTGGGGCACCGCCGCTGGCCTAAGCTGGCACGACGACCGCCGCCGCGCCGCGCGCAGCCCGGTGCGGACGGGCATGGGGTAGGGCGCGCCCCTACCCGGCGCCCCCGGAGGCCCGCGCGGCGGCGTAGTCGCGCAGCAGAGCGACGCGGCGGGGGCGGAAGCTGCGCCCCGTCGGCCGGGCCTCCTCGATTCCCGCGGCGTGGAACTGGCGCCAGTCCTCGCGCAGGCGGCACCAGACCAGCACCTTGAGCGTGCCCGCCGCGTAGCTGATCCCCAGGGGCCAGACCTCGCGCCGCGTCCGCCGCCCCCGCAGGTCGCGGTAGGCGACGTCGAGCGCCAGCTCCTCCCAGCAGGCCCGGCGCAGGAGCCCCATGTCCACCGACGTCTCGACCGGGGCGGGCGGGGGGCGGAAGGTCCGCAGCACCGTATGCATCGCCTGCCGGGACTGCGCGTCGGGAAGCGTGGCGATGATGCGGGCCAGCGCCGTGCGGCCCGCCTCCTCCAGCGCGGCGTCGCCCGTCAGGCGCAGCTCGCCCACGGCGAGCACCAGCGCCTCGATCTCCAGCCGCGAGAAGCTCTGCGGCGGCAGGGCGGGGTCTTCGGTCAGGCGGTACCCGACCCCGGCCTCGCCGTCGATCAGGGCGCCCCCGGCGCGCAGCGTGGCGATGTCGCGGTAAAGCTGGCGGCGCGACACGCCCGTCCGCGCCGCGAGGCGCTCGGCCGTCACAGGCGCAGGCAGCCGGCGCAGCGCGTCCATCAGGCGCATGAGGCGGTCGGGGCGGGCCATGCTGACCGGATATGGCAGCAGGGTGCGGCTATTGCGAGGCATCGCGCAAACCGGAGGACCCGCCGATGCTCACGCTCTACCATGCCCCCAACTCCCGCTCGACCTCGATCCTCGCGCTCATCGAGGCGCTGGGCGTCCGCGACCGCGTCGACGTGGTCGAGGTCTCGGTCGCCCGCGCGGACGGCTCCGGCGGTCCGGACCCGCGCAACCCCCACCCCGAGGGGAAGGTGCCGTTCCTGGTGAACGGCGCGGACAGCGTGCGCGAGCGCGGCGCGATCGTGGCCTATCTCACGGAGCTGTTCCCCGATGCCGGTCTCGGGCGGCCCGCGGGCCATCCGCAGCGGGGCCGGTTCCTCGGCTGGCTGTTCTACTATGCGGGCGTGATGGAGCCCGTGCTGGTCCACCGCTTCGCGGGGATCGACCATCCCGCGCTCGGGGCCACGTTCCGCGACTTCGACGCGATGGTGGACCGGCTGGTCGAGGCGCTGGCCGAGGGGCCGTTCCTCCTGGGCGAGGACTACTCGGCCGTCGACCTGCTGCTGTCGAGCCCGTTCACGGCGTTCCCGGACGCGGTGCCGGACCATGCGGCGGTGCGCGCCTGGGTCGCGCGCTGCGCGGACCATCCGGCCACGCGGGCCGTGCTGCAACGGGAAGCGGCGGGGTAGGGGCCGCGCGGTCGCAGCGATCGCGCGGAAGGCGGCGGAGCGATCCGCCGCCTTCGCAGCCTTGGCCTACTGGTCGAGGAAGCTCCGCAGCTTGCGCGACCGCGAGGGGTGCTTGAGCTTGCGCAGGGCCTTGGCCTCGATCTGGCGGATGCGCTCGCGCGTGACCGAGAACTGCTGGCCGACCTCCTCGAGGGTGTGGTCGGTGTTCATGCCGATGCCGAAGCGCATGCGCAGCACCCGCTCCTCGCGGGGGGTCAGCGAGGCGAGGACGCGCGTCGTCGTCTCCTTCAGGTTCTCCTGAATGGCCGAATCGAGCGGCAGCACGGCGTTCTTGTCCTCGATGAAGTCCCCGAGCTGCGAGTCCTCCTCGTCGCCGATCGGCGTCTCGAGCGAGATCGGCTCCTTGGCGATCTTCATCACCTTGCGGACCTTCTCGAGCGGCATCTGCAGCTTGGCGGCCAGCTCCTCGGGGGTCGGCTCGCGGCCGATCTCGTGGAGCATCTGGCGCCCCGTCCGCACCAGCTTGTTGATGGTCTCGATCATGTGGACCGGGATGCGGATCGTGCGCGCCTGGTCGGCGATCGAGCGGGTGATGGCCTGTCGGATCCACCACGTCGCGTAGGTCGAGAACTTGTAGCCGCGGCGGTACTCGAACTTGTCGACGGCCTTCATCAGGCCGATGTTGCCTTCCTGGATGAGGTCCAGGAACTGCAGGCCGCGGTTCGTGTACTTCTTGGCGATCGAGATCACGAGGCGCAGGTTGGCCTCGACCATCTCCTTCTTGGCCTGCCGGGCCTCCTTCTCGCCCTTCTGGACCTGCTGCACGATGCGGCGGAACTCGCCGATGCCGACGCCCACGTACTGGCCCACCTGGGCCATGTCGCCGCGCAGCTCCTCGATCTTGTCGCGGCTGCGCTCCATGAGCATCTGCCAGCCGCGGCCGTCGCGCTCCGTCATGCGGTCGATCCAGGTGGGATCGAGCTCGTAGCCGCGGTAGGCGTCGACGAACTCGCGGCGGTTGATGCGGGCTTGGTCGGCCAGCTTCACCATCCCAGAGTCGATCGACATGATCCGGCGGTTGATGCCGTAGAGCTGGTCGATCAGCGCCTCGATGCGGTTGTTGTGGAGGTGCAGCGAGTTCACCAGCTCAACGATCTCGGAGCGCAGCTCCTGGTAGGCGCCCTCGGCCTTCTCGCCGAAGCTGTCGTCCTCGTTCAGGGTCGCCGAGATGCGCTGGTCCTGCATGTCCGACAGGGTCACGTAGTCGTCGGCGATGCGGTCCAGCGTCTCAAGGACGCGGGGCTTGAGCGCGGCCTCCATCGCGGCGAGCGACAGGTTGGCGCCGTCGTCCTCCTCGTCGTCGTCGTCGGCCGAGATTGGGTTGCCGTCGGCGTCGACCTCCTGGGCCTTGCCGTCACCCGCCGCGGCGGCACGGTTGTCGTTGGCCGGGGCGGCGCCGACCACGGGGGCGTCGTCGTCCTCGTCGAGCTGGTTGCCGAACGTGGTCTCGAGGTCGATCACGTCGCGCAGCAGGATGTCCTCGGACAGCAGCTCGTCGCGCCAGATCGTGATGGCCTGGAACGTCAGCGGGCTCTCGCAGAGCCCGGCGATCATTGTGTTGCGCCCCGCCTCGATGCGCTTGGCGATGGCGATCTCGCCCTCGCGGCTCAGCAACTCCACGGAGCCCATCTCGCGCAGGTACATGCGCACGGGGTCGTCGGTCCGGTCGAGCTTCTGCTCGGACTCGGTGGAGACCGCGAGGTCGCGGTTCTTGTTCGCCTCGACCACCGCGGTGGACTGGGCGGGCTTGTCCTCTTCCTCGGCCTCCTCGGCCTCGACGATGTTGATGCCCATCTCCGAGAGCATCGACATCACGTCCTCTATCTGCTCGCTCGACACCTGGTCGGGCGGCAGAACCTGATTGAGCTGGTCGTAGGTGATGTACCCCCGCACGCGGGCGTCGCCGATCATCCGCTTCACGGCCGCCTGGCTCATGTCGAGCGAATGGTCGTCGCCTTCGTCCTTCCGCTCGTCCGTGTCCTTCGCCATCGGCCGCTCCTCGCTCGGAGTGATTCTCGTTACGGTTGTCCGCGACGTCTTATCGCGAATCACCCGGGGCCGCACCCCGAATCACTTCCGTTTCTGTTTCTCCCAGACCTTCGCGTCCAGAAGGCCCTGCAGGAATTCCGACATACCCGCGGCATCGTCGCCACCCGTCTCCTCGTCGCGCGGCGCCCGCGTCGCCTCGTCGCGGCGCCGCAGCGCCTGACCCAGCCGCCAGACGATCGCCTCGTCGCCACCGTCCTCGAAGTCCTCGATCGCCTCCAGCGTCTCGCGCGCCACCCCGCGCCGGGCCTCGAGCCGGGCGAAGGCGTCGCGCACGCAGGCCGCCGCGTCCGCGTCCCCTGCGCCGGGCCGGGCGGCCGGGGAGACACGCACATGGGCCAGAGCGAGCAGCGCTTCAAGGGCCGGCCCGCAGCCCGCCCGCTCGAGAGCCGCGCGCGCCTCGGCCGGATCGTCCACCGGGTCGACCGCCAGGAGGGCCTGGGCGATGCGACCGTGGCCCTCGCCGGCCCAGTGCCCGCGCTCCAACGCCTCGGCGAAGTCCTCGAGGAGCGCGGGGTGGAGCACGAGCCCCGCCAGCGCCACCTGCTCGAGCACCCGGTCGGGGTCGGCTGCGCCCTGCGCCAACGCCGAGCCGCGCGCCGCGACCGTGGCCAGCGCGGGCGGCTGCCACGCGCCGCCGCCGCGACCGCCGCCCGGCCGGCCGGAGCCGCGAGGGCGGAAGGGGCGGTCGCCCGCGAAGGCGCGGGGCGCCTCCTGCCGCATCTCGGGGCCGAACAGGTCGGCACGCTGGCGCGCGAAGGCCTCGCCGTAGTGGCGCCGCACGTTCGGGTCCTCGATGCGCCTCACGAGGGCGCGCAGCTCGGCATCGAAGGCCGCGCGCCGCTCGGGGCTGTCGAGCACCTTGCCTTCGGTGGCCCGCCGCCAGAGCAGCGCCGACATCGGCACCGCCCCCTCCAGCACGGCGCGCATGGCCTCCGGCCCGCCGGCGCGGATCAGGTCGTCGGGGTCCTGGCCCTCGGGCAGGATCGCGAAGCGCAGGGACTGGCCGGCGGCGATCATGGGCAGGGCGAGGTCGGCCAGCCGCAGCCCCGCGCGCTGGCCCGCCGCATCCCCGTCGAGCGCCACGACCGGCTCGGGCGACACGCGCCACAGGAGCCGGAGCTGCCGGTCGGTGACGGCCGTGCCGAGGGGCGCAACGGCGGCCTCGAAGCCGGCCTGCGCCAACGCGATCACGTCCATGTAGCCCTCGGCCACCACCACCGTCTGCCCCTTGCCGGCGGCGGAGCGGGCGCGGGCGAGGTTGTAGAGGTTGGCGCCCTTGTCGAAGAGCTCGGTCTCGGGGGAGTTCAGGTACTTGGCCTTGGCGTCGGGGTTCATGGCCCGCCCGCCGAAGCCGATGCAGCGCCCACGCCCGTCGCGGATCGGGAAGGTGATGCGGTTGATGAAGCGGTCGCGCGGATCGCCCTCGGAGGCGGGGGTGGCGAGGCCGGCGGCCTCGATGAGGTTGGGCGCGACCCCGCGCTGCATCAGGTGGTCGCGCAGGGCCATGCGGCGGTTCGGGGCGAAGCCGATCTCGAAGCGGTCCAGCGTGTCGGGCGACAGGCTCCGCCCGCGCAGATAGTCCCGCGCCTCCGCGGCGGCCCCGGTCTTGAGCTGGGTGCGGAAGAAGCGCAGCGCCTCCTCGCACAGCTCGGCGAGCTGCGTGCGACGGTCGGCGGCCTGCGCCTCGCGCGGGTCGCGGCGGGGCATCTCCATGCCGGCCTCGCGGGCGAGCAGCTCCACCGCCTCCATGAAGCCCACGTTCTCCTGCTGCTGCACGAAGCCGAACAGGTTGCCCTTCGCGCCGCAGCCGAAGCAGTAGAAGAACCCCTTCTGGTCATCCACGTGGAAGCTCGGCGACTTCTCCTGATGGAAGGGGCAGGGCGCCCACCAGTCGCCCTTGGCCTGGTTGCTCTTGCGCAGATCCCAGGTCACGCGCCGGCCGACGACCTGGCTGAGGCTCAGCCGTGCGCGGATCTCGTCGAGGAAACTGTCGGGCAGGCGCATGTGGGGAATATCGGGTCGCCCCTGCCCGGAGTCCAGCGGGGCGGGGGCACGAACTGCGCGGCCGGCCGGATCGCCACGCGGTCCGGTCAGGTGGACGCTTCCTCCTCCTCGCCGCCGCTGCCGGTCCCGAGGGGCGGCACCCGCATGACGATGGGCATTCCCGAGCGTTGGCGCGAGACCACGAAGGATTCCATCTGGTAAGAGTCGAGCCCGATGAAGAAGGGCGGCGTGTAGGGCGAGAAGGTCTCGATCACCGTGACATGCTCGTTGCTGGCGAGGTTGGGCACGCGCAGGAGGTCGCGGTCGAGCTGCGCCTGGGACATCTGCCCGACGTCGCCGGTGCCGTAGGAGTCGATGATCCGGTACTCGTCAAGGCCCGCCGTGGTGTCCACGTAGCGGGTCAGGTGGGTCACGCGGATCTGCGCGTCCGCGCCGTCGCGGGTGATGTAGGCGAACACGTCGCGCATGCCGTCGATGTTGTTCGCGGTGACGGGGGCGTTCTGGCGCGAGAGGAGGTCCGAGAGGGTGTAGCCCGCCTTCGTGACCACGGTCTGCTTGTGGTACGCGTTGTAGAGCGTGAAGCTGACCAGGTAGAACAGCACCAGCACGGGCAGGATGATCACCGCCTCGACGGCGATCGAGCCGCGCTCGTCGCGCAGGGACCGGGCGAGGGCTCGGACGGGGCGGGGAAGACGCATCGGCTCAGGGCTCCTGGACGAAGGCGGTGGCGGCGAGCAGCTGGACGTCGCCGTCGTTCGAGCGCAGCAGCGCCAGCCCGACGCCCGTGCCCGGGAACACGGGATCCACGGCGAAGCAGGCCCGGACCAGCATCAGCTGGTTGCGCGCGCCCTTGGTGATGAGGCTGTCGTTGCTGTAGGCCTGCACCGCGACGGTGCGGTCGACGCACGGCGCGTCGTCGGCGGGCAGGTCGTAGCCGGGCGGGTTGATGTCGGTGATCTCAATCACGAGGTTGCTGTCGCACTGGGGCAGGATCGGCGCCCGCTCGCAGATGCTCGTGCGCAGGTCGTCGTGGTCGTTGTCCGTCCCGGTGGCGAGGCGCACGTCGCGCATGACGATGTCGAGCGCGCGCTCGAGCATCAGCTGGCGCGTCAGCATCAGCGAAGACTCGAAGGCCGACAGGAACAGCGCCATGAAGATCGGGAACAGGATCACGAACTCGACCGTGGCCTGTCCGTCCTCGCGCCGGTCGTCGGTCAGCCCGATCGCGCGGTCGAGGCGCGCCGCGCCGCGGCGGATGCCGCGGGCGAGCCTCCCGGCCAGCGGAGCGGCGCGCGCGGGGCCCGGCGCGCTCACAGGGTCAGCCTCAGCGAGTGGATCGAGGCCTGGATGCTGTGGAAGGCCTCGGCGATGTTGAGGTCCTCGACGTTGTAGTAGAAGATCGGCGATCCCGCGCAGTCCAGCATCGCGTCCTTGCCTTCCTTCTCGGCCTTGTATGCGATCGTGTAGACCACGATGCCCTCCTTGCGGGCGGCGGCGCAGATCGCGCTGAGGTTCGCGTCGGCCTTCGCGTTGTCGGCCAGCGAGGTGACGGTGAAGCGTCGCCAGTAGTCGTAGTCCTCCTGCTTCATGGTCTTGTCGTCGACCCGCCCGTCCCAAGGGGCGATCGCGCTCTGCAGGTAGCGGACCCCGAAGATCGAGTTCGCCTCGTGCCACGTCAGCTGGACCGCGTCGTCGCCGCCCACCGGGGTGGAGCGCAGGTCGTCGCGCTTCCAGTCGTAGTACTTGTCCATCTCCTCGAACCGGGCCGAGTAGCGCATGTCGGGGTGGTCCGTCATGATCGCGCCGGCGGTCCAGCTCTGCCGCTCGCCGTCGTAGTCGTCGAAGACGCTGTGATAGGCCCAGATCGGTGCGAGCGCGTTGCCGCGGCGGTCGTCGCGCAGGTCGTACTGATCGGTGTTCATCCCGTCGGTCATGATCACCACGACCTTCAGCGCGCCTGCGGTGCGATAGTCCACCGGCCGGTCCACGAAGTCGACGGGCACGATGCCGTCCCCGACCATCGCGTTGAGCCGGGAGCGCGTCGAGGGATCGAGAAGCGCGGTGCCCCACTTCATGCCCATGTCGATCGCGGTCCAGCCGCCCGCGTTCAGCGAGCCGATGTAGCTCTTGAGGGCGCTGGCGTTGTTGGACCAGGGCACGATCCGATTGGTGTCGTTGTGGGGGCAGTGCGGCCGCGCGATGCCGCCCGTCCGCTCCCAGGAGCTGTAGGTCATCACGTCGAAGTTCGCGAGGCGCTTCAACACGGTCCCGGCCGCGATGCCGGAGCTCTGGAAGTCGGCCGAGTCGAAGCGTGCGCAGTTCGACAGCGTGTGTTCGCTCGGGTCGAGGGCGAAGTAGTCCGCCATCGACGAGCCGATGTTGACCTTGCCGTTGTAGGGCACGATCGACACCGAGGTCATGGTCTCGGAGCCGGTCAGCATCGAGTCCACGAAGTCCTTCGCGGCGGAGCGCAGGCGCGTGATCTTGCCGTCGTCGCCCATCGATCCCGACACGTCGAGCACGAGGCTCACCTCGAGGTTCCGGATGCGCTCCTCGGCGGCCGAGGAGGCGGGCGCGACGATGGAGTCGATGCCCACCATGTTCAGGAACAGCGAGCGCACCGGCGACGACGTGTGCGCCATGATCGCGCGGTGCTCCAGCGACTCGTCGATCTCGAGTTCCAGGTCGTAGCCGGCCAGGCCCGAGGCCCGGAAGTAGTCCTGGATCACCTCGCGGCGGTCGCGCTGCTGGTTCAGCGAGGCGGCGGCGAGCACGGCGCGGTCGAGCGTGTGCTGCAGGCGGGTCCGCTCGTTCTCGAAGCGCATGAAGTCCAGCGCGATGCCGCCGGCGAGCATCATCAGGATGAACACGCCGACGCCGAAGATGGTCAGAACGCCGCTCTCGTCGCGGCGGAACGCGTCGGCGGCGCGGAGGGGACGCTCGATCCAGCGGGGCATGGGTCGCTCCTCGATTCGCTTGCCGTCCGGGATGGGCGGCGCGGGTCGGGAGGAGACATGCCACCGGAATCGGGCCGATTCCGGGCCGGGGCGGGGGCGCGCATGGGGCGGCGTCCCGCCCCGGTGGACAATCGGGCGGCAACGGGACTTTAAGGAACGGACCGCTAACAAAGCCGGGGCCGCGAAGGGCGCCGGCCGCTCCCGGGAGGACACCATGGCCGCAGGCTTCAGCGCATCCGTCAACGCGATGTACGACAGGGCCGTGGCCCGCATGGACCTGGCCCCGGGGCTGGCCAAGAAGATCCGCGTCTGCAACGCCACCTACACGGTGCGCTTCGGCGTGCGCCTGCGCGGCGCGATCCACACCTTCACCGGATACCGCTCGGTCCACTCCGAGCACATGGAGCCCGTGAAGGGCGGCATCCGCTACTCGCTCGCCGTGAACCAGGACGAGGTGGAGGCGCTGGCCGCGCTGATGACCTACAAGTGCGCGCTTGTGGAGACGCCCTTCGGCGGCTCCAAGGGCGGCCTGTGCATCGACCCGCGCGAGTGGGACGAGCACGAGCTCGAGCAGATCACCCGCCGCTTCGCCTACGAGTTGATCAAGCGCGACATGATCAACCCCGCCCAGAACGTGCCCGCCCCCGACATGGGCACCGGCGAGCGCGAGATGGCGTGGATCGTCGACCAGTACCAGCGCATGAACACTACCGACATCAACGGCCGCGCCTGCGTCACCGGCAAGCCGCTCAACGCCGGCGGCATCAAGGGCCGGGTCGAGGCCACGGGCCGGGGCGTGCAGTACGCGCTGCGCGAGTTCTTCCGCCACAAGGACGACATCGCCGCGGCGAAGCTCTCGGGCACGCTCGACGGCAAGCGGGTGGTGGTGCAGGGCCTCGGCAACGTGGGCTTCCACGCCGCCAAGTTCCTCCACGAGGAGGACGGCTGCCGCATCACCGCGATCATCGAGCGCGATGGGGCGATCCACTCCGAGGACGGCCTCGATCCCGAGGCGGTGCAGGCGCACATCCGCGAGACGGGCGGCGTGAAGGACTTCCCCGGCGCCACCTACGAGGCGGACGGCGCCAAGCTTCTCGAAGCCGAGTGCGATATCCTCGTCCCCGCGGCCCTCGAGGGCGTGATCCACGAGGGCAACGCGGGGATGATCCGGGCGCCACTGATCATCGAGGCGGCGAACGGCCCCGTGACGTCCGATGCGGACCGCATCCTGCGCCAGAAGGGCACCGTCATCATCCCCGACATGTACGCCAACGCGGGCGGCGTGACGGTCTCCTACTTCGAGTGGGTCAAGAACCTCTCCCACATCCGCTTCGGCCGCATGCAGCGCCGCGCCGAGGAGGCGCGCCACCAGGTGCTGGTCGACGAGCTGGAGCGCCTGTCCAAGAACCGCGAGGTGGCCTGGACCCTCAGCGAGAACTTCAAGCGCGACTACCTGCGCGGCGCGGGCGAGCTGGAGCTGGTCCGCTCCGGCCTCGACGACACCATGCGCGAGGCCTATCAGTCCATGCGCGAGGTCTGGCAGGGCCGCGATGACGTCGAGGACCTGCGCACCGCGGCCTTCATCGTCTCGATCGGCCGCATCGCCGCGAGCTACCACGCCAAGGGCCTCTAGGCGCACGCCGGGGCGCTCCCCCAGGCGCCCCCGCGGGAACGGATCGCGCCACCGGGGGTTGCGGGGCGTGGCCCTTCGCGATCTCCCCCGCCGCCTCGCGGCCCGCCTCGACATGGACGTAGCCGCGCTGCGCGACGCGCTGCGCATCGCCGTGCAGACCGGGGCCGCCGCGCTCGCCATGTGGTTCGTGCTGGTGGCGTTGGGCCGCACCTCCGAAGCCTTCGTGGGCGTGCTCTCGGCGGTCCTGATCCTCCAGCCCTCGATCGGCGGCACGCTCAACTCCATCCGCACGCGTTTCGCGGCCACCTTCGTCGGGCTCGCCGTGGGGATGCCCGCGCTGATCCTCCTGCCCACGGGCTGGAGCACCGGCGTCGCCCTCGCGGGCAGCCTCCTGATCCTCAACGGCATCTCCAAGCTGCGCCCCGACTGGGCCTATGGCGTGATCTGCGCCGTGGGCCTGTCGCTGGCCGACAACATGAACATCTGGGTCTCGGCCACGGACCGGCTGATCGCCATCGCGCTGGGCGCAGCCATAGGTATCGCGGCATCCCTCCTGATCTGGCCCGACACCGCCAAGGACCGCTTCGAGCGCCACCTTGCCTCGGCGCTGCGCGCCTTCGCCCGTGCCCTGCCCGAGGTGGTGGGCAAGGCCAAGGTCGAGGGCGCCGAGGAGGGCGTGCCGGAGCGCCACCGCATCCTCGGCACGCTGCAGGACGCCCGTGACGCCCTCGGCGCGCTGGAGATGGCGGACCATGCCAGCCGCGAGGCGCGCGTCGATGCGGTGACCGAGGCGTGGAACGCGCTGTGGCTGCTGGACCGCGCCACGGCCCGCACCCGCGACCTGACCGAGGCGGGGCTGGAAGGGCCGCTGGAGGATTTCCGCGACGCTGCCGGCCGGGTCTACGAGGCGCTGGGCCGGGGCCGCCGAGTGCCCGTGCGCGAGATGGAGCGGATGCGCGAAGCCGCGCAGGCGCTCCACGACCACCTCCCGCGCCGCGCCGGCGACGAGCTGCTGGAGCACGCCGCCATGGTCGCCTTCGCGCTGGGCGACGTGATGCGCAACACCGAGGCGTTGATGGAGGGCGCGCAGCGCGAGACGTGGACCGACGCGCCGAGCTGGTCCGAGCGCGTCAGCCTGCGGCGCGCCGGCTAGGCGGCTCGGGGCGCGGCTCGGCGGCGGCCTCCTCGCGGGCGCGGTCGGCGGCCTCGCCGGCGGCGCGTGCCTCCTCGGCGGCCTCCTCGTCCTCGCCGAAGCGCTGCATCAGCGCGTTCTCGAAGTCCTTGTTGTAGGCCTTCGCGCGCTCCACGTACTCGGCGTTCTGCGACAGCGGCACCCCGGGCTTCCAGAGCCTCGCGAGGTCCAGCAGCATGGTCCGGTCGTGGCGGAAGTAGGCGTCGCGCGCGCGCAGGGCCTCGGCGTCGGACCAGCCCATGCGCTCGAGCACGTAGCGGCCTGCGCGCAGAGCGCTGTCGAACATCTCGCGCACGATGTCGTCGGCGCCCGCGCGGTAGAGCTCGTAGGCGTGGGTGCGGTCGTAGGCACGGGCGATGATCTGGATGTCCGGGTTGATCGAGCGCGCGGTCTTCACCAGCCGCACCGCGTCGGCCCGGTCGTCTAGCGCGATTACCAGCAGCGTGGCCTTGCTCAGCCCCGCGGCCTTCAGGAGCTCGGGGCGCGTGGGGTCGCCCACGTAGGTCTTGAGCCCGAAGGTGCGCAGGAGCTGGATCGTCTCAATGTCGTGGTCGAGCACCACCGTGCGCAGGCCGGCCGCCTGCAGCATCCGGTGCACCACCTGCCCGAAGCGGCCCACGCCGGCGATAATGACCTCGCCCTCCTCGTCGATCTCGTCGGGCTCGATCTCGGGCAGGCCGGGCGCGCGGGCGGCGTACCAGTCGTAGAGGATGAACAGGATCGGCGTCAGCAGCATCGAGAGCGCGACGATCAGCAGGAACAGCGCCGAGAGGGCCGGGGTCAGCAAGCCTTGCGCCAGCGCCAGCGAGACCAGCACGAAGCCGAACTCGCCGGCCTGGGCGAGGGACAGCGTGAAGAGGATGCGGTCGCGCCCGCGCAGGCCGAACAGCGAGCCCAGGCCGAACAGCACCGCGCCCTTCAGCGCGATCAGTCCCAGCACCAGCCCCGCCACCAGGAAGGGCGCGCCCATCAGCACGCCGAAATCGATACCCGCGCCCACGGTGATGAAGAAGAGGCCGAGCAGGAGGCCCTTGAACGGCTCGATGTCGGCTTCCAGCTCGTGCCGATACTCGGAGTTGGCAAGCACCACGCCCGCGAGAAAGGTACCGAGCGCCGGCGACAGGCCCACCAACATCATCAGTGCCGCGACACCTATCACGAACAGCAGCGAGACCACCGTGAGCATCTCGCGGATCTGCGCGCGGCCGACCCAGGCGAAGACGGGCCGCGTCAGGAAGCGCCCGCCCAGGATCACGAAGGCGACCGCGGCGATGGTGGCGAGCGCCACGCCCCAGGGCGGCAGGGTGTCGATGAACGAGGTGACCTGCTCGGCCATCTGCGCCGACGCCCCGTCGCCCACGGGCACGGCGGCGTCGTGGCCGCCATGCTCCTCGGGGGCGTGGTAGCCCGGCGCGAAGAGCGGCAGGAGCGCGAGCAGCGGGATCACCGCGATGTCCTGGCTGAGCAGCACCGAAAAGGCGTGGCGCCCGCCCGGGGTCTGGTTGAGCCGCTTCTCCTGCAGGGTCTGCATCACGATCGCCGTGGACGAGAGCGAGAACGCGGCGCCCGCCGCAGCCGCCACGGCGAGGGTCTGCCCCATCGCCAGCGCGGCGCCGCCCACCAGAAGCGCGGTCAGCACGACCTGACCGCCGCCGAGGCCCAGGAGGCGCGCGCGCCAGCGCCAGAGCGTGGCGGGGTCCAGCTCCAGCCCGATCAGGAACAGCATCATGACGACGCCGAACTCGGCGAAGTGCTGCAGGTCCGCGGTCTCGGAGCCGACGAGGCCTGTGAGCGGGCCGATCATCACGCCGGCCACGAGGTAGCCCAGCACCGAGCCGAGCCCGAGGCGCACGGCCGCGGGCACGCAGATCGTCGCCGCGGCGAGATATACGACGGCCATGAGCAGCACGGATTCCATGCACCCGCATTAGGCGAGCGGCCCCCGTCATGCCAGCACCGATCCCCCGACGGGGACCACGTTCCCGCGATGCCGCCTAGACGGGCAGGGGCGCGTCGCGCTTCGGCTGGTCCATCACGATCTGGCTGCGCACCCGGCTGACCGCGGGGTGGGACAGGAGGGTGCCGTGGATCAGGGCGTTGAGGGCCGGCAGGTCCTCGCACCAGACGCGCAGCAGGTAGTCGGCCTCGCCGGTCAGGGTCCAGACCGAGGTGACCTCTGCGCGCGCCTCGAGAAGGCGCAGGAAGGCGCGGGCCTCGCGCGGCTCGTGGGTGGCCATGGCGACCTGCACGAAAGCCTGCACCCGCAGGCCGAGATGCGCCGGGTCGAGGCGGGCCACGGTCGCGCGCACGTAGCCCTCGGCCTCCAGCCGCGCGCGGCGGCGGCCCGCCTGGCTCGCCGAGAGACCCAGCGCTTGGCCCAGCGCCTCGGCCGTCAGGCCCGCGTCGCGCTGGATCAGCCGCAGGAGGTGGCGGTCGGTCTCGTTCAGGGAGGTGCGGGGATCGCGCATGGGGGCGATGTTTCGCACGCGAAACCCGTGAACGGAAGGTCGATCGGGGCGGGATAAGCGCGGAACGCGCCCCGCGGTGGTGGTATCCTTGGCCCAAACAGGAGGCACCCATGGGACCGTTCCCCCACGACGCACCGTATTCCGATATTTCCGAGGCGAACCCCGCCGGCACCGACGGCTTCGAGTTCGTAGAATTCGCCCACGAAGACCCGCAGGCCCTGCGCGACATCTTCATCGCCCAAGGCTACGCCCACGTGGCGACCCACAAGCGCAAGGCGGTGGAGCTCTGGCAGCAGGGCGACATCTCGTATCTCATCAACGCCGAGCCGGGCAGTCACGCCACGGCCTTCGTCGCCGAGCACGGCCCCTGCGCGCCGTCGATGGGCTGGCGGGTGGCCGACGCGGACCACGCCTTCCGCCACGCCGTGGCGAAGGGCGCGGAGCCCTACGAGGGCGACGGCAAGGTGATGGACGTGCCGGCGATCCGCGGCATCGGCGGCTCGCTGATCTACTTCGTAGACCAATACCGCGACGCCTCGCCCTACAACGCGGAGTTCGACTGGCATGCCGAGGCGAACCCCGAGGGCGTGGGCTTCCACTACCTCGACCACCTCACCCACAACGTCCACCGCGGCAACATGGACGTGTGGTTCCGCTTCTACGGCGACCTGTTCAACTTCCGCGAGATCCGCTTCTTCGACATCAAGGGCAAGCATACCGGCCTGCACAGCCGCGCGCTGACCTCTCCCTGCGGCCGGATCCGCATCCCGATCAACGAGGACCGGGGCGAGACGGGGCAGATCGTGGAGTACCTCAAGCGCTACAAGGGCGAGGGCATCCAGCACATCGCGGTGGG